>JAUIIK010000050.1 GCA_030431755.1 Chloroflexia bacterium
CGGCTCCACGACGACGACCTCGGCGGCGAAGGCGTCCGCGTCATCCTCGCCCCGCAGCACGGCTACCTCAGCCGCGCGCTCCAGGCCCGCCGCGGCGAACACCACGAGCACCACTTCCACGAACCCCACGAGCACTCGCACGTTGAGGGATTGGGGACACGGGATTAGGGGAAGGGGATAGGGGATAGGTTGTAGGGGATAGCAGAGGGGACTTTCCTCAACCCCAGCCCCTCTCCCCGCCCACTGCTGCGCGGGGAGAGGGTCAGGACGGAAACAGGTAGCCGCAAACGCCTTCCTGTTCCCTATTCCCTGTTACCTGTTCCCTACGCCCTACATAGCCGTGATGTTAAAGCCGCAGTCGGCGTAGAGGGTCTGGCCGGTAAGCGAGCTGGAAAGGTCGGAGGCGAGGAAGAGCCCGACGTTGCCGACCTCGTCGAGCGTGATGTTGCGGCGCAACGGGGAACGCTCCTCCATCAGTTCACGTGCCCCCTGGATACCGCGCACGGCGCTGGCGGCGAGCGTCCGCATCGGACCTGCCGAAATCGCGTTGACCCGAATGTTCTCCGGTCCAAGATCGGCGGCGAGATAGCGCACGCTCGATTCGAGCGATGCTTTGGCAGCCGACATAACATTGTAGTTCGGAACGACGCGCTCAGATGCCAGGTAGGTCATCGTGATGACGCTGCCACCACCGGCCGCCTCCATCAATGGCGCAGCATGCCGGCAGCACTCGATCAGTGAGTAGGTATTGACCTCCTGGGCAAGCAGGAAGCCATCCCGCGAGATCTCGCTGTAGCGTCCGGTGATCTCCTCACGCTTGGCGAAGGAGATCGAGTGGACGAAGACGTCAAGGCTGCCCCAATGCCCCTCGACAGCCTTGAAGACCTCCGCAACCTGTTCGCTGTCCTGAACATCGCACGGTACGCAGAGCGGGTCGTCGACGCCATCCAGAGTCTCGACAAGGCGATCCAGATTGCGCTTCATGCGGTCATCTGGCACGTAGCTGAAAGCCAGCTCCGCGCCCTCGCGGTGCAACGCCTGGGTGATGCCCCAGGCCAGCGAGCGCTGGTTCGCGACACCCATCACGAGTACCTTCTTGCCGTCCATCATGCCCATTGTTCCCCCTCGCCTGTCCATAGCAGCAATGACCCTGGCGGGTCTTCCACGCCTCTCATCCAGGAACCAGTCTAGTCAAGCGCGACCGAGTGGCACACGTAGGCCAGCGGCGTGTCACCGGTGTTACGCACCAGCCGGACGACATCCTTCGGATAGCAGAGAACCGAGCCGGGACCGATCTCGACTTCCTCGTCATCCCAGAGCGCAACGCCCGCGCCAGTCAAGACGTAGATCGTTTCCTCGATATCCGGGTGAGTATGCCGCTGCGTTGCCGAGCCGGGCAGCAGTGTCAGAACCTCGGCCGGATCGTGGGTGCGCTGGCTCCGCCGTAGCGGGATCAGGTGAATCCGCAAGTGCAACCCCTCCTCGTGCCGGTGCGTCTCATAGACGTTGACCGTATTCTGGCCGGAACCCGGCGCAGCCTCACCGGAGGCATCGACCGCAGTCCAGGTCAACATGCCGTCACGCAGCTCCGGGACCGGTACATCGGCAACGCGAAAGATCGTGAAGTAGAGCGGGCGCTGGCCGGTGTTGCGGATCTCCGTCGGGATCATCGGCGTCGTCCAGAGCGCCGTATTCTGGCGGATTTCGTACTGATCGCCTGGATAGATATCCATGAAGCCACGGCCGTCCGTGAAGTAGTACAGGCGCTCCTCGGGATAGCCCTGGAGCGGGATAACCCCGCCCGGCGGCAGGACGACCTCGTCGACAGCCGTATGCCGGCTCTGCTGGTAGGCATCGCCCGTGCCCGGCTCAAATAGTGTCGTGACGTCCATACCAATCTCCCCCAGATTCTCCCGGCTACTGCCTGCGTTCGCTACGCAGGGCAGCATAGAGCAAGAGGTCGACGAAGCCGTCGCCCGAGCGCACCCGTTCTCGCAGACACCCCTCGAACTGCATGCCGCACTTCTCGAGCACCCGGCGTGAGCCGACATTCTCCGGTTCGGTGTGCGCCTGGATGCGGTTCAGCCCCATCACATCCCAGCCAAAGCGCATGACCTCGCTCGCGATCTCGGTCATCAAGCCCTGGCCCCAGTAGGGTTTCGCAAGGACATAGCCGATCTCGGCCGCCGCTTCGTGCGTCTCCCACCAGAGGTAGCCAACCGTGCCGATGAAGCTGCCGTTGGCACCGTGCTCGATGCCCCAATCGGCAACGTCACCGCGCTCGTACTTGTCGAGCGACGCCTCGATGAAGAGCTCGGCGTCGGCGATTGACCGGTGCGTATCCCAACCGACGAAGCGGCTGACCTCGGGATCGCGACCGTAGGCATAGAGATCGTCAGCGTCCTCCAGCCGTATCTTCCGCAACCGCGTCCGAGCTGTCGTCAGCACCGGATGCTCCGCGAAGACGTCGGCGATGGTCAGATCGATACGCGCGCTCATAGTCCCTCCGCAATAGTGAGTAGAGCCGGATCGACTCCAACCGCCCTTTGACATAGCGCGCGTCGCGCAGCACGCCGTCAAGGGTCATCCCGCACTTCTCCATGACCCGGTAGGAGCCGATGTTGTCGATGCGGCAGGTCGCCTCGATCCGGCGCAAGCCCATGTGCCGGAAGCCGTAGTCGAGCACGGCGCGCAGCGCCTCGGTCATCAACCCCTGGCGCCAGTGTGGGCGGGCGAGCGCATAGCCGACCTCGCCGACGTAGCCCCCCTGGTCGAGCCGGTTGTAGCCGATTGTTCCGATAACCGTGCCGGTCGCCAGGAGCTGGATCGCCCAGACGGCGCCACGGTCGTCCCGATAGAGATCGAGCATGCTTCCGATAAACTCAAGCGTGTCATCGATCGACAGATGTGTCTCCCAGTTCAGCGTCGCCGTGACGCCCGGATCGGAGGCATAGGCGAAGACATCGGCTGCGTCTTCGAGCGTCAGCCGCCGCAGCAGCAGGCGTTCCGTCGGCAGCTGTGGCAAGTCGTGCAGCGCCTCAGCAAGTGTCAGCGCATTGGTCATCCTCGCAGAAACCTTTCGCGGGCCTGCATGATCGGGATCGAATTGTAATCGGGACGTAACCGAGTGCTAATCGCTCGTTCACAATGGCTTCCTAAGCTTCCCTCGTAATGTGGAGGAGTCCCGGCGGTAGTCGCCGGGACACGGGGTTATTTGAGGAGGACACCCACGTGACCAAACCATGGCGCTTGCAACGCATTGCGTTCTTCGCGCTAATTATCGTCGCAAGTATGCTGCTGTTGGCGGCCTGCGGCGACGATGACGATGATGATGACGACAACGGTGACAATGGCGGTGCGGAAGTCACCGCGACGTCCGACAGTGGCGGCGATATGGAGCTTTCGGGCTCGATCGACATCGACGGCTCCAGCACCGTCTTCCCGATCTCCGAAGGCGTCGCTGAAGAGTTCGCTCGCGAATACTCCGATGTCCAGATCACGGTCGGCTTCTCCGGCACCGGCGGCGGCTTCGAGAAGTTCTGCACCGGTGAGACCCAGATCTCCGACGCCTCGCGCCCCGTGCGCGACTCGGAGATTGAGGAGTGCGGCGCGAACGGCATCGAGATGACCGAGTTCCGCGTTGCCATCGACGGGCTCTCGGTCGTTGTGAATCCGGCGAATGACTGGATCACCTGCCTGACCGTCGAACAGTTGACCATGATGTTCGAGCCAGACAGTGGCGTGACCACCTGGGCTGACATCGATGCGTCGTGGCCAGATGAAGAGATCACCTTCTATATCCCCGGCACCGACTCGGGCACCTTCGACTACTTCACCGAGACCAGCGGCGGCGAAGCCGGCGCGACACGCACTGAGAACATCGTCACCAGTGAGGACGACAATGTCCTCGTCCAGGGTGTCGAAAGCGACGAGCACGCTATCGGCTACTTCGGCTACGCCTACTACATCGAGAACCAGGACCGCATGAAGGTCGTGCAGGTCGACAATGGCGACGGCTGCGTCGAGCCGGCCGAAGACACCGTCAACAGTGGCGAATATGCCCCGCTCTCGCGGCCGCTCTTCATCTACGCCGACAACGCCGCAATCCAGGAGCGTGAAGAGGTCGCTGAGTTCATCCGCTACTACATGACCGACGGTCGCATCGTGACGGGCGAAGTGGGCTACGTCGAATACCCGGACGAGATCTACCAGGAGAACCTGGACAACCTCGAGACGGTCATCGGTGGCGGCACCGTCGAAATGTGGTCGCGATCCATGTCGGAGGGCGACGACGAAGGCTCCGCCGAGGAGCCGACGGCCACAGAGGAGATGGCTGAGGAACCGACGGCGACGGAAGCAGCCGAGGAAGAGCCGACGGCCACCGAAGAAGAGATGATGGATCTGTCGGGTTCCATCGACATCGACGGCTCCAGCACCGTCTTCCCGATCTCGGAAGGCGTCGCCGAGGAGTTCGCCCGCGAATACTCCGATGTCCAGATCACGGTCGGCTTCTCCGGCACCGGCGGCGGCTTCGAGAAGTTCTGCGCCGGTGAGACCCAGATCTCCGATGCCTCACGTCCGGTCAAGGACGAAGAAATCGAAGCTTGTGCAGAAAACGGCATTGAGATGACCGAGTTCCAGGTTGCGATCGACGGCCTGTCCGTCGTCGTCAACCCCGCAAACGACTGGGTCACCTGCCTGACCGTCGACCATCTCACGCAGCTGTTCGGTCCGGAGAGCACGGTTACAAACTGGTCGGACGTCGATCCCTCCTGGCCGGATGAAGAGATCACCTTCTACATCCCTGGCACGGACTCAGGCACGTTTGACTACTTCACCGAGACCATCGGCGGCGAATCGGGTGCGACGCGCACCGAGAACATCGTCACCAGTGAGGACGACAATGTCCTCGTCCAGGGTGTCGAGAGCGACGAGTATGGCATCGCCTACTTCGGCTACGCCTACTACATCGAGAACCAGGACCGCATGAAGGTCGTGCCCGTCGACAATGGGGACGGCTGTGTCGAGCCGACGGAAGACACCGTCAATAGTGGCGAGTACGCCCCGCTCTCGCGGCCGCTCTTCATCTACGTGCGCAATGACGCGCTCGCGGAAGACGATACGGTCCGGGCCTTCGTGCACTACTACATGACCGAGGGCCGGGTAGTGATCTCTCAGGTCGGCTACGTCGAGTACCCCGATGAGGTCTATGAGGAGAACCTGAGCATGATCGACGCGGCAGCAAGCTGACCGCGCTGAGCTGACTAGGCTCGTCCTGACAACTACCGAGGCGGGCACGCGCGTGCCCGCCTCGGTGTCGTTGTTCGGGCGTAACTGACCGCCGTCCTCTAACAATCTCCTAACAAAAGTCTAATCTGAGAATCACTCGAACGACATAAGCTGAATGGTCAACGGTTGCGGCAGGGGGAAACGCAGCGTCGATGCGCTGGTCAAGCCGGAATCGTCGAATCGTAATCAGCGCATCACCGACGGCTAACGGTCTGCCACTAGGATGAGGCACGTACCGTCACAGGGGAGGGGTAGCTTCAGATGCAACAGTCTCAATTCACTGTCTTGAAGGATGTGGGTCCGCATGGCTAAGAGCATCGCCCAAGACTCGCTGGCCGCGCGTCTCAGATCGAATGAGCTCTATGCGGCTCGCCCGCTCACGGGCTCATCGATGGAGAGCCGTTTTAGCGAACGCGTCGTGCGCGGCCTGCTCTTCATCTGCGCCGCCCTTTCGATCCTCACTACAGTCGGCATTGTGCTCATTCTCTTTGTTGAGACCATCGGCTTCTTCGAGCGCGTCTCGCTCTGGGAATTCCTCACCGTCACCGAGTGGACCCCGCTCTTCAACAACGCGAAATATGGTGTGTTGCCTCTCGTAGCAGGCACGATGTGGGTCGCGGTGATCGCGATTGCCGTCGCCATTCCGATCGGCCTTTCAGCAGCGATCTATCTCTCGATGTACGCGCCGCGCGGGGTTCGCAACGTCATCAAACCGGCGCTGGAGATTCTTGCCGGCATCCCCACGGTAGTGCTTGGGTACTTCGCCCTGACATTCATCTCGCCGGAATTCGTCCAGCGGGTCTTTTCGGACACGCGCCTCTTCAGCGCGCTCGCCGCGGGCATCACCGTCGGCATCCTGATCATCCCGCTGATCTCATCGTTGAGCGAAGACGCGCTCCAGGCGGTTCCGTCTGGATTGCGCGACGGCGCTTATGCTCTCGGCGCGACGAAGCTCGAAGTTTCCACGCGTGTGATGGTGCCGGCCGCCTTCTCAGGTATTGCCGCCTCGATCATCCTCGCGCTCTCACGCGCTATCGGCGAGACGATGATCGTCGTCCTGGTAGCAGGTGGCACACCGAACTGGTCGGCCGATCCGCGCGAGTCGATGCAAGCGATGACCGCCTACATCGTCCAGATCAGCTCGGGTGACGTGCCGCGCGGCGGCGTCGAGTACCAGACGCTCTTCGCCGTCGGCCTGACACTCTTCCTCATAACACTGGCGCTCAACGTGGCCAGCTACTTCATCGTCAAGCGCTTCCGGGAGGTGTACGAGTAATGGCTGTCCAAGCATCGCCCCTGAAAGGTTCAGGAAACCTCCAGCGGCGCAAAGCCGTCGGGACCATTGCCCGCGGCGCGTTCTTCCTGGCGACGATGTTCGGGCTCGTCATCCTCGCCATCCTCCTCATCGACATCATTAGCGATGGTTATACCTGGGTTGACCGTGATTTCTTCACCGCGCTGCCTTCACGATTCCCAGAACGTGCGGGCATCAAGGTCGCGCTGATGGGCACGCTCTGGGTCATGGGCCTGACTGCCCTCATCACGTTTCCCGTGGGTGTCGGCGCGTCAATCTACTTGCAAGAGTTCGCGCCGAGAAACCGCATCACCGCAATCATCGAAACCAATATCGCGAATCTCGCGGGTGTCCCGTCAATCGTCTACGGCCTGCTCGGGCTCGGTGTCTTCGTCGAGATCATGCGGATGGGCCGCAGCGTCATCGCCGGCTCGCTCACGCTATCGCTGCTCGTACTCCCGATCGTGATTATCGCGTCGCAGGAAGCGCTCAAGGCTGTGCCTGATTCGATCCGGCAGGGCGGACTCGCGCTCGGCGCGACGCGCTTGCAGGTTGTGCGCTCCCATGTGCTGCCCTCCGCAATGCCGGGCATTCTCACAGGCACGATTCTCGCGCTGTCACGAGCCATTGGCGAGACAGCGCCATTGATCGTCGTTGGCGCGGTTGCGTTCTTGACCTTCACACCGGAAGGCTTGGACTCACAGTTCTCAGTGATGCCGATCATGATCTACAACTGGACGGCACGCCCTCAGGAGGACTTCCACAGCCTGGCGGCCGGGGGCATCATCGTCCTGCTCGCCGTCCTGCTGGCAATGAACATGACGGCAATTCTGCTGCGGAACCACTTCCAGAACAAACAGATCCAATAGCCTGAGGAGGGCAACACGTATGACTGCAACACCAACGGCCCGCAGAGCGACCGACACTGAAACTGTCCGCAGCCTGAACGGCAGCGAGACGATCATGAGCGTCGAAGACCTCAAGGTCTACTACGGCAACTTCCTGGCCGTCACCGACACGTCCATGAATGTGCCCGAAAAGCGCATCACGTCGCTGATCGGCCCGTCCGGCTGCGGCAAGAGCACAGTGCTCAAGACCTTCAACCGCATGAACGACCTTGTTGCCGTCGCCCGTGTCGAGGGCCGGGTCAACTACTACGACAAGAACATCTACGATCCGGATGTCGATCCGGTGGCCGTGCGCGCCCGCATCGGGATGGTCTTCCAGCGCCCGAATCCGTTCCCGAAGTCAATCTACGACAACGTCGCCTGGGGCGCGAAGATCAACGGTTACAAGGGCAACATGGATGAGCTCGTCGAGCGCAGCCTGATCCAGGCGGCGCTCTGGGACGAGGTCAAGGACAAGCTCAAGGAGAGCGGCCTCTCACTCTCCGGCGGTCAGCAGCAGCGCCTCTGCATCGCCCGCACGATCGCGACGCAGCCCGACGTGATTCTGATGGACGAGCCCTGCTCGGCGCTCGATCCGATCTCGACGCTGCGCATCGAAGATCTGATGCGGGAGCTGGTCGAGGACTACCCGATCATCATCGTCACCCACAACATGCAACAAGCCGCCCGCGTATCCGACATCACCGCCTTCATGACGCTGACCGAGGGACGTTCCGGCACGCTGGCCGAGATGGGACCGACCGACGAGATCTTCACCAGCCCGCGCGATCCGCGCACCGAGGACTACATCACCGGCAAGGTCGGCTAGCGGCCACCTCAACATTGGTATCTCGCGACGAACTTGAAATGAGGTTGCATGACTGACACGCACCCGACGAGAGCCGAATACGCGCACGAGATGCGCGAGCTGCAGGACGACGTCCTGCGCCTTGGCTCGATGGTCGACCGCCAGATTACTCGCGCCATCGACGCGCTCCGCAAGCAGGACGTCAAAGGCGCCCAGCAAGTGATCGACATCGATCAGAAGGTCAACGACGCCCGCTGGAAGATCGAGGATGACACGATGCGGCTCATCGCCCGCCAGGGCCCGATGGCCGGCGACCTGCGGCGCATCCTCGCCAGCGTCCATATCGCGACGAACCTCGAGCGTATGGGCGACCACGCCGACGGTATCTCGCGCCTCACGCTGCGGACGGCCGACCAGCCGCACCTCAGAGAACTCGACGACATCCCGAAGATGGCCGAGACTGCCAGCAGCATGCTCAACGACGCGTTGCAAGCCTATGTCGAAAACGATCCCCAGCGCGCCCGCGAGATCGCCGCGCGTGACAACGAAGTAGATCGCCTTTACGAGAGCGTCTACCGTGATTTGATCACCGTGATGATCGCCGACCCGGATTCAGTCAGCCAGGCGACGCATCTCCTCTGGGTCGGGCATAATCTAGAGCGTATAGCGGACAGAGTAACGAATATCTGCGAGCGGATTATCTTCGCGGCGACCGGCGACTTCGAAGAGGTCAACCCGAAGGACTTCGGCGGCCAGTTTTCACATACGAACTAAGCGGCTGGCCGGCCCGGACGTATAGTTCTTACGGTAACAACGATGCAGCATGACGGGCGGTGGACTTGTGCCGCGCACCGGATTCACATCGAGTCTTCACGGCGTCAGGGACGCAACGCTGGCGCTTGCCAGTCAGGTTGACAAGGCAATCAGCAACGGGATCCTGGCCTTCCAGCTTTGGGATCCCGTGCTGGCCCAGGCCGTCGTCGACGAAGACGAAGCCATCAACCAGGCGCGCTGGGACGTCGAGGAGGAGGTCATCCTGCTCATCGCCCGGCAAGCGCCGATGGCCAGCGACCTGCGCGAGCTGATCACCATCATCCACATCGCAACCGAGCTCGAGCGTATCGGCGACTACGCCAAGGTCGTCGCGCGGACGGTACACGAGTTCCCCTCGCAGCCTGATCTGCGGACGACTCCGAGCATCGTCCGGCTCGGCCACATCGGCCAGGAACAGCTCGAAGCCTGCATGGAAGCCTTCATCGAACGCGACGCGGCGATGGCCCGCAGGGTGGCCAAGAACGATGATAGGATGGACCTGCTCTGGAAGCGCATCTACGGCCAGCTCGTAGCCGAGATGCTGGCCGAGCGGTCCATCGTCCAGGAGGCTTCCGGGCTGCTCTCGATCGCCCACAACATCGAGCGCATGGGCGATCGCATCACAAACATCTGCGAACGGATCATCTACGCCGCCACCGGCGAGTTTGAGGAGAATGTCCATCTCGAAGAAGCCCAGCCCGAGCGCGTTGGCTGACCGCACGAACTCGCGACAGCTCGTTCAGCTCATGGTCGAATGTAGCGAGCGCGTCCACGAGACTCTCGTGCGGGCCGAGTTCCGCCAGCTTGCCGACATTGTCGGGATGGGCGCGGATGGCGAACACACCAAAGGCGTCGACAGCCTGGCCGAAGCCGCCGCGCTCGACTACCTCGACAGCGCAGCAATCCGGATGAACATCCTCAGCGAAGAGGTCGGCTACATCGAACGCGGTTCCTCACTCACTGCGGTGATTGATCCAATTGACTCAACAATCAACGCCACGGCATTGCCGATCTTCAACCACCCGGACCGCGATGACCTGACCGAGCGAGCCGCCGGACTCGAAGTCAACCAACATCTTTACGGCTACCCCTATTTCGCCTTCTCTATTGGCATCTTCGAGGATGGCTGGCCAATCGCCGGCTGTGTCCGCAACCTGCCAACCGCGGAAGTCTTTACGGTGGTCGCCGGGGAATCAGTCGAACTCGACGGCGTGCCTGTGACCGGCTCCAAACGGCGAGAGCTCGCGGGCAGCCGCATCGGCCTGGTACGGCCGGAGACACGGGCCGCGCTCCACGCACTCGAACCTATCCTGGTCGGCACAAGTACGCGCGTGCGCATCGCCGGCTGCTCGGCGCTGGATCTGGCGCTTGTAGCGAGCGGTATCCTCGATGGCGTGGTCAACCCAAATCGCATATCGCCGCGAGGCTACGGCGAGAAGATCGTCGACTACGCCGGTGGCTGGCCGATGGTGCTGGCCTGCGGCGGCATCCTTTCCCACAACGATGGCTCGCCATTGCCAGACCGGCTCGACCTGTCCGACCGCACGCCTATACTGGCGGCGGCGACACCCGCGCTGCATGCTGAGCTCGTCGCCATGATCGATCGGGCGGATTGGGATGAGGTTCATCGTGACATCGACCGAGCAGTTTGAGCTCTACGACCTGCGCGTAACCGTCGACGCGATCCACGGCCGCTCCGTCTGTGGGCTGAACGTCGGCGACTACTTCGAGCTAACCGAGTCCAGCCGCGTGCGCATTCCAGACGGCAGACACTTCTGCCTCTACGCGCTCGCGGCGGTGTTGCCGCTCTTGCCGCCGAAACAGCGCAGCCTGGACGCCAACGACTGGTTGGAGCAGGACACGCTCGTCGCCTGCCCGGACCCCGAAGAACGCCTCATCATGCGCATCGAACGCATCAACCGCCGCGTATTGAAGACCAGTGATCTGACGTGAACGCTGACGGCAGGCTGTCTATCGCCTTCCAAACCGACAAGCGGCCCCATGAGTATCGGGAGCTTGCCGCGTTGGTCGAAGGCTACGGTTTCGACGTCCTGTCGATGTACAGCGACCTGACCTACCAACCGCCGATCATCCCGCTCACCCTGGCTGCCCAGGCGACGACGTCGATCCAGCTTGGCCCGGCGTCGCTGAACCCCTACACGCTCCACCCGGTCGAGATCGCCGGGCAGATCGCGACGCTCGATATGGTGAGCAGAGGCCGCGCCTACCTCGGCCTCTCGCGCGGCGCGTGGCTGGACGCCATCGATGTCGAACAACCCCGACCGATCAACCGCGTCGTCGATACGCTGCGCGCCGTGAACCACCTGCTCTCAGGAGAGACGGCGGGGTTTCGTGGCGCCACGTTCGCGCTACAACCTGAGGTGACGCTGCGCTACCGACCCGAGCGGACAAAGATCCCTATGTTGCTCGGTAGCTGGGGCCCACGGATGCTGGCGGCCGCCGGACCGCTCGTTGACGAGGTCAAGCTTGGTGGCTCGGCGAACCCGGCCATGATGCCAGTCGCCCGCGCGCGTCTCAACGGCGCGAGTAGCGGCATCGTCGCCGGCGCCGTCACCATCGTCGACGAGGATGGCGCGGCGGCGCACACACGCATCAAGCAAGCCATGGCCCTCTACCTCCCCGTCGTCGCGCCACTTGACCCAACCGTGGCCGTCGACCCCGAACTCCTCAAGCGGGTCGATGGGCTTGCGCGCGCGGGACAGGTCGCGGACGCCGCGCGCCTGATCGGAGACGATCTGATCAAGCCCTTCGCCTTCGCTGGAACACCGGGGGAGATCGTCGACCAGTGCGCCGAGCTCTTCGCGGCCGGCGCAACCCGCATTGAGTTCGGCACGCCCCACGGCCTGACGACAGCAACCGGGCTCCGCCTGCTCGGCGAGCAGGTGCTCCCGGCTCTGCGAAGTGTGGTTTGAGCACCACCGACGCCTGGCTCGGTACGAACAGGCTGGTCGTCCCTCTACCGCCGGTCCGAACCTCCCTGCTACCTGAGGACCACGGAATCTTCTCGTATTGGCCCACTCACAGCTACTATTAATTCAGAAACCAGAAGGAGACGCCCTTCCCTTCTGAACTCTGCATAACTACGGCCCCCGGAGTGGCACCGGGGGCCGTGGCCGTTAACCACCCCCACCTCACCAACTCTACGACCGCCCCAGCCCGCGCGGCCGCTCGATGCGACCAACTGCGGCGGCGTCGCTTGCCAACATCGCGAATACTCGGCTTCGACGTCTGGCGACGCAGCCGCCTGCAAACGCTACCTGAATAATCCGCGCTTGACGCCTGCCGCCAGTCAGTGAATAATGCAATGCAAGTAAGTCACTCTTGATTAGGTTCCAAGAAGGTGGGGGCCATGGACCTGATCGGGACTCCGGGTGGAACGGAATTAGGCTATCTGCTGCTGTTGGCCGGCACAACGCTGCTCGCCATCGTCTTCGCCATCCAAACAGTCATCCTCAGCCGCAACCTGCGCCGCCATCGCGCGCACAGCCGCCAGATGGAAGAACTCGCCTATTTCGATCCGTTGACCAAGCTGCCAAATCGCCGGCTGCTTCTCGACCGCCTCCAGCAGGCGCTCCATACCGCAGAACGAGAACACAGCAGCGCGGCAGTCTACTTTGTCGATCTCGACACCTTCAAGGGCATCAATGACGCCTACGGGCACGACGTCGGCGATCAGGTGCTTACCGAGCTCTCCCGGCGTTGGTCCAGCGAGCTGCGGGCCACCGACACGCTGGCCCGGTGGGGCGGCGATGAGTTTGTCGTCGTCACCAGCGGGATCGTCTCAGCCGACGATATCCACTCGGTTGTCGAACGCCTGCGCTCCGTCACCGTCGAGCCGCTCGCCGTCGCCGGACGACAGATTGCGCTCTCGTTGAGCATCGGGGTTGCCGTCGGCCATGTTGGGACAGACAGCCCGGAAGACCTCATCCGGTGCGCCGACGCAGCGATGTACCGCTCGAAGCGTTCGGGCGCGGATGAACAGTTCGAGATCGTCGGGCGACCTGAGTGCCTGACCCGCATAACCGGCCTCGGCTTCGTCCAGGAGCTCCACGCCAACGGCGCTGGATTCGTGCGCGTCACCGCCTGAATCCTGCGCTACCATCTGCGCGCCGACACGCGCCGCACGATGGGAGACAGGCCATGGCTCAGCAGATCCACAATGACGCGCTACTCCGCGAGGAGCTCGCATGGCTAGAGCTCGACGCGCTCATCGCGCGCTCGGGACGCAACGTTGCCTATCTCGCGGGCATGACCTTTCCGGGCACGCTCGGACGTCTCCAGGATTTCACCTACGCCCCGCGCGCCACGCTCATCGTCTGGCCGGCGGCAGGTGAACCAACGCTGATCGCCAGCGCCATCGCCGCCGGGCTGGCCGACCAACGCAGCTGGATTGAGGACATCCGAATCTTTCGTGAGTACGTCGAGTCCCCATTCGCGCTTGCGGCGCGTGTGCTCCACGACGACAACCTCGGACGCGGCAGGATCGGCGTCGAACGCCGCGAGCTCGGCGCGGACCACTGGGCCGAGCTCCAGGCTGCGCTGCCAGACGCGGAGCTCGTCGATTGCACCGACATGCTCGAAGGCGTACGCAACATCAAGACACCGACGGAGCTAGAACGCTTGCAGACCGCCATCGAGATCCAGGATGAAGCGCACCTGCACGTCTTCGGCACTGCCCGGGCCGGCGACACCGAGCGCGTGCTGCATGCCCGCATGGTTGGGCGGATGCTCGCCAACGGCGCCGAGAGCGCCCACGGCATGTTGCAGGCCAGCACGACGCCGGTCACCTACGGCGGCGAAGGCGACGCGCCGATCCAGCCAGGCGTCGCCGTCCGCACCGACTACGTCTGCTACGTCGAAGGCTACGCCGCCAACCTCTCACGCATGGCCGTCATGGGGCCGGCAACGACGAGCCAGACTGAACGCTATGGCCAGCTTCGGGACGTCCACCGGGCGACGATCGACGCGGTCCTGCGTCCTGGTGTCAGCGCTGAGGAGGTCTACAACTTTGGCCGCGCCAAGCTCGCAGAAGCCCGTTCAGCAACCGTCGCCGGGTTGATCGGTCACAGCATCGGCGTCTGGTGGCATCAGGAGGAGCCAATGCTCGTGCCAGGGGAGACGCGCACGCTGAAGCCCGGCATGGTCGTCTGCCTCGAACCAATCCTCGATGGCTTCTGGCACCTGCAAGATGAAATCCTGATCACCGACGGCGATCCCGTGCTCCTATCAACGATGTTCGACACGAGCCAGCTATTCGAGATGGGCTAGTGGTCTGTGACACATGACTTGATCAACAGCCGGCGGCTTTTCGGATAGCTCAACAAGCGCCAAGCTTGTCATTTCGAGCGGAGCGAGAAATCTCAGTCGAACACCACTGAAGCGCTGCACGAAGATTTCTCCCGCTGGTCGAAATGACAACTTCATTGCTGATGAGTGCCCAGCGACGTCGTCGGTTACCGTCAATTCACAAGCAACAGACCAGTAGTTGACGATCAGACGTGTTGGAACCGAATGCGCGATCCATGTCGCCGCTCTTCGTGATCATCCTTCCCGCCCCCTGAACTTTGCCGACATCTCGATGTCGTCGCGACAGCTCCCACCCTCGTTGCGTCGCTGGCCCACAGGCCTTGTGGAATCGAGCACCGACCGGGTGTCGTTGGCGTATAGATCTAGCGCTCGCCGGCGTTTCTGACTACGATGCACCCTGCGTAGGAATCGCGGGGAGGGACCGATGGCGGCAGAGCTCTACTACAGACCGGCACATCAGCTTGCAGCGCTGATTCGAGACGGCAAGGTTTCGGCTATCGAGGTTGTCCAGGCCCATCTGGAGCGCATCGCCGAGGTGAATCCCGCGCTCAACGCGGTGGTTCAGATCACTGCTGATACAGCGCTGGCGGCCGCTCGTGAAGCCGACGCCATGCAGGCATCAGGCGCTGAGCTCGGCCCACTGCATGGCGTTCCGATCACGGTTAAGGACAACATTCCGGTCGCCGGTGTCACGATGACCAACGGCACCGTCGGGATGAAAGACTTCGTACCCGACGAAGACGCCACCGTCGTCAAGCGCATCAAAGATGCCGGGGCGATCGTTCTTGGCAAGACCAATCTGCCGGAGATCGGCATGGCCGGCGAGAGCGACAATCTCGTCTACGGCCGCACGAACAACCCCTATGACCTCGACCGGTCGCCGGGCGGCAGCAGCGGCGGAGAGAGCGCGATCATCGCAGCCGGCGGCTCACCACTCGGCATCGGGACCGACATCGGCGGCAGCATCCGCTATCCGGCTCACTGCTGCGGCATCGCCGGGATCAAACCCACGATGGGCAGAATCCCCTGGCACGCGCCCTATGGCTACACAGACGAGCTCCGCCAGAGCGGGCCAATGGCCCGGTCGGTCGACGATCTGATCCTGAGCTTGCCGCTCATGGCGGGCCCGGACTGGCGCGACCCGTCAGCGCCGCCGGCCCCACTCGGCGTTCCGGACGACGTCGACATCGCGGCGCTCAACATTGCCTACTACGCCGACAACGGTGTCATCACGCCAGTTGATGCGATCATGAACGCCGTCCACGACGCGGTCGCCGTCACGCGCGATGCCGGCGCGAGCGTGACCGAGGACCGGCCCATCGAGCTCGCCCAGACGATGGACATCTTCGGCCGCCTGCTCGGGGCGAGCGGTGGCCAGCAATACCTTGACGCACTCGAAGCCGCAGGGACAGCGCCCGAACAGGTATCGCCGATGATCCGCGAGTTTCTGGACGGCATAGCCGGATCCGGGGTCTCAACAGCGGACTTCCAGCGCGCGATTCTCCAGTGGGATCTCCACCGTAGCGCCATCTGGGGCTTCTTCGAGCGCTACGACGCCGTCATCTGCCCGGTCAACTCGCACCCCGCCCCACGCCACGGCACGCTCAGTGAGACGGGCCAGGGGCTGAGCTACACCGCCGCCTACAATGTGGCCGGGCTGCCGGGCGTCGTTGTCCGTGGCGGGACAACCGAGGATGGCGTTCCGGTAGGCGTGCAGATCGTGAGCCGTGCCTGGCGCGAAGACATTGGCCTGGCAATTGCCCGGACCATCGAGACGGCCCTCGGCGGCTGGCAGCCGCCGGCCATCGAGGAGCTCGTTCAGACCAGCTAGTAGATTAGTAGATCGGGAGCATACGTTGAGCGGTACCACCTACGACGCGGTCATCATCGGACTCGGAGCGATGGGCAGCGCCTCGCTCTATCATCTCGCCAAGCGCGGCAAGCACGTGCTCGGCCTTGACATGTTCCCGGAGGGCCACGATCAGGGCTCGTCCCACGGGGAGCACCGCATGATCCGCAAATCAGCCGGATCGAGCAGCCTCGCCGGAACCGATGGCTACGTGCCTCTCGTCGCACGCGCCTTCGACCTCTGGGACGAGTTGCAGCAGGAGGCTGGCGAGAATCTTATGAAGATTCTCGGGGAGATCGCGATCATGTCGGAGGATCGCCTGGCAGATCGCGGCATGACCCTGGATCAACTCAGGGGCAACCCATTCCGCGAGATCCTGAGCGACGACGACCTCCGCGAGCGCTTCCCAGGAGTTCGCCCCCAGGACGGCGTCATCGTCACCTATGAGGCCGAAGCGGGCTACCTGCGCCCGGAACGCGGCATCGCGGCACACCTCTCCGTTGCCCGGCAGCATGGGGCCGAGATCCGCCGCCCGGAGACGGTGACCGGCTGGGAGATCGAGGGCAACGGCGTCGCGGTCACGACCAATGCAGGGCGCTACCTGGCCAACCACCTGATCCTCACCGGCGGCGCGTACACCTCGGAACTACTCAACGGCCTGAGGCTGCCACTGCAAGTCACGCGCATTGTGAATGGCTATTTCGAGCCGACGTCGCCGCACTGGTACGGCGAGAACGGCGCGCCGGACTTCCTGCTGTCCGTGCCAGAAGGCAGCTTCTACGGCATGCCGTCTGATGAGGGCGTCGGCCTGAAGATCGGGCTCCACTACGGCACGGAAACAACGGCGCGCGAGATCAATCGCGAGATTGGCGACGATGAGATTGAATTCCTGCGCGGCGTCCTCGACCGCTACATGCCCGGAGCGTCCGGGCCGGTCGTCAAGCAGGTCACCTGCATGTACACGATGACCCCTGACGAGGACTTCATTATCGAGCCGCATCCGGAGCACCCCCAGGTGTTGCTCGCCTGCGGCTTCTCGGGACGCGGCTACAAGTTCGCGCCAACCGTCGGCGAGATCATGGCCGAATTCGTCACGCACGGCGCGACCGACCACGACATCAGCTTCCTGTCGTCCTCCCGCTTCCAAACGGTCGGGGCGGCCGACTGACATTGACATAAGTCTGCCTCTTGGTTCCCGTAGGGCAGGGGCTCGTCCCCTGCCGCGTTCGCAGAGAGTGACGCAGGACGGCAGGGGACGAGCCCCTGCCCTACGACGGTTGCGGATTCTTCAGCCTACGAGATGTGCCAGTGGCGCTACGCGGCGCTGATCTCCGACAGTGCCTCCTCCGCGGCCTTCAACGTCCGCGTTATGTGGTCGCCATCGTGTGCGGCAGAGACGTACCAGAGCCCGCGTTCGAGCACCCGCACGCCCCGTTCGAGCATGGCCAGGGCGAAGCGCTCGTAGCGCTGCCGGTCGACCTGTACCGCGAACTGGGCGGCATCGGAGAACATGCCGGCATCGCTGAACCCGACGAAGAAGGCGGCCGGGTAACCCTGGATCACCAGCGGCAGTCCGAGCTGCTCCGCGATCTCCCGCAAGCCGTCCATGAGCGCAGAGCCGTTCGCTTCGATGCGCTTGTAGGCGGCATTGTCGTCGCGAGTTAGCTCGGTGATGGCGGCAACGGTCGCCGCCATCGAGATGACATTGCCATTGAAGGTGCCCGAGTGGTTGACGCCATTGCCAAACCGCTCCATGAGATCGGCGCGGCCGACAATCGCTGACGCCGGGAAGCCGCCCGCGAGCGCCTTGCCATAGGTCGCAATGTCAGCAGTCACGCTGAGCCGCTCCTGCGCGCCGCCGGGAGCAAGCCGGAAGCCGGTGATGACCTCGTCGAGCACCAACAGCGAACCATAGCGGTCGCAATAGGCCCGGACACCTTCGAGGTATTCGTCGTCGGGCGGGATGACGCCGGTGTTGCACATGACCGGCTCCATGATGACCGCCGCAAGCTCCTCGCCATACTCGGCGAAGGTGGCTTCGATCACGTCCAGGTCATTCCAGGGCCGCACGATAACCTCCGCCACCGCGCCCGGCGATTGGCCCGCCGTCATCGGGGCAGCCCCGGCGCCGTCGTCCGACGGGCCCACCAGGACATTGTCGAACCAGCCGTGATAGTGGCCCTCGAAGCGCAACAGCTTTGGCCGTCCAGTTGCGGCCCGGGCCAGCCGCACCGCCGCGTGGACAGCTTCGGACCCACTGAGGCTGAAGCGGCAGAGTCCGGCGCACGGCACATGCTGCGCAACGAGTTCGCCGGCCTGCACTTCGAGCTCCGACTGCCCGGCGAAGATCTGCCCCTGCCGCATCGCCGTATCGACGGCATCAAGCACAGCCGGGTGAGAATGCCCGAGAATCGCCGGTCCCTGACCGAGTGCGTAGTCGATGAACTCGTGCCCGTCGACGTCGTAGAGCAGCGCGCCCTCCGCCCGCTCGAAGTAGAGCGGTAGCGGCTGCATGTTCACCCGCACATCCGACGTCACGCCGCCAGCGATTGAGCGTCTAGCGCGCTCGAATAGTGCTTCGGATCGCTCGAGTCTCATCGACGTTATCCTCCCGGTACGCGCGACTTGGTGCTGCCAGCATACAAGCATCATTGTCGCGACCCGGCAACCGAGAGCGGGGAATCGTCAGCTCGCCATTGAGACTGGCCCCTCGACAACGCGCCACTCGCCGTCCTGCTCCTCGAAGACGGCGCTCACGCCGCCGAGCCCAAGCGGTAGGACGTCCTCCTGCGATGGCGCGAGGCGCACCTCCAGCGCGACCTGTGCCCTATCTCCCGCCCAGCGCACGGGCTGGAAGTAGACGTAGAACCGGTCGCCCTGAGCCTGCGCTTGCCCCTTGATCTGGGCCTCCGCGGAGTCTTGCTCGACTGGCTTTACTGGCTCAGGCAGGCTGAAATCCGGACCGAGGTTGTCCCGCGCGATCAGCAGGCGGTCGGCGTCCCGGATGTACTGGAAATCGGGGAAGACGATTGACCGGTCAGTTCCGGGCAGGGGATCGTCGTCTAGCAGGCAGGACAACAGCAGTGTCTGGAGTTCGCCCGCGGTCTCGTCACGCTCTGGCATCGGTCATGTCTCCTTGTCAATTGCGAGATTGGTGGTGAGGCCGAGTGGTCATAACGTCGTGTGTAGTGGATGCAGGAGGTGGATGTTCGTGGGCAACGCATCGCGTTGCAGCTACGTAGGGTGGGAACAATGGCGTTGTCCACTGCAAAACGGAGCCAGGGGCGGCGTGCCTCTGGCTCCGTCTGCAAGCATGTTCGCGTTGCCTAACCCTGGTCGTCGTCGGGAGCGGGCAGGTCGGACGCGCCGGCCGCTGAGCCAGCGTCGGAACCTCCGCTACCGGTCAGCTGTGCCACCTCGTCCAGCGGCAATGGTGACGGCAGCTCACCGCTGGCCGCGACACCCGCGAACGCGCCAACATCGGTCGGGCTAGGTGGGCCGGCACTGTCGCCAGCCAGCGCGCCACCAACCGCGCCGTCGGTAGGGGATGGGGCCAGGAGCGACGAGACGGTCGACTCACCGCCGCCCATGTCCGCTTCGGGGGCCGGCAACCCTGACTGGGCCGCCATGCCCGCGCCGGCGACAGTCGCGGTGCCGTCGCGGATCGTGATTCGAATCTCGACATCTGAAGTCACGTTGGATCTCCTCCTAGTACAGATCTGATCGGTTCAACGACGACGCGCTAGACGTAGACGACTTCGATCGCGTTGTCGGCGGCGTTGGTCGTGATGCTCGGGGCGATGCCGTGGGCCCGGGCGGCGGTCAGCGCGACGTGGACATTGGTTGTGCCGTCGGTCGCGTTCGTGCCGACCTTGCGCCAGCCAACGCCGACGAGGTGCGCCCAGCAGTTCTGGGAGTGGTGCGAGACGAATATCCGGTTGACTGCGACGTTGTAACTCGCCATGAAAGAGTGCTCCTAAACGTAGAGGATGCGAATAGTGTTGTCTTCGACGTAGGCGGTGACGGCGATGCCGTGCACGCGCGCGGCACAGAGCCCGACGAAGCTGTTGGTCACGCCGTCGGCGCTGCCGGTCTGGACCTTGCGCCAGCCGATGTCCTGCAGGAACGCCCAGCAGTTCTGGGCGTGATGCGAGACGTAGACGCGCTGGACGACCTTCGAGACCCAACCAGCCGAGCCATAGATCGACTGGATGCCGTCGATATCGTCCTGGTCGAGGAAGCGGTGCGCGCCGGTGTAGTAGGGATACATCAGCGCATCGGCATCGTCGGAGTGAGCCAGGCCGAGCGCGTGGCCGATCTCGTGAGCCGCGACGGTGTAGAGATCGGTGCCGCTCGGCGGCAGGTCGATCGTCCAGGTTTCGTCCTCGTCGAAGTGGGCATCACCGGCGATGTCACCGCCGTTTGGCGGCGGGTAGAAGGCGTGCGCCAGCGTGGTGCCAGGCCCGTCGAACGGGAAGCCGTCGCCGTGGTCGCCAGCGCCAAACTGGATACGGATCTCCGGACCATCGCCAATCCCGACCTCGGTAAAGGTCAGCGGTGTCACCGCGGCCCAATACCCGAAGGCGGCGGCGAACGCAGCCCGGACCTGGGCCTCAGTCAGATCAGCTCCGAAGTTGACGAAGCCGTAGCGCAGATTGTTCGTGTTCCACTTATTGCCCTGGGCGTTGAACGCGGCGGTGTCGACGAACCCGCAGCGCGGCTTCTCCATCTGGTCAAGTGTTGCCTGATCGAGCTCGCCGGTCACCGGCAACCCGACGAAGCGCTGGAAGTCACGCAGGGCTGCTTCGGTATTGTCATCGAACTCGCCCAACGACTCCGGCGCGGGTTGCGGGTGCGCGTCAGGCACGCCCATGCCCTGGAGCAGCGGAGAATCAAGGTAGCCGAACTGGGCCAGGTAGTTCTGGAGCCGGCGCACATTGACGCCGGATGAGCCTTTCGAGAGGCCGGCTTGCCGCGGGACGTACTCGCTCTGATCGAGCATCAGTACCCCTTTCGTTGCAATGCTGTGTTGTAACCTCCGGGCCTGCACCGCCCGGGATTTCTGGCTTCCGCGGAGCCTGTAATCTCATGTTATGACGCTGGGTAAGCGACTACATCGGTACATGTACGTAATCGAATGTGCGGGCGATCTACGCAACCCTCGCGAGCCCGGAGCCGGACTCTCGGAGAGCTCATCGGCGGCCACCCGCGCAGGTGCCCCTACGATGGGACGAGTGTGAGAGAAGCGACATCCAGAAGCCTCTAGCGTTCGCCGCCGACTGCTCATTCACAGAGTTCAACCGCACCAACATTGGCATCCCGACGCAGGGGATCTAGTGGTCTGTGACACATGATTTGATCAACAATCGATGGCTTTTCGGATGGCTCAACAAGCACCAAGCTTGTCATTTCGAGCGGAGCGAGAAATCTCAGTCGAACACCAGTGACGCGCTGCACTGAGATTTCTCCCGCTGGTCGAAATGACAATTTCATTGCTGATGAGTGCCCAGCGAGGTCGACCGTTACCGTCGAATCACGAGTAACGGCACTAGCAACACCACCGTGGCGCTACGGTGCAATTGAGCCGACGCGAGCGATCTATATCAACGGTGCCCTACACTCTCGTTGCTACATCCTTCCTGCGTCGGGATACCGCTGTTGCCGCTGTGACGTTCCATGCGATGCGCCAACAGCGAGCGGCAGATCGCAACCGCCTCGGGTCATCAACCATGCGAAACCTGACGCACGGAAGATTGAGTGACCAGCGCCTCACACCGACCGAATCCGGCAGGTGGCCAAGCATGTAGAGAGTGTTGGCGCTCAGCCTATTCCAACGGAAGCCGGCGGTCCGCGAGCCAGGCAAGCAGGTCCGCGACAGGCCAGGTGTTGACGACCTGTTGTGGCTCGACCCAGGCGCGGCGAGCGATTCCGATGCCGTAGCGGAGGTTTGCCAGTGACTCGGCGTGGTGCGCGTCGGAGTCAATCGCGATCAGGCAGCCTGCCTCAAAAGCGCCGCGCGCGTGCGCTTCACGCATGTCTAGCCGGGCCGCGTCCGCGTTGATTTCGAGCGCCGTTGCTGAGGCTTTCGCCGCCGCGTAGACAGCCTCCCAGTCATAGTCCGCGCCCTGACGCCGTTCGATCAGCCGTCCCGTCGGGTGAGCGACGATATCGACGTGCGGGTTGGCCAGCGTCCGGCAGATGCGCTCGGTGATCGTCTCCCGGTCCTGCCTAATGCCGCTGTGCAGCGATGCGACAACCAGCTCCAGCCGAGCCAGGACGTCATCCTCGAAATCCAGCCGGCCACCGCGATGGACCTCGACCTCGGAGCCTGCCAGTAGACGCACCGGGGCCGCGGCTCGCAGCGTCTCGATCTCAGTCCGCTGTTCGGCCAGGCGCGCGGCGTTCAAGCCGTTGGCGATGCCGAGCCCGCCTGAGTGGTCGCAGATCGCAAGATAGCTGTAGCCCCGCGCCGCAGCCGCCTCCGCCATCTCTAGAATCGAGCCGCTGCCGTCAGACCAGGTCGTGTGGAGGTGCAGGTCGCCACGCATATCCTCCAACTCGATCAAGCGCGGCAATTGCCCATCGCGCGCTACCTCAAGCTCGCCGCGGTTCTCGCGCAATTCGGGCGCAATCCACGGCAAACCGAGCGCTGCGTAGCACTCCTCCTCCGTTGCTGCATCGGGCAAGCCATCGGTTCCGCCGAGTGCCTGCACATGCTCGACAGACCCGGTCGCCTCGATCCAGGCCGACCCGGCCCGGGCGGCTGACGAAACGAGCACGGTCAGCCGTGGCCCTGGATGCAACGCGAATGTCGCGCGGTCATCTGTCTGTTCGACGACGGACGCCACATCTCCAAGCTCGGCGACCGTGCCGAAGACGGCGGCGGCATTGTCCGCAACGACCAGCAGATTGAGATCACCAACAGTTTCAGCCATGCGACGGATTGAGCCTGCCAGTTCGACACGCGCGCCAGTGGCGTCCGCGATCAGGCGTTGGAGCCGCTCGGCGAGCGGCAGGCCCAGGCCAATCGAGTAGCGGTCGGTGCGCGTGCGGAGGAAGGCGATGCCTTCGAGGATCTGCTCTTCGGCCTTCGGCCCGATCCCTTTCAGCGTCCGCAACCGCTCGGAGCGGGCGGCCTCTTCAAGCTCGCCGACCGAGGTGATGTTGAGTTCCTCATAGAAGCGATGCACACGCTTTGCGCCGAGGCCGGGGATGTCAAGCATGGTCAGCAATGAGCCCGGCAGCGACTCCTGCAAATCCTCGAACTCGCCATACTGGCCGGTCTCCAGGATCTCCGTCACCACGGCGGCGATCCCGGCCCCGACACCGTCGATGTCGGTCAGATCCTGTTCGTCGGCAACGGCGCTCTCGTGGCTCTTGATCGCCCGCGCTGCGCGGCGGTAGGCGTTGATCCGGAAGCGGTTCTCGCCGGCGATCTCCAGGAGGTCGGCATGCTGCGCCAGCACTTCCGCAATCTCAGCGTTGGTCTGCGTCATGCCAGTTCCGATCCCTCGCTAGGCATCGAATGCGTCCATAAGCGCTCGCACATCGCGGAAGTAGTCATCGCCGGCCGCGCTCAGCGCCATGTGCGTCATGCCCGTGTCGAGCCACGCCTGGAATCCATCACGCACATCCCCGGGAGTGCCGTAGACCGCTATGTCATCAACCATCTTGTCGGAGATCACCGCCAGGACGCCGTCGTCGACTCCGGCCTGGATTGCCTGACGCGCACGCTCGACCTCGTCCGTGTAGCCGGCCTCAACGTAGTAGTTCTGGTAGTTCACGAGCCGCAAGTAGTTGATCAGCGCTCGCCGGACTCGTTCACGGGCGGCGTCGCGGTCATCATCAACAGCGGCCGGGACGACGTTGCTCACGATGAAGTCATCGGCCAACCCGTCCGGTAGTTGCGCCAGCGAGTGGGCCATGTGCGAGCGCACACCATTGGCCCACATCACGCCCTCGGAGATCTCCCCGGCCAGGCGGGTCATGCGGTCGCGCAGCGCCGCCAGCATCAGGCGGGGCCGGGCCGCGTCGCCCCAGAATTCCTCCATGGCCGCTACATAGCGGCGGGTGTCGCCAAGCGGCCGGCCGGTGTCGACACCGAGTCGCTGGTGGGTCGGCGGGTGCGAGACACCGATGCCGAGGACAAAGCGGCCCGGATGAAGCTCCTCTATCATCGACGATGCCGACGCCATCTCACTTGGATGGCGGGTGTAGATATTCGCGATACCCGTCCCAACGACGATGCGCTCGGTCCGCTCCAACACGGCGAAGAGCAAGGCGAGGTTGTCGCCGGTGCTCGGCGCCATCACGCCGGGGAAGCCGCGCTCCTCAGCTTCCTGTGCAACGGCGATCAAGTCTCGCCTGTGGCCCGGCATATCGCGAATGAAGATGTACGGCTTTGCCATTGGTTCACTCCTTCGTATGGCTACTCGGTAACCTGGCTGAATTCGAGCTCGCGCAGCGCCGAGCGGATCGCCTGCGCTGCCCGTCCGAGCTCTGCCGGCTCGACGCTGGCTGCTGCATTGCGGAAGTCGAGATGGCTCATGTCGTCCGCCGGCACGACGTGTACATGGCAGTGCGGAACTTCGAACCCGGCCACGACCAGCCCGACGCGCTCCGGCCCGAAGGCATGTTGCACCGCTTTGCCGATTGACTGTCCCACGACCATCAGGTGCGCGGCCAGCTCCGGATCGAGATCAAGCCAGTGATCGACCTCGGCCCTCGGCACGACCAGTACATGGCCGGCGTTGAGCGGGTTGATCGACATAAACCCAACTGCGTGCTCGTCTTTCCATACGAATGTTCCCGGTATATCGCCGCTGATGATGCTGCTAAAGATTGTCGCCATGACGCCGTTTCGCCTCCCATTTCCCATCCGCTACAATCGCGATGTACTTGCTTGTGTCTGTCGGGACGAATTGCCGGAAGCTATGCGCGACGATCAACGACCATCTGACGACAACCGCCTGGATGAAGAAGACGATCGCTTCGACGACGCGCTCGACGACATCTTTGGCGAGGATGACGAACCCTGGCCACAGCAGCGGCAACAGGAGGCAGCACAGCCCCCCGAGTTGCCGACGCCGCCAGCGTCAAGTCCGCCAGACCCCGAGCCGTCGCACAGCCAAGAAGGTCATGTCTTCGGGCCCGGCAATGCTCCACCGCCGTCATCGTACGACATACGTGAGTCGCCGCCGCCCACGGGAGCACCGACAACCGCCGAGACCTCGATTCCCGTGGCGTCCACGGCAAAGGCACGCGATTGGCGCAAGATCGCCTGCTTTGGCTGTCTGGGTGTTACGGGCATCCCGGCGCTCTGCCTTCTGGTGCTCGTCGTCATCGGCTTTAGCACTGGCGACGACAGCGACGCGACGCCCACTGTCGGCGGCGTCTTCGTCGACAACACACCAACGCCCGACCCGACCCAGGCTGCGGGTGGCCCAGCGCCAGCACTTGGCGGCGACGCAATCAGCGAACGTGGCGAACCCTACAGCTCGATCATGGAGGGGCGGGAGCTGCTCGGCATTGAGCTTGACGGCGAAGTCGGCATCGGCAGGTTGAGCCGGCCCGTGCCGGTCGAGACGACCGCCCCGCTCGGAGACGGATGGTTGCTCACAGTGGACTCGGTGACAGTGGACGCCAACACACTCGTGGCCGACGCCAACACGTTCAACGAGCCGCCGGCCGAGGACCGCCAGTATGTCATCGCTCAGGTCACCGCGACGAACGACACCGAGGCAGCCGCCACCTTCGACGCGAGCTTCAGGCTGCGGCTCATTGGCGCGGTGACCGACACGGTCTACACGACCTTCGAAGACCAGGATCGCTGCGGCGTCATCCCCGACGCCTTCGAGGATCTCGACATCGCGCCCGGCGCGTCGGCAAGCGGCAACGTCTGCTGGCAGGTGCTGATCGAGGATCTCAACAATCTGGTGCTCTTCAGCGAGAACTTCACGGACGATGAGGGCGCGATCTGGTTCAGCCTGACGCTCGAACGCTCAGTCCGCTGATGCACGTAGCAGCCGCGCGGCCAGCAGCAAACCACCCAGCCCCAGCAGCATGCTGACGACAAACCCCGGTGATGAGAGCTGGATGTCGAGAAAATTGCCGCCGGTGTTGATGATCATGACCAGCGGGAACTGCGCGATCAACCCAACCGCGAGCAGCCCCGCGACGGCGCGCATCCAACCTGCGTCCGGCGGATTGGCGATCACCTCGCCGGTTGCCCGGCCCATCATCATCGACCCGATGACCGGGTCATAGGGGCTACGGGCGAACGCCTCGACCAGCGGGTCGACCTCCACACGCGCTTCGCCAGGGTGCGCGCCCGGTTCGTAGTCGCCGTCGTCAGTTTCCGACAGCGTCAACGAATCGCCGCTGTACTCGAAGTTGACGATGACTTCCTCGCGCTCTTCCTGCTGGGTCATAGCTAGATCCGTTCAACGTGCACGATAAGACGCGAAATGGACGGCGAGGGAACCGTCGAGATTCAGTTCGGGCAGAACAGGTTAAGCATGGCGGTTCCTCAAGATGTGCGCCTACTTGGAGTGTACCAATCTCCGGTTTCGCCCAATTCCCGCGCTAGCCGCCTACACTGGCTGCGGTTTCGCATCGGGTCCTGTAGATCGAGGGAGGTACTGTGAAGATCATCATCGGCGCGGACCATGCCGGGTATCCGCTGAAAGGAACGATCGTCGACGCACTGCGTGAGTGGGGCCACGAGGTCGAGGATGTCGGGACACACTCACGCGACCCGATTGACTTCCCGGTCGTCGCCCGTCGCGTCTGCGACCCGGTCCGCTCCGGTGAATACGACCGCGGCGTCATGGTCTGCGGCACCGGCATCGGCGCGTGCATCGCGGCAAACAAACTGCCCGGCATCCGAGCGGCGCTCTGTCACGATGTCTACTCGGCGCACCAATCGGTCGAGCACGACGACGCCAACGTCATCTGCCTCGGCGCGCAGATCGTCGGCGACCGTCTGGCGCTCGACCTCTTGCAGGCATACCTCGCCGCCGAGATGTCCCCTGCCGAGCACTTCCAGCGCCGCGTCCAGATGATCACCGACCTCGAACGCGAGGCAGCCAAAGAACTCGAGTCATGACCTTCAGGTAACAGGCCGCGTGTCGCGCGGGCTGCGGTTTGGCGTCCTCTGCGACCGGTCGGCGCGCATTGCGTCGCCGTGTACGCGCTCGTAAGCGCGTGATCGTCGTCCAGCGTCTCGTGAGCGCTATCAGCCAACTCGTCGAGAATATCCCGCAACGCCTGCTGACGTGCCGCAAACTGCGCCTGGTCAACGTAGCAGTGGAGCGCATCCTCAATAACCTCGTAGTCATGCCGGTCGGCACTGGCGGCAAGCGCCTTCACCGCCCGCAGCAGTCGGCATCGAGGTGAAGGAACGTCTTTTCGCGCGTGTTACTCATATGGCGACCCCACCTTCCGACGTTCCATTACAAAGACACGCCTGATCGGATCAAGCAAGATCGGCTATCGTAGGCGGGCAGAGTCGCGAGAAAAATGAGAGGCAGCGGGAGTGGAGTACAGCGCGGCAGAGTGGCGGGGCAGCGCCGAGATATCGCCGGTCGATCCGGTCAAAGCCGGGACGGTCGGAACCTGGACGATTCGCTACCGCACGGGCGTGGCCGGCATCGACGAAGGCGGACGTATCCGCATCGCCTGGCGCAGCGTCAGCGACTGGCCCGCGCCGCAATTCGATGATCCCGCCGCCCCGAACTACGTCTCGGTTCGCAACTCGGGCCGCGCGACGTTCGTGCCGACCTTCGGCGGCACTGGCATTCGGCCATGGTCACGCGCGCTGACGATACGCATCATTGAAGAAGCGCTCGCGCCCGGCGACGAGGTCATCATCGTCCTCGGCGACACATCCGGCGGCAGCCCGGGAATGCGCGCTCAGACCCATCCGGAGCACCCGTTCCGCTTCAAGCTCGATGTCGACCCCTTCGGCACCGCCCTCTTTGAACCTGTCGCCGATCTGACCCTAGACATCACCGGCGGCGCAGCCGCACGTTTGGAGCTCGTCGCCCCCTCCGACGCCGTCGCCGGCGAGCCATTCCGCCTCCAGGTCCGCGCGCTCGACCTCTGGGGCAATCCCGATCCTGCCTATACCGGCACGATCGCATTGACTAGCGACGGCGCGAGCGGATTGCCGGAGACCTACAGCTACACTGTGGAAGATGCAGGTGTCCACTGGTTCGACGGCGTGACAGTCGACGCGCCCGGCATCGCCAGAATCACCGCCAGCGACGCCGAGCTGGATGCTACGGCCTCCAGCAACCCGATCGAGGTCCACGCGAGCGCTCCGGAGCGCTATCGCTACTGGGGCGACATTCACGGCCAGACGGAGGAGACGGTCGGAACCGGCACGATCCGAGGCTTCTTCGAGTACGCCCGCGATGTCGCCGGCGTCCAGGTTGCGGCCCATCAGGGCAACGATTTCCAGATCACGCCGGAGCTATGGGACGAGCTCTGCGAGAGGGTTGAGGAGTACAACGCGCCGGGCGACTTCGTGACCTTTCACGGCTACGAGTGGAGTGGCAACACGACCGCCGGCGGCGACCACAACGTCTACCTCAAGCAGCCACGCACCCCACAGCGCTCCAGCCACACCCAGATCGCCGATAAACGCGATGAGGAGCACGACCGCTACCCGATCACCCGCCTGCATGAGTCCAACCGCGACCGCGACGACATGCTGATCGTGCCCCACATCGGCGGCCGCCGGGCCGACATCCAATGGCACGAGCCGGCGCTGGAGCCGGCCATCGAGATCGCCTCCCAATGGGGCCGCTTCGAGTGGTTCGCGAAGGAGGCGCTAGAGCGCGGCTACAAGGTCGGCTTCACCGGCGGCTCGGACGATCACAGCGCCCGCCAGGGTTGGAGCTCGCCGACATTGGCCCACAACGGCGTCCGCGGCGGCCTGACCGCCTTCCGCGCGCCCGACCTGACGCGTGACGCGATCTGGAACGCGCTCAGAACCCGCAGCCTCTATGGCACATCCGGCCCGCGCATTCTCATCGACTTCGACGTCAACGGGCACGAGATCGGCAGCGAGTGCGAGCTGTCCGAGCCCCCGACAATCCGCGCCCGCGTCATCGGCACGACAGCGCTTGACACGGTCGAGCTCCGGCGCGGCATCGAGACAGTCCACACCGTCTCCGGCATGCCCGAGCCCGACGCCGACGAACCGCTACGCATCCGCCTCGCATGGCGTGGAGCGCGCAATCGGGGCCGCAGCCGGGCCCTCGACTGGACCGGCGAGCTGCGGGCCTGGAATGGCCGCATCCTCGCGGCCGAAAACTACAGCATCGAGAACCCGCTCGAAGGTATCCAGCAATGGAACGAGAGCCGCATCGTCTGGACCAGCCACACCTGCGGCGACTGGGACGGCGTCATCGTCGACGTCGAGGCCGACGACGAGACTATCTTCGACTTCCGCACGCCAACGATGGCCTTCATCTTCAACCGCGCCGACATCGTCAGCTGCGTTATCCGTCACGAGGGCCGGCTGCTCGAACAAGAGGTCGTCGCCCGGCGTCTCTCCCACAAGCCGGGCACCGACGAGCTCACGCTGGAATGGCAGGACGACAACCCGCAAGATGGCGTCAATCCCTACTGGCTCTGGATCACCCAATCCGACGGTGAGCTCGCCTGGACCAGCCCGGTCTATGTGAACTGGCATGGGGCGGGGAGTGAGTAGTACGTAGGTTGTAGTGATACCGTTTTACAGTGAGGAAGTCCGGTCGTGTGTAGGGGCGTGATTCATCACGCCCGGTATCCACAGCCAGCGAACGTACGAGGGTTCCAGGCGCGGGCGTGATGAATCACGCCCCTACTACTGTCGCTGGTTTCCTGCCATCGATTATCTGATTCAGTATGAGTAGGACGAGGGGGAAGCCCTCACCCCAGCCCATCTCCCAATGCTGGGAGAGGGGAGGAAGAAATCTGGCAATACAGTCGATACGGCGATTGATTCCCCTTCTCTCAGCATTGGGAGAAGGGGTTAGGGGATAAGGGCGTTCCCATCTTTCCTACAACCTACAAACTACTCACTACAACCTACCCCCAAACACCACCGGCAGCGTCCGGGCATGGCGGAAGGCGAAGCCGCGCGCCCAGTTGATCTCTTCCGAGACCAGCTGCATGTTCGGGCAGCGCTGGATGGCCGACATGACGGCGATCTGGGAGACGTTGCGGGCCAGCGCCGAGCCGAGGCAAAAGTGCGGGCCGTGGGCGAAGGTCAGGTGCCGGTTCGGCCGCCGGTCGATGATGTAGGTATCGGGATTGTCGAACTGGCGCGGGTCACGGTTGGCCGAGGCGATCATCAGGTTGACGTTGTCGCCCTTGCGAATCTGCTGCCCGTGGAGTTCCATGTCCTCCAGCGCGATACGGCTGGTCGTCATGACCGGGCTCTCGTACCGCATGACCTCCTCGACGGCGGTGCGGATGAGGTCCGGCTCCGCCAACAGCCGGGCGCGGTCTTCGGGATGCCGGATCAGCGTCAGAATCGAGTTGCCGATCAGATGGGCCGTCGAGTTGTTGCCGCCGATCAGCAGCGCGACGACCATCACGACCATCTCATTCATCGTCAGCCGGTCGCCCGCTTCCTCGGCCTGAACCAACTCGGTCAGCAGATCATTCTGAGGGTTCTGGCGACGCTCCTCGATGACCTCTTCAAGGTACGCCTTCATCTCCAGCATGCTGGCCTGACCCTGGCGCATGATCGCGACGCGGTCGCCGGTCCCGAGCCGGTCGTAGATCAGCACCTGATCGCGGGCCCAGCGGGTGAAGTCGTCCTGGCGGTCCTGGGGGATGCCGAGGGTGTCGGCAATCGTCCACCCGGGAAGAGGCGTCGCGAAGTCGCCCATGACGTCCATCTCACCGCGGTCGACGACCTGGTCGAGGAAGCGGTCACAGAACATCTGAATGCGGTCACGCCGTCCGGCTGCCGCCCGAGCCGAGAAGGCCTTCATGACGAGCGTCCGCAAGCGCGTGTGCTTTGGCGGATCGCTCAGCAGCATCCGGTCGCCAAGGACATCGCGCAGCGGCTGGAGCTCCCGCTGGACATCCTCGGGCAGCACGGCGAAGGTTGCGTCGATGCGCTGGGACGACATGCGCGGGTCGGTGAAGAGCGCGACGCAATCCTCGTAGCGAGTGACGAGCCAGGCATTCCCGTTCCAGAAGACGGGATCGTTCTCCCGCAGTTCTTCAAGGACTGGATAGGGATTAGCCTGGAGCTCGGGACTCGTGAAATCGATCCTCACCTCAACGGCCATCACGGCACCGCCTTCTTCAATGCATCTATACCTGCAATGCAACAAACTCCGCCCGAGAATCGTAGTACGAGTAGAGGGCAGCACGACATGCCCTTCGGACAGAACGGGACCGGATGCACGACGGGGAACTGGCACGACGCGCGCAGCAGGGCGATATCGACGCCTACGAGCAGCTCCTGCGCTGCTACCAACAGGACGCCAACCGCGCCGCCTACTTCGTGCTGCGACATCGCGAGGAGGCAGAGGACGCGGTGCAGGAAGCCTTCGTCCGCGCCTGGGATCGACTGGACCAGTTCGACACCGGCCGCGACTTCCGGCCCTGGTTGCTCAAGATCGTCGTCA
>JAUIIK010000051.1 GCA_030431755.1 Chloroflexia bacterium
CCGACGAGGGCCACTCCTGGGAGGTCATCAGCCCGGATCTGACGCGCAACGACCCGGAGAAGCTGAAGCCCTCCGGCGGCCCGATCAGCAACGACAACACCGGGGCCGAGTACTACTGCACGATCTTCGCCTTCCAGGAATCGCCCCACGAAGGCCCAGAGGGCACCCCCGTCTTCTGGGCCGGGTCGGACGATGGCCTGATCCACATCTCGAAGGATGGCGGCGCGAACTGGGAGAACATCACCCCGCCAGCGGACCTGCTCCCAGAGTGGGCACTGATCTCAATCATCGATCTCTCGGCCCACGACGCCGGCACTGCCTACGTCGCTGCGACGCGCTACAAGAGCGATGATCTGAAGCCTTACCTGCTCAAGACCAACGACTACGGCGAGAACTGGCAGCTCATCACGAACGGCATCCCGGAGGACGACTTCACCCGCACGATCCGCGAGGATCCGAACCGCAAGGGTCTGCTCTACGCCGGAACCGAGACGGGGCTCTACATCTCCTTCGACGATGGCGAGAATTGGGAAGCGTTCCAGCTCAACCTGCCGGTCTGCCCGATCCACGACATCATCATTAAGGACAAGGATCTGATCGCCGCGACCCACGGCCGCAGCTTCTGGATCCTCGACGATCTCTCGCCGCTCCACCAGATCGACGACGAGGTCACGAGCGCCGACATGTGGCTCTACAAGCCCGGCACGGTGCGGCGCTTCAAGGAGCTTGGCCGGTTCGGCCAGAACGTCGGCGAGGGCAAGAAGATCTTCGGCCGCATCAGCGGCATGCTGTTGACGAGCTACCACCACGAGAACGAGCAGGGCGACACCGAGGTCGAACCGCTCGACGCCGGCAAGAACCCGCCGAGCGGCGCGGTCATCCACTACTACTTCAAGGAAGCGCCCGAGGGCGAAGTGAAACTGACGATCCTCGACGCCGATGACAACGTCGTCAAGGAGTTCTCCAGCGAGACGACGAACGGCACGCGTGTCCCGAAGGCGGCCGGAGCCAACCGCTTCGTCTGGGATCTGCGCTATCCCGACGCCGAGCCGGTCGACGATGGCGGGCCAACCAACGCGCGCTTCGCCGATTCGCTGAAGGGACCGATCGCAGCTCCTGGCAAGTACAAGGTGCGTCTCGAGGCCAACGGCCAGGCGCTGGAGCATAAGCTCAAGGTCAAGAAGGACAAGCGCGTCAAGGCGTCGAAGAAGGAGCTGCGCGAGCAGTTCGACCTGCTGATCGAGCTGCGCGACAAGCTCAGCGAGCTGAACGGCACGATCAACGATCTCCGCAAGGTCCGCTCCCAGGTCGTCTCCTGGATGGAGCGCTCCGACGATGAAGAGATCAAGGGCCAGGGCCAGGCTCTCAAGGATCAGCTCGACAAGCTGGAGGCAGAGCTCTACTCGACCCGCGCGTCAGATCCGCGCGCCTTCGCCGGCGGCCTGAGCGATACTCTCGGCGCGCTGCCGCCGCAGATCGCCAACGCCGACCACCCGCCGACCACCCAGCAGGTCGAGGGCTCGGAGAAGGTCATGGGCGACGTCGATGAGAAGCTCGAAGAGTTCCGCCAGCTCCTGACTGAGGAAGTCCGCCAGTTCAACCGGACGGTGGCGGAGAAGGACATTCCTGCGGTCGTGGCGGATTAATTAGGTTATAGGGGATAGGGAAGAGGGGAACAGCCTCTTCCCTATCTCTCACCCCCAGCTCCCACTGCTCCGTTACGCTGCACGGGGACAGGGGGGAGCGGAACCAAGATGCAAGACTCTCGACTCCGACTCTTGCTCCCCTCCCTTGATCTCGAGGGAGGGGCCGGGCGGGGGAGCTTCTCTGACGATCTTCTCGCACTTCCAATGGAAATGAGAGTTACTGCGGTCAGATCCGCCCTGACACTTACAGTGCGGACGAGCTATATACTCAATCCGCAACGTAAGGATTTTCCAAATGTCCAAAGCTCATGAGCATTCGACGACTCCGTCCATAGCGGTGGATGAGAAGGTTAACCCGTTCCCTCCGATTAGGCGGCCAGTCTTTCAGAGACCTACTGAGGAAGAACTCGCGCGGCGCCGACAGATGTTTGAGCGTGCGGCGCAAATCCGTGAGGCGGTACGTGCCGAGTTTGGTCCGCTCGATATTCCAACGGACGAACTCAAACACCTGTCTCGCGCTGAGGCCGAGCGGTGACGGCAGTTACGCCGTTGCATGTACTTGACGCGTCAATAGCAGCGAAATGGTACTTGCCAGACGAGGATCATGGTGCCGAGGCCCGGAGTATTTTCGCTGAGTTCACCGCTGGCAATATCGATCTAGCGGCACCGCAACACATCGACTATGAGATCGCGAATGTTCTTTGGACTGCTGTCCGTCGCGGGCGTACGAGTGATGCCTGGGCTAGGACGTCGCTCATTGAGTTTCTGAGCCTACCGATCGAAAAGATGGGCGCAGATAGCATAGTTCTCCTTGCCTATGATCTGGCTCGCCGGTATGGCTGTGCTGCTTACGATGGTTTGTACCTGGCGCTGGCCGCTGAGATTGAGTGTCAATTGCTTCACGCTGATCGCCGCCTCCGCAACACCCTCAATGATCGTTTCGAGCACGAGCTCTGGATCGAGGATTTCGAAACACCCGCGCACAACTGATTTCCAACTGCTCCGCTCCGCTGTGCGGGAAGATGTTTGAGGAAGACCGGGCACGGAGACCCTCAGTTTCGTCTGCTACTCCCCTGCCTTGAAATCGAGGGCCGGGCCGGGAGAGAGAACTTCTTCGCCTTCCTCCCCTCTACCAAACTTGGAAAAGGGTCGGGCGTGAAGGCTGCTTCTAATCCCTCTCCTTCACTCGCCAGAGATCCCGCAACAGCGCGATCTCTGCGGCGTGGTGGATGAGCTCTTTGTTGACCCACCAGACGATATCGATGAAGGGCAAGGTCGGGTCGAGGCCGCCGGGGTAGCTGCTGCGGCCGACCTGGTCGAGGTCGGCGTCGGTCGTCGCCGTCGTCAGGGCTTCACGCCAGAAAGCCGCCGCCCGTTCCAGCGCAACGATGCCGGTGGCAGCCGACGAGGGCATCTCGATGTCGTCAACGTCGATCGACTTCGTGCCAATCGTCCAATCGGCCCGGACCGTTATCCAGACCGAGAGATGCGCCAGCCGCCAGGCGATGGTCGTGAAGGGCGGGTCGGGCGCATCGAAGGGGATGTGCTCTTGCTCCAACGCCCACTCGCCCTTGCCGACCATCCGCACACCGCGGTCGTCGTCGCGCCGCCGGATGTTCCAGCAGCCCGCGACCGGCTCCCAGAAGTACTCGTCGTCGGTCATCCCCTGGACGCGGTCGAGCAACGACTCAACCCCGAAATCGAACTGCGCCAACAGCGGCGTGAGCCTTTGATGAACCGCCATCTCTATTCCCAACACTCATTGCAACCGAACGTCAGTTTCACCTTGCTATGTTCGCAGACCGTCTCTACTTCTCCCAACTACCCACGCCCCAGAATCCCTACGATCTGCTCTCGATGATGCTCCAGATGCCAGCGCAGAAACTGGAGCTGTAGATACCGCCCATCTCGGCCAGCACCAACTTTTCGACGACCTGCGGGACCGATCATTCGTCCGGCCCCTGTCGCGGTTGTTCCTGCTCCGGCATCAGCCCCTCGACTGCTACCAGCACTCGCCTTCGGGCGGCGATGATCTCGTCCATGAGCATGGAGATATTGGGCATTTGCATTGCCTCTCGTTGCATCTGGTGGCGTGGAGGGCATGGTGTGCCAGCGTACCGTTGACTCTGCTACGTAGCGACGCATTGAGTGTTCCGCTGGCCGTACGGTGAAAATCAGCAGTCGAGTTCACCGTTCAAGTCGAACTGCGTGCCAAAAGCTATCGTGAATGCAACGCAGCCGAAATGTACTGAATGCTAGACGTCTTGTAGTATATTTACTACAATCAAACGAGCAATTAGTACAGCAAAGGACACGGTTGATATGCGTAGCGATACATCAATGGCCCCAGCGAGCGGCCGAACCTGGCGTGACCGCATCCACACGCAGCGTAACCGCCGGATCCTGGCCGCTCTGTATGTTGCCAACCTGGTTGCCATGCTGCTCGCTACGTGGCTGGTCGACAGCTACTGGGTGGCGCTACCGTTCGGCGCGCTCTGGGTGGCGTTGATGGTCCTGACTACCTTGAGCATCCGCGGCATCACCAACGAGGGGTCTGTGGCGCTTGATGAGCAGCAGATTGCCTTCCGCAATGCCGGTTACAAGGATGCCTATTGGATCGGTGTGGGCGTGGCGTTCGTGGGCGGCGTGCTGATGTCGGCGCTCAGCGACTCGGATACGGTGTTCGAGGTGGGACTCTTCATCGGCGCCTGGGGTATCGTGACCGGTTTGCCCACGCTGATAGTCGCCTGGACCCTGCCGCCCGAGGTCGACGATGAGCAGTAGCCGCAAAGGCGATGGCCCGCGGATTCACACGCGTTTGCCGATGTTGCGGGTCGAGCGCGATATATCGAGGAAGCAGTTGGCCGAGCAGGTAGGAGTCCACCTACAGACGATCGGCTACATTGAGCGTGGGGAATACACTCCGAGCCTGGAGCTAGGGCTCAAGATCGCCCACGTCCTCGGATTGCCGGTGGAGGCGATTTTCTCGTTGGAGCCGTTCGCTCCGCTGGATGCTGATGCGCTGACAAGCAGGTGATGGTTTCGGGGCAGTGCAATCATGCATCTAGAGCGACAGCCGGGCTTGATACATCACAGATGAGCGAGGGAGATAGTGACGGTTGTGGTTGAAGGCGAGTTCGCCGTTCGGATAGAAGACCTGACGAAACGCTTCGGGTCGTTCACCGCTGTCGACTCGATGTCCTTCAGCGTGCCGCATGGTTCGGTCTTCGGCTTCCTCGGTCCCAATGGCGCCGGGAAGACGACGACGATCGGGATGATGCTCGGGTTGGTGCCGCCCGACGGCGGGACAGTTGAGATCTTTGGCTACGATATCCGCCGCGCGCTGTCGCAGGTCCTTACGCGGACCGGCGCGATCGTCGAGCAACCGGCTTTCTATCCTTATTTAAGCGGCCGCAAGAATCTGGAGATCGTCGCCGCGTTGCGTGGGATAGCGGATCGGGACGCTGTTGACAGCTTGCTCGATACCGTCGGGCTGACCGAGCGCGCCGACGCGAACTTCGGCGGCTATTCGATGGGTATGAAACAGCGGCTGGGCCTGGCGTCGGTGCTTGTCGGTGATCCCCGGCTGTTGATCCTCGATGAACCGACGAGTGGGCTCGACCCGGCCGGGCAGCGCGAGATTCAGAATCTGATTCAGAATCTGGCGAAGACCGGCCGGACGGTGCTGCTCTCCAGCCACCAGCTCAACGAGGTCCAGGAGATCTGCAGTCACGTCGCGATCATCGACCGTGGCAAGCTCGCGGTGACTGGACCGATCAGCGACGTCATCGGCGAGGGACGGGCGCTGGAGATCGGCGTCGATCGCCCGACGGAGGCGCTCGAACTGTTGCGCTCACGGCTGGATGTCGAGGAAGCACGGATGGATGGCGCGAGCGTCGTTGTCGTCAGTGATCCCGAGCATGCGGCTGCGATCAACCGGGCGCTCGTTGAAGCCGGGTTCGAGGTGCACCTGATCCGACCTCGGGCAGACATGCTCGAGGCGCGCTTCCTCGAGCTCACCTCGCACGCGCGTGAGGAGGCGACTGATGACGCCGTTTAGCACGCTGGTACGGGTAGACCGGTCCCGTATCCTCCGACGCCCGATGACCTGGATTCTCGGCATCATTGTCGGTGGGATGACCGGCTTGATCTATATGTCGCTTGCGCTGGTGCTGCTCCTGCCGGAGGATACCGAAGGCGGCTTGTCGGCCCAGGAATCAGCTGACATCCGCGAGCTAGTCATCTTCCCGGATGGTTTCAGCTTCGGCATGAGCGCGATCGGCGGGTTCGCGACGATTGCGATGATCATCCTTGCCGCCGGCGTCTTCGGCAGCGAGTTCTCCTGGGGCACGGTCCGGACGTCGCTGATGGCCGGAGTCAGCCGGGACCGCTTCTATGCCAGCAAAGTCACGACATTGGTGGCTATTGCCGGCCTGGTTGCGATCATCGCGGCAGTGCTGGCCTTCGGCGCGACCTTGACGGTTGGCCTCGTTGTCGATCAGGATCTCTATGCCGACGAGTGGCTAACCGGCGGCTTCATCCTTGACGCTTTGCTGATGATCGTCCGTACCTTCATCGCCATGGCGGTTTGGACACTGATCGCCGCGACGGTTGCGCTGGTGACGCACTCGCTGGCGGCGGGTGTCGGGGTGACGCTGGGCGCGTACATTGGCGGCGACATCGTTTTCTCGCTGCTCCGGGCGGCGGGCGACATCGGACGCTGGGCGGCCCGGCTCTTCCCTAACGAGGCGGTCAACGCCCTGCTCAGCATGAACAACACCGACCCGCCGTCCTACGTCGCAACCGATTACCTCTGGATTACCGCCAACCTGCTCTTCTACACCGCCGCCGCGATCGCCATCGCCATCATCAGCTTCCGCCGCATGGATATCATCGCCGCTTCCGGCTAGGGCAACGCATCGGCTCGATGCAGGAATGCGTGGATGTGGGAGAGGAGCGACGTGGCGTCGGCGTTTGTCTGGTTGTGGTCGAGGCCGGGGAGGATGTGGAGTTCCGCGTCTGGTATCCAGGCTGCTATCTGGCGGACCTGGTCGAGGGCCAGGGTGTCCCGGTCGCCGGAGAAGAGGAAGCAGGGTACTCGGAAGGCTGCGAATTCGGCCTGGGTAAGTGGCGGGCTTGCGCCCAGCGCCGTCGTTGCCGCGACCTGGGCCGGCCAGTCGAGCTGTTCAAGCTCCTCGATGCGGTCGGCCGGGAGCGGGTCGAGCGAGGCTTCGTAGTCGACGATCAGCGCCTGTGGGCCCTGGCGGGCGGCCTCGATAAGGCCATGTCGCAGCTCCTCGTCCAGTTGATAGGGGCCGCCGCCGAGGACGAGGGAGCGGAGTCTCTCTGGCGCATCGCGGCCGAGCGCGTAGCCGGTTACCGCTCCCATCGAGTAGCCGATGACGTGGGCTGTGTTGAGCGCCAGTGCGTCGAGCACCGCCACGACATCCGCGGCCATTGCCGGGAAGCCGCCATGGTGCGTGGGATCGTGCGTTCCATCGCTCTGGCCGTGCGCCCGGGCGTCGATTGGGATCAGGGTGTGTGCATCCTGGAGCCCGTCGATGAGCCCGTTGCGTCGCCATGAGCTGCCGGTCTGGCTGAGGCCGTGGAGGAGGATGACCGGCGGTCCCGTGCCGACCGTTTCGTAGTAGATCCTGACGCCATCATGCGGATTGGTTGTGTAGGGCACGCGTAACGAACCTCTTCAGTCTGTGCATCCTCGCGACTAGGCGACCTACTGGCTCTGTTGCTGTTCCGCGGCGAACTGGTCGACGATCTGTGCCAGCTGCGCCGGTTCGCTGACCATGACGTCATGGCAGGCTTCGATCTCACAGTAGGACCAGGTGGGGTCAGCCCGAACTTGCTTCGCGAAGTTGACGACCACGCCTGGCTGCTCCGGGGTGCAGAAGATGAAGCGGCGCGGTCGCCGTCCATCGAACGGCTGCGGGAGTTTCACCGGTTGGGTGAAGGTTGCGACGGGCTGTGGGGTCAGGCGGCGGCGAATCCAGGCGGCGTCGGCCGAGTCGGTGACGCCGAAGCTGGAGTCTGGTTGAGGCAGCAGCCAGTTGTCGGGGCTGCTTTGTGCCCACGTTTCAGCCTCGGCGATGTAGTCACCCGCTCCGAGCGCCCGGTAGGTCTGCCAGCTGGACTGGCCGTCGACCGGGAGGAGCGCGTCGACATACACCGATCCCGCGATGCGCTCCGGAATATGGGTTGTCACGATGCCGGTCACGATACCGCCATAGCTGTGGCCGACCAAGATCACGTCATTGAGCTCTTCAAACTCGATCAGGTTGAGGCTGTCCCGCACATGGGTATCGAGGTTGACCTCCGGCCGCGCGAGGTGCGAGCGCTCGCCCAGCCCGGTGAGCGTTGCTGTGTAGACGTCGTGCCCGCTTGCTTCCAGATGCGGGGTGAGTTTGCGCCAGCACCAGCCGCCATGCCACGCGCCGTGTATCAGCACCAACGTCGCCATGTTTCACATCCATCGTTTCTCGCGAGACTGGCCGCCTAGCTGAGGTCGACCGGGGCGCTGTCCTGTGGCTCGTAGCCGAGGTCTGCGCGGGCGTTGTCGAGCGACCAGAATTTGCGCGGATTGTCCGACATGCCGTAGTAGATGCCGTAGTCGATGTGGTCGGCGTCGAGGCACTTAGCGATGAGCTGCGAGCAGTCCCGCTTCGAGAGCCAGATCGTCCGCAATCTTCCATAGAAGTCCTCTGGCGTTGGCAGGTCGAGCCAGGCCGAGCCGGTGCGCTCCTCGGGATGGGGGTTGTCATCGGCCCGTACCCAACCGATGCGCAGGCAGAAGACACGCATGCCGAAGGCATCGACGTAGTAGCGGCCCATGGCCTCGCCGAAGGCTTTCGAGACGCCGTAGTAGCTATCGGGACGGATCTGGACGGTCGTGTCGATCTGGCGTTCGTCGTCGAGCGCGTAGATGGCCGGCGAGCCCGCGACCTCGTAGCCGCCGACGGCATGATTGCTGCTGGCGAAGACGACGCATTCGACTCCGGCCCGGCGGGCAGCTTCGTAGACGTTGTAGGTGCCGATGATGTTGTTCTGGTGGATCGACTCCCAGGGCGAGGTCACGCCGACGTCGGCCGCCAGGTGAATGACGGCATCCATGCCCTCGAACGCCGGTTGGATCGCGTCGAGATCGGCGATGTTCGCGACGGTGCTCGGGAAATCCTGCGGCGTCAGGGTGATCCCACTGAATTCGTAGCGGTCCCCGTAGTCCTTCCGTAGCGCCGTCCCGATCGTCCCCTCGGCTCCGGTTATCACTACCTTCTTCATGGTCATGGCGTCCTCTCTATTCCTCCGGCTCGCTGTGTATCCAGCGCATGTGCCAAGCCGGGGTGGCCGTAGATGTGCTGATACACTCTAGACGAATGGTCAAGCCTGCATTGCGTTCGCCTTCGCTCAAATGGATCGAGTTCCGCATGAAGCGCACAGTTACATCGACTGAAGCTGCATCTAACCTCTCAGCGCTTCTCGAAGCAGTGCGTTCAACGCGCGAGCCGATCATCATTATTAGCGAGACGGGTGAAGAAGTGGTGCTTGTCAGCGCCGCTCAATATCGACAGATCGAACAAATGAAACAGCAAGCATGGGATCTTGTGCGTGCGATCCGCTTACGCAACAAGGATGTCGACCCCGATGAGATCTATCGCGAAGTGACCGCGGCCGTCGAAGAGGTGCGAGCGGAGCGGCGTGAGCGAGCCGGAGCGTAGGCCACAAGCCGTTGTCGATACCAATGTGTTCGTAAGTGGGCTCATTAGCTCGACTGGAGCGCCCCGGCAGGTGCTCGATCTGTTAGAGCAGGAGCGGTTCATCCTCTTCGTCGGGCAGCATCAGCTTGGGGAGTTACGCGCGGTATTGATGCGCCCATTTCTGAGGGAGCGTTCTGGCGTACCGACCGATGAGATCTTGAAGCTCTTGGATCTCATAGATGAACTCGGTACGGGAACTGCGTCACTGCCAGCAGATATTGTTGTACGTGATCCCGATGATCAGGAGATTCTGCAGGCTGCGTTGTCGGGCGGCGTCGACTTCCTCGTGACCGGTGATGACGATCTGCTGGTGCTGGCTCAGGAGCCGGTGGTCGCGCCGCTGCGGATCGTCACCCCACGACAATTCGTCGATCTGTTTGACGCGCTGCGGTAGTCAAGCCGCGGCGATTTCCGCCAGGTCCGAGGTCTTCCCGGCCTTGAGTATCCGGCTCTCAAGCGGATGCCCGACGACAGCCTGCAAGCGGCGCGCGATGGCGATGACCGCGTCGAGGTCGACGCCGGTCTCGATCCCCATCAGGTGCAGCATGTGGACGAGGTCTTCTGTCGCGACGTTGCCGGTCGCGCCGGGAGCGTAGGGACAGCCGCCGAGCCCGCCGGTCGCGCTGTCGTAGTGGTCGATCCCGGCCTGGAGCCCGGCGACGACGTTGGCGAGGGCCATGCCGCGGGTGTCGTGGAGGTGCAGCGTCCAGCCAATGCCGGGGAAACGCTCCTGCAAGCGCATCATCGTCTCGTAGATCTGGGCGGGATTGGCCATGCCGGTCGTGTCGCCGAGCGAGACGTGCTCAATCCCCAGCGCTACATACTCGCCGACGACCCAGGCTAGCTGTTCTAGCGGCACCTCGCCCTCATAGGGGCAGCCGAAGGCGACTGCCAGTCCACCGTGGACCTCTGCGCCGTGCTCGGCGGCCAGCTCGACGACGGCCGGGAAGCCCGCGAGTGTCTCGGCGATAGCCCGGTTGCCGTTCTCCCGATTGTGCGCCTCGCTGGCCGAGAGCATCAGGTGCCAGACATCAATGTCGGTTGCGGCAGCCCGCTCCGCCCCACGCGGATTCGGCACGAGCGCGTCGTAGCTGATACCCGGCTGCTTTGCGATCCCGGCGAGGACATCTTCGGCGTCGCGCAGTTGCGGGATAGCCCGTGGATGGACGAACGAGGTTGCCTGAATCTCGGTGACGCCGGTCTGCGAAAGCGCGTCGATGATCTCGATCTTTGTCGCGGTCGGTATCCACGCCTGCTCCGGCTGGAAGCCATCGCGCGGGCAGACTTCGTGAATCGTTACCTGCGTCGGAAGTTGCATTGCGCCAATCCTCTGGAGACTACGTGCTGGCATGGCCGTCTTCGGGTCGCAGTGTACCCCGGTGGGCGCCGCAGGTGATGAGCTGCGCGTTGTAGTAGCGCTCGCTAATCGCGTTCCGATCCTAGCGATGCGATGAGCCCCTGGACAAGTTCCTGCTTCTCGGCATCCGATAGTTTCGCATCGCCATGGGTGATGGTGTAGTACCAGAGCGGCATCTCGCCTTCCCGAACGGTTTCAGCAGCTTCGTGGGCCTCTTCCTGCGGTTTATCCCATTCCGAGAAGTTCAGCTTGCTCCGGCCCTCATCGACATCGTGCTGTACGAGCCACGAGATCGGGGCAATGTTGCTGTACCAGGGCCAGTCGGTCTCGTTGCTATGGCAGTCATAGCAGGCGCGCTGCGCCAGCTCTTGCGTGCGGGGGCTATTCCACTGAACAGCCTGGGTGACTGGTGGGTTGTCATGCGCCCGGCCATAGGGGATTAACTGGATCGCTAGCAGCAGCGCTACGACCGTGATGCCGCCCCAGCGCAGAATGCGCAACCAGTTGAATCTGGAACGGTCGGACGATTGCTTCTCAATGGCGTCTTCATTGTCCATTACACGCTCTTCTTTCGATCGACACATCATCCCGAAACAGGGTTGTGCGCCTCGTGCGAGACATCTTCGTTGATCGTGGCGCGCCATGATTTGAGGAACATTTGAGACTCGCGTTCCGTTCTCAAATGTCCCTCAAATCCACCGCCGGCACACTGCCACGTAGAACGTCGAACGGGCTGGCGGCCCAGCCCCTATCTATGAAGGAGTGAGTGATGTCTCGTATCAGTGCTCTCTGGACCGCCGGCGCCGTCGCCGTGCTCTTTGCTCTCCTGATCGGCGCCGTGATGCTGCGGCCGGTTCTGAGCGTCGATGCCGGCGATCCAGCCTCGAACAATCCGGCAACTATCGTGAACGGCAGCCAGGAGCAGCCGGCTTTCGAGGCCGAGGACCACGAGAGCGATGACGAGGGGGAAGACCATGAAGATGATCACGATGACCACGAGGCCGGCGAAGATCACGAAGACGATGACTAGCGCGTGCTGCGCAACGTGGAGATAGAGCAAGAACATGGCAACAGATAAACGGGCGATTCGGCGCGAACGGCAATCCCGGTTGAAGCGCCTCCTGCTCGTTGGGGCGGGCGGCAGCCTTGTCTTCTTTGCCGGGCTCATCGCAGCCCAGGATCTCGCGAACCCTGCCCCGGTAGCGTCGATGACCACATCACAGGTTGCGACGCAGAACAGCGAGAACACGCGCATTCCGAGTCCACGGATCCGCACGCGAACATCATGAGCAGTTCGCAGCTTCACCGGCATTGCTTCGAGGCGATGGGTACCGAGATTGAAGTTCTACTCTTCGGTGGACCGGCTGCGTCCGCTGGCGAAGCGTTTGGGCTGGCCGAGTCGCTAGCAGACGAGTGGACGCTGACGTTCAGCCGGTTTCGCGCGGATAGCGAGCTCAGCCTGCTCAATGCCAATCGAGAGATGTCAACCTCGGCGCGCTTGTTCGAAGCGATCGACGCGGCGGTTGAGGCCGCCCACATCAGCGACGGAGCATTCAATCCACTCGTACTGCCAGCGCTCACTGCCGCCGGATACGATCGCAGCTTCGACAGCTTGCCAACGCGGATGCCGGCTACGGTCAAGCGATCTGCCGTGCCGGATGCGGGAAGGATGATCCTGGATAGAAGTGACCGGAGGGTGCGGCTCCCCGCAGCTGCCGGGCTCGACCTCGGCGGGATCGCAAAAGGGCTCTATGTCGACGAGCTTGCGCAGAGACTCGGCGAATGGCCCGGCGGCATCGTCTCCGCCGGCGGGGACATGCGCACCTGGGGCGAAGGTCCCGACGACGGCATCTGGGCGATCGGCATCGAATCGGCGGATCGCAGCGAGCACGATGTCGGGGTCGTGCTGCTGCGGGATGGTGGCGTCGCGACATCGGGCATCAACAGGCGGGTCTGGCAGCGGAATGGAATGCGCATGCACCACCTCATCGATCCGTGGACGGGCTCGCCCGCGGAGGGCTCTACTGTTGCCGTCACCGTGATTGCGCCGACGGCGACTGCCGCGGAAATCGCATCGACGTCCCTGTTCATTGATCCTGCTCTGCGGTCAGTTCCCAGCTTGACAGGCACGATCTGGGGAGCGATCTCAATCGACGGCCAGCTTCAACACACCTGTACCTGCTTCAATCGGGAGGCGCCATTCAATGTCTACCTCAAGGACCAGGAGAGTATCGGGCAAACCCGCGGACATCTGGGATAGTGCCGGAGCGCTGGTTGCTCTTGGTGGAGCGGCGGTGCTTACTGGAATGGTCTTGATTGCCGCGTTGACCGGTCTCTCGATCAGCCCGGCTATCTGGTACGTCGCGCGCTCATCCGGGCTGACGACCTACTTGCTGCTCTGGCTCTCGGTCGTCACCGGAATCGGCCTGACGGCACGCGTGTTCGGATCGCTTGGAGACCCTGGAATCATCCTGCAGTTGCACCGCTTCGCGACCGACCTGGCGATTGCCGGGACAGTGTTGCATATCCTCTCCGTCGCATTCGATCCGACCGTCGAGATCGGTATGCTTGGGGCGCTCGTCCCATTTGTCTCGCCGGTGCGGCAACCCTGGGCCGATCTCGGGATTGTGACGGCGTACGGGCTCATCGGCATCTCCCTCAGCTTTGCGTTGCGAACCTGGATCGGAAACAAGCATTGGCGCGCGTTGCACTACCTGACCTTCGGATTCTGGGTTACCGCGCTGGCGCACGGGATTGGCGCCGGTACAGACACCGGGACGGTCTGGGCCGCTGCGATGTACCTGCTGACCGCTACCAGCGTCGTCTTGCTCCTCTCCTACCGCATTCTGAGGCGCGACCAGCGCGCGCCGGCAGGCCGGCCTGCGTCGCGGCCACTCATCGAAACCGGGCTGTGAGCGGGTAGCGGCGATGCGGGTGTTGCTGGTTGAGGATGAGCGTGCACTTGCTGAGATCATCTCTGACGTGCTGCGTGAAGAGCGCTTCGATGTCGATGTTGCTTACGACGGCACAGAAGGGCTTGAGATGGCGCTCACTGAGAATTACGACGTCATCGTGCTCGACCGCCTGCTGCCCGGGCTCGATGGGCTCGAAGTCTGCCGCCGGCTGCGCTACGAGCAGATCGAAACACCGGTGCTGATTCTCAGCGCCCTTGGTGACATGCCACAGCGCGTTGAAGGGCTCGATGTCGGAGCCGACGACTATCTGGGGAAACCTTTTGCCTTCGAAGAGCTGCTCGCTCGTATTCGGGCGCTGGCACGGCGCGCATCACATGCCGTGCTTCCCGACATGCTCGAAGTTGGCGCGATACGGCTGGACCAACAGCGGCGCTCGGTGACGCTCGCAGGCCGGCCGGTCGAGCTGAGCCAGCGTGAGTTTGCTCTCCTCGAATATCTGATGCGCAACGCCGGCCAGGTACTAACCAGGGATCAGATCCTCGAACACGTCTGGGGCTACGACGCCGACCCGGCCGGGAACGCCGTCGATCTCTATGTCCACTACCTGCGACGCAAGCTCGGCCACGGGCACTGCCCGGCACCAATCGAGACGGTCCGCGGTATCGGCTACCGCATGGACGGCTAGGCACGCCCAATGTTCAGGAACGTCGGCCGCAAACTCGCGATCTTCAACACGCTCATCGTCGTGGGCCTGATCATCGTTATCGGGCTCCTGACCTACGCGGCCCTCCGGCGGAATTTGCAGCGGGAGGTCGATCGCGCGCTTGAAGACCGCATCGCCAGCGTCACTTCGCCGCTGCTGCCGGACGGGGGTGACTCATCCGTGCGCGTTGCGCTCGACGATGATGACGACGAGGAAGATCACGACGAAGATGATGACGATGACGACGATGAGCACCGGGAAGATCGGGAGATCGTCTCGTCGGGCGACACCGTCCTGCTCCTCACTGACCGTGATGGACAGATCACCGAGAACCCGCGCGATATCAACCTTGCCGACATTCCGGTGCGCGAAGGGGTAGAGCAGGCACTGGCCGGGAAAATCGACGTGCGCTCGGTCGAACTCTCCGACGATACTCACATGCGCGTTATGACCGTGCCGCTGGTTGATGATGGGCAGATCGTCGGGACGGTCCAGGCGCTGCGCAGTCTCGATGAGCATGAGGAGCAGTTGGAGATTGTCCGCAACATGACGCTGCTTGGCGTCGGGCTTGGCCTGGTTGTCGCGGGCCCGGTCGGCTATTTCCTGTCGCGCCGGGCCATGGTGCCGATCAATACCGCCTTCGACCGGCAGCGAACGTTTGTCGCGGACGCTTCGCATGAGCTGCGCACGCCGTTGACACTCATTCGCGCCAACGCCGAGTTCGCGGGCCGGCATCCCGAGCGCAAGGTTCAGGAGATCGAGCCATCACTACAGCGCATCGTTGGCGAGGTTGACCGCGTCTCGGCGATGGTCACCAACTTGCTGACAATCGCGCGTCTCGACGCGGGCAGACTCGAACTCGCGTGCGCGTCCTCCGACCTTGGCGAGATCGCACGAGCCGCCGTTGAGAGCATGCAGCCTGTTGCCGAAGAGGCAGGCGTCTCCCTCGTCGCGAGCGTTGACGGCCAGATCGAAGCGATTGTCGACGCGCCACGCATCGAGCAGGTGATCAGGATCGTGCTGGACAACGCCATTCGACATACACCGAGTGGCGGGGAGGTTGTCGTTGAGGCCGTTGCGGAGGATCGCTGGCGCGAGATTGTCGTGCGCGATACAGGCTCCGGCATCGCCCCCGACGATTTGCCCTATGTCTTCGAGCGTTTTTCCCGGCAGGACAGCGCGCGCAACCGGGAACATGGCGGCGTGGGGCTGGGGCTTGCGATAGCAAAGGCCATCATCGAGGCGCATGGGGGAACGATAGCGATTGCAAGCACACCGCACGAAGGGACACGGGTATCCCTGCGCTTGCCCGCACAGGCTGTCTGACGAGTAGGCTTGAGGCGGTGGATTCGGGCTAGAGAAGTGTGATGGTTGATGTTCGCGCTTTTGGGGTTCCTGCTGATCTCCTATCTGATTCTTGTCGGCGTGGTGATGATGGTCCTGGCATCGATCCAGGAAGCGCACGAAGCCCGCCCGGAGCTGGAAACCCGCTGGAATATGGCCGAGTGGTCGGCCGTGAAACTCGCCGCCGTCGGCGCCCTCCTGACCCTCCCCGCACTCCTCGTCCTCGTCCCGATCGGGCTGCTCTTCGTCGTGTGAGAAGGGCTGATATAGAACCTGAGCATCTCCGGCACGCTGACAGCCTGTGTCATAATGGCACCTGTCCCGAGCACAAATCCTGACGCGGTTCCCGACCGGTAGACGCAAGGGATGGAATGGCGACCAAGCCGGAAGAACTGGCACGCGAAACGATCGACAGCCGCCTCGAAGAGGCTGGCTGGCTCATTCAAAACAACGACCAGATCAATCTCTGGGCCGGGCAAGGCGTGGCCGTGCGCGAAGTGCAGCTCGGGCAGGATGCCGCCGACTACATGCTGTTCGTTGACCAGCAAGCCGTTGGTGTCGTCGAGGCGAAACCGGAAGGCACGACCCTCACGGGCGTCGAACAGCAGTCGGCAAAGTACAGCCTCGGAGTACCGGGTCACTTCAACGTGCCGATTCGACCGCTGCCTTTCCTCTATGAGAGCACCGGAATCGAAACGCGGTTCACTAATGGGCTTGACCCGGAGCCACGCAGCCGGCGGGTGTTCAGTTTCCATCGACCGAAGACGCTAGCAAACTGGATCGCGCTCGACCCGGTGATCGGCGCCGTCAACGGACGGCAAGCGGCAGACGAAACTGTGGCCTACGATATTGACCACCGGCAGACGTTGCGACGGCGGCTACAGGATATGCCGCCGCTGATCGAGGGCGGTCTCTGGCCGGCTCAGATCGACGCCGTCAAAAACCTTGAGCAGTCGTTGGCGGACGACCGGCCTCGAGCTCTGATTCAGATGGCTACCGGCAGCGGCAAGACCTTCACCGCGATCTCGTCGATTTACCGGCTGATCAAATTCGGCGGGGCGACGCGAGTGCTCTTTCTGGTTGACCGGGCCAACCTGGGCCGTCAGGCATTCAAGGAGTTTCAAGCCTTCACGACACCAGACGACGGCCGCAAGTTCACCGAGCTCTACAACGTCCAGCTGATGACCTCGAACAAGATCGACCCGGTCGCCCGCGTCTGCATCACGACGATCCAGCGACTCTACTCGATGCTGCGCGGCGACGATGAGCTCGATCCGGATGATGAAGAAGGGTCGATGTTCGACACTGCATCTGTCGCTCCGAGCGTCGCTCCCAGGGAGGTCGTCTACAACCCGCAGGTACCGATCGAGACCTTCGACGTCATCTTCACCGACGAGTGTCACCGGTCGATCTACAATCTCTGGCGGCAGGTGCTGGAGTATTTTGACGCTTTCCTGATCGGCCTGACGGCGACGCCCTCGAAACAGACGATTGGCTTCTTCAATCGTAATCTCGTCATGGAATACGGTCACCACGACGCGGTCATTGATGGTGTCAACGTCGGCTACACGATCTACCGGATTCGGACGAAGATTACCGAGCACGGCTCAGTCGTCGAAGCCGAGCAGTGGGTCGACCGGCGCGATCGCTTGACGCGCGCCGAGCGTATGGAGCTGCTCGACGAGGATCTGGAATACACCGGTCGTCAGGTCGACCGGGACGTCGTCGCGATGGATCAGATCCGGACGGTTGTCAGGACCTTCAAGGAGCGGCTCTTCAGCGAGATCTTCCCCGGCCGGACCGAAGTTCCGAAGACGCTGATCTTCGCCAAGGACGACAGCCACGCCGATGACATCGTCCAGATCGTCCGCGAGGAGTTTGGTAAGGGCAACGACTTCGCCCAGAAGATCACCTACCGGACGACCGGCGTCAAACCGGAGGATCTGCTCCAGCAGTTCCGCAACAGCTACAACCCGCGGATCGTCGTCACCGTTGATATGATCGCGACCGGCACCGACATCAAGCCGCTCGAAGCGGTCATGTTCATGCGCAACGTCCGTAGCCGCAACTTCTTCGAGCAGATGAAGGGGCGCGGCGTGCGGGTCATCAACGACGACGACCTGAAAGCGGTCTCCCCGGACGCGCCGACGAAGACCGGCTTCGTCCTGATCGATTGCGTCGGTGTGACCGAACAGCAGCTGACCGACTCGCCGCCGCTGGAGAAGAAGCCAGGCGTCAGCTTCCAGCAGATCTTCAATGCCGTCGCCTTCGGCAACACAGATCCAGAGATGATGTCGTCCCTCGCGGCGCGGCTGGCCCGGCTCGACAAACGACTTGGCGTGCCGGACCGCGAGAAGATCGTCGGGGCCGGGAACGGCCTGTCGTTGAAGGATGTATCGCGCGCCATCGTCGACGCCCTCGACCCCGACCGGCAGCAGGACCGTGCCCGCGAGCTGGCAGGCGGCGGCGATCCAAGCGGCGAGCAGCTTGCGCGGGCGAAGAATGAGCTGTTGCGCGAGGCTGCGATGCCACTGGCGAGTAACCCGGAGCTCCGCAACACGATTCTCGATGTCCACAAACGGTTTGAGCAGACAATCGATACCGTTTCGCAGGATCAGGTGCTGGAGGCCGGATTTCAGGCGGAGAGCAAGGACCATGCCGCGCAACTGGTGCGATCGTGGACAGAGTACATCGAGGAGCATCTGCACGACATCGTCGCCTTCGAAGTGCTCTACAGCCGCGATTACCGACAGCGGCTACGTTTTGCCGACATAAAGGCATTGGCCGACGAGATCAAGGCCCCGCCGCGCTCCTGGACGACCGAGCGGATCTGGCGAGCCTACGAACAGCTCGATAAGTCAAAGGTGCGCGGTTCGGCCGGGACGACGCTGACCAACCTCGTCTCGCTGATCCGCTACGCGCTAGAGTTGGACGATGAGCTACGGCCCTACCCGGATCTCGTCGCCGAGCGCTTCGACGCCTGGCTGGCCGAGCAGGCGGCTGTGGGCCGCAACTTCACCCCCGAACAGCTCCGCTGGCTCTCACTGATCCGCGACCACGTCGCCGCCAGCCTCGGCATCACCCCCGACGATTTCAAGTACAGCCCCTTCGCACAACACGGCGGACTCGGTAAGGTGTATCAGGTCTTCGGGGACGACCTGAACGAGATATTGGATGAGTTGAACGAGGTGCTGGTGGCGTGAGAGTGATCCATGATCTCGTAGGGGTGAACCTCGTGTTCACCCGGTCTTGTGATCGATGTGGGGGCCGGGCGAGGAACCAGATCCGGGCGAAACGTGGATTCAGCCGTGTTGGAGAAATGGTGCGGAACCGGGCGAACACGAGGTTCGCCCCTACGATGGCGTTCGATGGTGAGGTGCTGGTGGCGTGACCGAGCGGCCGAAGATCCCCGAAAAGTGGGAGTGGAGCACACTGTCTGTCACCTGTGCCAAGATTCAGGATGGCACGCACTTTTCTCCCAAGAATCAGACGCCGTCGGGCGAATTCAGATATCTCACAGCAAAGAACGTTCGTCCCTGGGGGCTTGATCTCAACGACGTGACATATATCCAAGAGACCGAACACAGACCGATCTACGAACGGTGCGACGTGATCCTGGGGGATGTGCTTCTTGTCAAGGACGGCGTAAACACCGGTGACGCCGCAATATATACGCTCGATGAAGAGGCAAGCCTGCTATCGAGCGTGTGTATGCTTCGGCCCCACGATCACGCAATTCAGAATCGGTATCTTCGATATTACCTGATGAGCCCTATTGGAAATCGCTATCTTACAGGGGAGATGTCTGGTACAGCTATTCGCCGAATCATTCTAAGGAGAATTCGAGAGCTCCCAATCCCAGTTGCGCCCCTCCCTGAACAACGCCGCATCGTGGCGGAGATCGAGAAGCAGTTCACGCGGCTGGATGCGGCGGTGGCGGCGCTGGAACGGGCGCAGGCGAACCTCAAGCGCTACCGGGCGTCGGTCCTAGCGGCCGCCTGCGAGGGCCGGCTCGTCCCAACCGAAGCCGAGCTCGCCAGCCAGGAAACGACTCGTAGGGGTGAACCTCGTGTTCGCCCTGTTGCGCCATCCAATCCGTTGCCGGGCAAAGATCCAAATCCGGGCGAACACGAGGTTCGCCCCTACGAGCCCGCCGCCGACCTGCTCGACCGCATCCTCGCCGAACGCCAGACCCGGTGGGAAGCCGACGAACTCGCCAAGCTGCAAGCCCGCGGCAAGCCCCCGAAGAACGACGCCTGGAAATCCAAATACAAGCCTCCCGTCGAACCGGACAGCAGCGCGCTGCCCGAACTGCCGGAGGGGTGGGTGTGGTCAACGATTGACAGTCTCATCGCGTTCGGTCCACAGAACGGACTCTACAAACCCGCATCCGCGTACGGAAGTGGAACTCCGATCATCCGAATTGATGACTATCAAGATGGATTTGTGAAAGACCGATCGAGCCTTAGGACTCTGCAGATAAATGATGACGAGCGTGATCGGTACGGACTGACGGCTGACGAAATCTTGATTAATCGTGTAAACAGTGTCCCGCAGCTTGGAAAAGCAATGGTCGTTAGAGCAGAGATGTGCCCAGTAGTATTCGAGTCAAATATGATGCGATTGCGTCTGGCGCAGTTGGTACAGCCTGAGTGGCTAGCTTTCTATATATGGAGTCGAGCGGGTCGAGATCGATTGATCGCAAATGCGAAGTGGGCCGTCAATCAAGCAAGCATAAATCAGAGTGATGTACGTGAAACCGTTGTTCCACTACCTCCAGCATTCGAACAACACCGCATCGTCGCCGAGGTCGAGCGGCGGCTGTCGGTGGTCGAGGAGATGGAGCGGGCGGTGGAAACCGATCTCCAGCGGGCCGGGCGGCTGCGGCAGGCGATCCTCAAACGCGCCTTCGAAGGGCGCCTCGTCCCCCAGGACCCGAACGACGAACCGGCCAGCGCCCTCCTCGACCGCATCCGCGCCGAACGCGACACCGCAACTAACAAAGGACAACGACCATTGCCGATATCGTAGGGGCGAACCTCGTGTTCGCCCGGATCTTGCTCCCCGGCTTTCATCCGCCCGCTTCCTGAAAGGCATCAATGGCCCAGGGAACGCCCCGTAGACGAAACTCACTCCGCGCCGGCGCATACAACTACGCCTGGACCGGCTCCTATTTCGTCACTCTCTGTCTCGCCGACCGCCACCCGCGATTCGGTGACGTCATCGAAGGTGAGATGTGTCTGAATGATCCAGGCACGATGATCGCCAACGAATGGCGGCAGCTTCCGGAACGATTTCCGTTCGTCGAGACCGACGCCTTTGTCGTGATGCCGAATCATCTGCATGGGATTGTGGTGATTGATTCGGATATCGGCGAGTTCGATCCATTGAAACGGGAGAATGAAAACCGGGCGAACACGAGGCTCGCCCCTACGGGCGGGGATGGGTTCCGGCCTCGGGGGACAAGCAAGGGGTCGTTGAGCCGGGTGATTCAGGGGTTCAAGTCGGTGACGACGGGTGTGTACATCAGGGGCGTGAAAGAACGGGGATGGGAACCGTATGATGGCAAGTTGTGGCAACGGTCTTTCTACGACCACATCATCCGGGATGACCAGGACCTCGAACGCGTGCGAACCTACATCGATTCGAACCCCGGCAAATGGTTCGAGGACACCGAGTATGCTCCGCCGTCGTAGGGGCGAACCTCGTGTTCGCCCTGTTGCGTCATCGAATCCGTTGCCGGGCGAAGACCCAAGACCGGGCGACCGTGAGGTTCGTCCCTACGAGCATCAAAGAAACTGGAGCGAGTTATGAGCACAAACGGCCACGCCCAACAGATCGTCGCGAAGCTCTGGAACTACTGCAACGTCCTGCGCGACGATGGGCTCTCCTACGGCGACTACGTCGAGCAACTCACCTACCTGCTCTTTCTCAAGATGGCCCACGAACGCACCCATGCGCCCTGGAACGAGCCGTCACGAATCCCGACAGGTTTCGATTGGCCGAGCCTGATGGCGCAGGATGGCGACGCGCTGGAGAACCACTATCGCCACACGCTGGAGGCGCTCGGCACCGAGCCAGGGATGCTCGGGATCATCTTCCGCAAGGCCCAGAACAAGATCCAGGACCCTGCCAAGTTGCGCCGGCTGATCGTTGACCTGATCGACACTGAACAGTGGACGGTGATGAGCGCCGACGTCAAGGGCGACGCCTACGAGGGGCTACTGGAGCGCAACGCCCAGGACACCAAAGGCGGCGCCGGACAGTATTTCACTCCCCGTCCGCTGATCGAAGCGATGGTTGCCTGCATCGACCCGCAACCCGGTGAGACGATCATCGACCCAGCCTGCGGCACCGGCGGCTTTCTCCTGGCTGCCCACGATCATGTTGTCGAGAACAACTCACATATGGATCGCGATGAAAAACGACATCTCGACCTGGAGGCATTGCACGGCGTCGAGATCGTCGATGGCGTGACCCGGCTCTGCGCGATGAACCTGATGCTCCACGGTATCGGCTCGACCAGCGACGATACCGATCCACCGGTCGAGACCGACGACAGCTTGCGATCTGCCCCAAGCGAACGCTACGACGTCGTCCTGACCAATCCGCCCTTCGGCAAGAAGTCGAGCATCACCGTCATCGCGCCGGATGGCCAGCAGGTGCGCGAGCAGCTCAGCTACGAGCGCGAGGACTTCTGGGCGACTACGAGCAACAAGCAGCTCAACTTCGTCCAGCACATCAGGTCGCTGCTCAAGATGAACGGAAGGGCGGCAGTTGTCGTGCCGGACAACGTCCTATTTGAAGGCGGCGCAGGCGAGACAGTGCGCCGGCGCATATTAGAACAGTGCGATGTTCACACACTGTTACGGCTGCCAACCGGTATCTTCTACGCCCAGGGGGTCAAGGCCAACGTCATCTTCTTCGACCGCAAGCCGGGCAGCGAGCAGGCCTGGACGAGGAAGCTCTGGATCTACGATCTGCGCACCAACAAGCACTTCACGCTCAAAACGAACCCCTTGGGTAGGGAAGATCTCAGAGAGTTCGAGCAGTGCTACAACCCGGCCAACCGGCACGACCGCACGCCAACCTGGTCGGAGGAGCACCCCGACGGCCGCTGGCGCTGCTACGACTACGATGAACTGATTGCCCGCGACAAGGTCAACCTCGACATCTTCTGGCTCCGCGACGAGAGTCTCGAAGACTCCGCCAATCTTCCCGAACCAGATGTCCTCGCGAGCGAGATCATCGAGGATCTCCGCGCCGCATTGGAAGAGTTCGAACTGATTCAGGAGGATCTCGCTGACGAGCCAGCCGAACTCATTGCCGGTGACGACTGACTCGTCGGGAGGTCTAGAACCGTCAAGACATGTAGGGGCGAACCTCGTGTTCGCCCAGCAACGGAGCCGTATATGTACGAGGGCGAACACGAGGTTCGCCCCTACGCATCCAGGACTTTCCGCACCTTGCAAGCAATTCGCCATCGAACACCAACGTAGGGGCGAACCTCGTGTTCGCCCTGTTGCGCCATCGCATTCGTTGAGGGGCAAAGATCTAGTATCGGGCGAACACGAGGTTCGCCCCTACGACCTGTCAGGGTGTTCCCCGCGGTCCGTAAGACTTTCGAGAGACTTCCGTTAGCAATGGGAGAGGATTTCGTTAGATCCTGTTCCTAACCTCAGGTATGTGGAGGCTGCGGCCTCCGGGAGAGTGAAGATCAACCTGAGGAGAGAACCAGATGCTGACTCGCACGCTATCGCGACGCTCACTGATCCAATACAGCGGCCTGGCCAGCGCCGGCCTCGTCAGCAGCTACCTGCTGGCGGCCTGTGGCGACGACGATGATGACGATGACGACGGTGTGGGGCAGGCGGCGACGGCCACCGAAGAGCCGATGATGGATGAAACGCCGACCGAAGAAGCCATGATGGACGAGACTCCCACCGAGGAGATGATGGCCGACGAGACGCCGACTGAAGAGATGATGACGGACGACCCCACGGCCACCGAGGAAATGATGGCCGAACCGACCGCGACCGAAGAGATGATGACCGACGATCCCACCGCCACGGAAGAGATGATGGCGGAGCCGACGGCGACCGAGGAGATGATGACCGATGACACGGTCAAGATGCTCGTCTCGGGCTGGTATCGCGGTGAAGCCGTCGAATACTACGACTTCGGGATGCACACGCCATTAACCGACGGTGACAGCGTCGCCACCGCGCCGATCTGGGTGCTCGTCCACGAGATGATGGCCGGGGAAGATCCCCAGTTCGTCGAGGGCCAGCACAACATCGTCGATGTCGTGCCGGGCGACGAGGGCTACAGCGATCTCTGGCAAGTGATGCTGGTTGAGGTGCCGGATGATTACGAGCCGGACTCGATCCGCAACGCCGCCGACATCAACGAGATGGCCTACCCGGTGACTGAGACGGAGATGTACGTCAACTGCCCGATCGTGCCGGAAGAGACCGAGCTCGAAGGCGGCGAACCGCTCGTCCAGGGCTGGTATCAGGACGAAGCGGTCTACTACCCCGACTTCGGCATGAATATCCCGTTTGCGATTCCGATCTGGGCCTTCATCACCGGCATGGACGCCGATGGCAATCCGATGTTCATCGAGGGCCAGCACAACATCATCGACGCGATCCCCGGCGACGAGGGCTACAGCGCCTTCTGGCGGGTCAACCTCGTCATGGTGGACGCAGACTACGAACCCGACAGCATTCGCGACGCCGCCGACGTCAACGAGATGTACGAGGTCACTGTGACCGACCTCGTCGTCAACTGCCCCGTGGTCGCTTCATAACCACCTTTCCTCCCCATATGCAACAGGCCCGGCGGTCAACCGCCGGGCCTGTTTGCGCGGGGAACTGCATGAGCGAGCTAGCTGAAGAGATCCGCAATAGCCAGCTCAAATCCCGGCAGCACATCTCCTCCACTGAGCGTCTCACCTTCGACGAGGAGGCGCGCGGAACGGTCCCGACCATACGCGGTGACGCTACGCCGTTGTGGATCGACGACCAGGACCAGCTCGACGCCATCCTCTAGATAGGTTAGGACCTTGTCCTGAACGATCGAAGCGCGATCGTAGGGTGAGACCACCTCGGCGACGAGATCGGGCGCGAGTGGCAGGAAGCCGGACACATCCTCCAGCCCTTCCAAGCGGTCGGAGCGAACGTAGGCGACATCTGGAGCGAGGACGGTTGCTGCTTCAGCATCGAGGGAGAAACCGGTTTCGGCGGCGTAGGTAGTTCCCAGACTGTGTTCTTGGACGAACATGTGAAGCCTGGCCCCGAGTGTCAGCGCGATCCGACCGTGTTCACCCCCGGCCGGCGGTATGCTAACCAGTTCCCCTCGAATCAGATCGTGGCGGCCGGGCTCACTGAGCTGCGCCAAGTCCGCTACTGTGAAGGTGGGTGCTGTTGTCATGGTGGCCCCCTCCCTGGTTCAGCCTGGGTGCATGATGGTTCCGAAGAAACGGTACATGACGGCGGCCTACCTAAATCACATCCTCATCTGTGAGCTTTGCGATCTCGTCCGCCGATAGCCCGAGCAGGTTGCCATAGACCTCGGTGTTGAAGGCGCCGGGTTGTTCGGGGCCGGGGTGTTTCACCGCGCCGGGGGTGTGGCTGAGCTTGGGGATGAGGCCGGGGAGGGCGACGGAGCCGAGGGTCGGGTGGTCGACGCGGATGATGTTCTCGCGGGCCTTGTACTGCTCGTTCTCGAAGATGTCGGCGATCGACATGATCGGGGCCAGCGGGACGCCATGCTCGTCCATGACTGTCTGAGCGTCGTCGCGGGTGCGGGCGGCGAACCAGGGAACCAAAAGTTCGTTCAGCGCGTCGGCGTGCTCGACGCGCGTCTCGTTGGTCAGGAAGCGCTCGTCGTCGATCAGCTCCGGGTGGCCGATGGCGTGGGCGGCGCGTTCCCAGGTCGGTTGGGTGCTGGCGGTCATGACCGTCCAGCCGCCGTCACTGCACTGGTAGGTGCCGACCGGGCTGGCCGTCTCCATCGCGTGGCCGCGCCGCTCCGGTACTCGATCCATCTGGTCGTAGGCGGGCACGAAGGCTTCGATCAGGCGGAAGAGCGATTCGTAGAGCGCGACGTCGGCTTCCTGGCCCTGACCGTCTTCTGCGCCCGCGCCGGCGTCGCGGTGGTAGAGCGCCATCAGTGCCGCGATGCAGGCAAAGAGGCCGGTAACGTAGTCGGCCAGCGGCGTCGGCTGGTTGATCGGCGGGCGATCCGGGAAGCCAGAGACGTAGGTGTAGCCGGAGAAGGCCGTCGCCGGTGTCCCGAAACCCGCCTTCGTGGCGTACGGTCCCGTCTGGCCGTAGCCGGAGACCCGGACGACGATGATGCCGGGGTTGGCTTCCTTGAGTACGTCGTAGGAGAGATCCCAGCGGTTGAGCGTCCCTGGCCGGAAGTTCTCGACCAGGACATCGCTCTTCGCGATCAGCTTCAGGAGCAGCTCGCGGCCGGCGGGTTTGCGGACATCGAGCGTAATCGCTCGCTTGTTGCGCGAGAGGACCGTCCAGGGCAGCGGCACGCCGTCCTTCGAGGGCGACATTCCACGCACCGTATCACCGCGCCCTGGTAGCTCGACTTTGATGACGTCTGCGCCGAAATCGCCGAGCAGTGTAGCCGCGAACGCGCCCGAGAACATCGTCGTGATATCGAGCACGCGGACGCCCGCCAGTGGCCCCGCCGATTCTGTCGTCATCATCAGTCCTTCCCGACCGTCGAACCTCCGTTGACACTCTAGCGCAGCCGGGCGCTTGGGATCAGCGACCATGCGCGCGGGATTCTCGGTTATACTCGGTGCAACGTGGGAGGACAGGCTGTCACACCCGGTGGGCATCCCGGGTTGGTGGCCGCGAGTGAAATTTCAGTGGTCCGGATGCCCCTACTATCTAGGCGACAGAACGCTACCGGGCCGCACTTTCCCCGGGGGAGGGAGAGCTAATGTCGGGCCAGACCATACTCACAATCGTCATGTTAGCGTTGCTGGTGATCTGGCTCGCCCAATTGGCCTTGCTCTGGATGGTTGCCAACAATGAGGGCAATGATCCGGTCATGGTCGTCTCGGGGGCCGCGATCTTCTTCCCTGTCTCCTTTCCCGTGGCGCAGTTCTTGCCGAACGCCGTCAACCGCGTCGGCGGCTTCTGGGAGTCGATCACGAATAGCATCTTTGGCGCGGGCGGCGCGCAAGCCGATATGCCGCCAATCAGCTCGACCGGGCCGATGCAATCAACCGCGACTGCCGAGGCGCGCCTGCTCATCGACGGCACCGAGTTCCCGCTGAGCCTGCCGCGCACCCGCATGGGCCGTTACCCGAACAACGAGGTCGTCATCGACCACCCGACTGTCTCGGCATACCACGCTGAGATCATCCGCCGCCCCGACAACCGCCACGAGATCGTCGACCGCGAGAGCCGCAACGGCACGCGGGTCAACGGCGCATTGATTCGCTCGCAGATCCTCAAAGATGGTGACCTGATCACGCTGGGCGGCTCGACGCTCCATTACCTGAGCTCGCCGGCGCCGGCTCAACCGGCCTACCAGTCGCCGGCCGATGTCGACGAGATGTACCGGCCGGGCGGCCAGACCTCGCCGGTCTCGCATTCGTCCGATCCCAACAACTACCCGCCGGAGTAGCGCCGGCCAGCTAACCAGCCTGACAACATCCAATCAGACTCCTGCCGCGTAGGAATCCCGACGGCAGCCCGGCCCCGGTCGGCTGCGAGAAGGATTGGGGAACGGAATGCGCGGTCGCAGGCTCGGTCTGCTCTTGGCCATCGCCATTGCCATCGTTACCGGCAGCTACCTCTACAACAGCCTGACCGCCTCCGGTGGCGCGGAAGCAGTTGCGCCAGCCGATGTCCCGGAGGCGTCTGAACAGATCGCCTTCTGGGAAGAGCGCGTCGCAACTCAGCCCGGCGTCACCGCCTATACCTACCTCGCGGCGGCACACCTGCGCTCAGCCCGGATCACCGGCGACCTGAACGCCTACCAGCGGGCAGATACCGCGCTCGGTGAAGCGCTCGCATTCAACCCGAGTTTCCGCGATGCCCGCTTCGAGCTCGCCTCGGTGCGCTTTGCGTTGCACGACTTTGAAGAGGCGCGTGAGATCGCCGAAGGACTTGCCAGCGAACGGCGGCCGCCGGACGGCACGCTCCTGCTGCTGAGCGACATCTACCTGGCGCTCGGCGACTACGAGCAGGCAGACGAGGCCGTGCAGCTCGCGCACGCAGACGCCGCCGGCCCCGGCACATTGAGCCGCCAGGCGATTCTGGCCGACCTCAACGGCGATACTGAGCTTGCGATCAAGCTTATGGCAGAGGCTAGCGAGACCGCCCGGCTCGGCGGCGCGCTGCCGGAGAACCGCGCCTGGTTCGATTACCAGGTTGGCTATCTCCACCTGAAATCCGGCGACGCCGGCGGCGCGCGCGAGTGGTTTGAGCAATCGGACGAACTGCTGCCCGGCTATTACCTGGCGCAGGCGGGCATGGCGCAGGCCGAGGCCGCCGAGGGCAACCTGGATGCCGCGATCACGCTCTACACCGAGCTTGCCGCCGCCGTGCCGCAGCCAGCCTACCTTGCCGCGTTGGGCGACCTCTACACTCTGCAAGGGGATACCGAAGCTGCTCAAGCGCAGTATGAGACGGTCGAGTTCATCGCCGAGCTGGGCGATGGCGCATACGACCGGCAGTTCACCCTCTATCTCCTCGACCATGATCTGCGGCTCGACGAGGCGCTGGCTGCGGCGCAGGCGGATGTCGCAACTCGCGATGATGTCTACGCCTGGGACACGTTGGCCTGGGCGCTCCACAAGAACGGCCGGCAGGACGAAGCTGCCGACGCGATGGACAAGGTGCTGGCGCTTGGGACTGCCGACGCCCGGATGCACTACCACGCCGGCATGATCCAGGCCGCGCTCGGCAACGACGAGGCCGCCCGGACGCACCTCGAGCGGGCGTTGGAGATCAACCCCGCCTTCGATCCATTGCAGGCTCCGCGCGCGGCGGAAGCGCTCGACGCGCTGCGCTAGCCTGCGCGCGATTTCCCCAGATTCTCAATCTCCGTCTAACATCCAATTTCACCTATCGCACGTAGAAAAGCAGATCCACCGGAAGGGAGGCGCCGAAAGGAGGAGCCACATCAAGGCGCATTCAAGTTCCGAACGCACTCTGCGTAATCACCCGCACACCCAACGTTTAGGGGGACACGTGAGAAAACTCGCAACACTGGCGGTATTGGCCCTGGTAATGTCGGCGCAGGTCTTTGGCCTAGCGGCATTCCCGGCGGGCGCTGCCGACCACCTCGATGGCCCGCTGGCCTCATCCGACGGCCGGTTGGACATCAACGACATCTACGTCTTCCACCCTGGCTCACCTGATGGCCAGGATCTGTCGAAGACGGTCTTCGTCATGACGGTCAATCCGGGCGCCGGCGTCATTAGCGGCGATAACTTCGCCAACTACTCGAACTACGAGTTCAAGATCGACTACAACGGTGACGCGCTCGAAGATGCCCGCATCGTGACGCGCTTCACCGGCGTGCTTAACGACGGCAGCCAGCGCTACGAGACGCGCTTCATCCAGAGCGGCAACATCCCGCCGCGCGGCAAGATCGCCGTCGGCAAGACCGGTGAGATCGTCGAGGGCTGGGATGGCTCGCGGACCTATGCCGGCACGATGGATGACCCGTTCTTCTTCGACCTCGACGGCTTCAATGCCGGCGCGATGTTCACCGGCAACGACTTCTTCGCCGGTCTGAATGTCTCGGCGCTCGTGATCGAGATCCCGACGCACTGGCTGACGTCGGACAACATCGGCGTCTGGGCCGAGACCGACAGCCGCCGCGCCGGCCGCATCGACCGCATGGGCCGTCCGGGCATCAACACGGTCTTCATCCCGACGAACCCGTTCGAGATGAACGAGCCGAGCCAGAAGGACGCCTTCAACCTCGGCAACCCGGAGGATGACCAGGCTGACTTCCGTGCCGAGATCGTCGATACGCTGACGCTGCTCTTCAGCCTCAACGACGGCGACGATGATCCCAGCGACGATGCCGCGACGATCCAGGCGATCGCCGACATCCTGCTGCCAGACATCCTGACGGTCAACGTTTCCCAGGAAACCGGCTTCCTCAACGGCCGCAACCTGGCTGACGACGTGATCGACGTCGAACTGGGTCTGATCACCGAGGGCCTGATCACCGGCGACGGTGTCGACGCCAACGACAAGCCGTTCCAGGCCGAGTTCCCGTACCTGGCCCCGGCCAACTAGCCTTCAGCACACGCTACGGCTTGACGCCCCTCCCGGTCGCAACCGGGAGGGGATTCTTTGTGCTCGGCACGCATTCTGCGCATCCACTTCCTCCTACGCAGTCCTACGCAGATGGCGCGACCTCGTTTCACTTGCGCAATTCCCACGATGTTGGGATGCGTGGCGCTCCCTATCCTGAGATCACAGTCACAACAGCGCCGGACGGACCCTCCGGCGGAGCCCCAGGAAGGGACACTGACATGAACGAGCTGCTCAACGACAGCCTGGCATTCGATCGCCATAGCAGTGACATCAAGCGCGCCGAGATCAACTACACCCGGCAGGTCGCGCTGGCCGGCCAGGGACGAGGAGCACGTTTCCGGATCGCGGTGGCGCTGCTCAATCTCGCGACGCGCATCCAGCCGGCGCTTGCAGTCCAACTCCAGCAGCCAGTAGAACCTTTGGCCGCATAGCAGCAACGCCTCTCCCAACCCCTTCGATCCCCTTTGGCCTGCGCTGCCGGAGGGGATCTTCATGGTGTGTCGGCGGCAATGGCAGCGCCATAGCTGCATCAATTTTGATCCTGTTCGACCGAAGTGGAGGAATCCCACGTGAACGCCATCGACAGACGATCTTCTGGACCGTCCAGCGGCACTTGTCCTCTAGCGTTGTCTGCCCGAGTGTTACACTGGCCTCACGCACAAGCGGCACAAAGAGACCGAGGCCAGTAAGCATGTCCAGCACCCTCTGGCGAGCTCGACGCCGTGGGGAGCGTCCGGTGATCTACGGACGCGACCGCGAACGTGCCCAGCTCCGCGAATTGCTGGACGACGCCATCGCCGGCCACGGCTCGCTCGTACTGATCAGCGGCGAAGCGGGCATTGGCAAGACGACCCTCGTTGACGACCTCATCCACGAAGCCCGCGAGCGCAATTGCCTCGTCCTCACCGGCGGCTGCTACGATCTCACTACCACCCCGCCTTACGGCCCGTGGATTGAGGTGTTGCGGAACTATCGACCCGGTGAAGCTAGTACGGCTTCGCCAGAATGGTTCGGCAATCCTGAAAAGCTGGAAAAGATTGGCAGCCAAGCCCGGCTCTTCGATGAAACGCGCGCGTTCTTTTCCTCAGTTTCCGCGCAGCAACCGCTCGTGGTTGTGCTCGAAGATCTCCACTGGTCTGACATTGCCAGCCTCGACGCCCTGCGTTTTCTCGCTCGGCATCTCGAAGACGCGGCATGGCTGCTCGTCGCGACTTACCGCGACGACGAGATCACACGCCGCCATCACCTGGCACGGATGCTACCGGCGCTCATCCGCGAATCTGGTGCCGCCCGGCTTAACCTCGCGCCGCTGGAGGATCGAGCTGTCCGTAACCTGCTCACCGACCGCTACACACTGACGCTGGAAGACTTGGAGCGACTGTCGGCGCACATTGCCAATCTGGCCGAGGGCAATTCGTTCTACGTCGTTGAATTGCTCCAGACGCTCGAAGATGTTGGATCGCTACAGGTCAGAGACGATCATGCAGAGGTCGGTTTCCTCGACCGTGTCGTTGTGCCGCCGCTGATCGGTCAGTTGATTGAGGAGCGGTTAGAACGACTGGACCACAGTGCCACCACTCTGCTCGAACTCGCAGCAGTCATCGGCCAGGAGTTCGACTTCGAATTGTGGTTGACTGTCAGCGAGG
>JAUIIK010000214.1 GCA_030431755.1 Chloroflexia bacterium
CTCGAAGCGCTCATCGAGAACGCTCGCGGCATGATCGAGTTCGGCGAGAACTCGGTGGACCTGCCGGAGAACCCGGGTGACGTCCCGGCAGTTGGAAGCTGATCCATGGCCGAGGACCTGAAGGACACAATCAAGGACAACGCTTCGGGTCCGAAGCGCGCTTCTGGCGACGCCGGCAGTGTCGAACAGCACGACCTGAAGGACCAGATCGAAGCGGACCGCTACCTGAACTCGAAGGACGCGGTCAAGAAGAAGGGGCTCGGGATCAAGGTGACCCGGGCCATCCCGCACGGAACGGTATGAGGACGCGAGCACGGATGCTCACTCGACTCGTCAATGCACTGGCCGCCCGTACGCCGCACAAACGTGGCGTCCCCAACGCTGCAAACGCCGTGCGTGCAGGCGTGCCGGTCATTGGCCTGCGTCCTCTTCGTGCCCGGTACGACGCGGCGGTGACCACGGACGGGAACCGCCGCCACTGGGCGAACGCGGACGGCCTCAGCGCCGACGCATCGGCCAGTCCCGAAGTCCGGCGCGTGCTTCGTAATCGCGCTCGCTACGAAGTCGCCAACAACAGCTACGCCCGCGGCATCGTCTGCACGCTGGCCAACGACGTCGTCGGCACCGGCCCGCGACTCCAGATGCTGACCGGTGACCCGGATGCGGATCGTCGTATCGAGTCGGCGTTCGCGGATTGGGCCTCGGCGATCGGACTCGCCGCGAAGCTCCGCACCATGCGCATGGCTCGCGCTGAATCCGGCGAGAGCTTCGTGCTCCTTGCCCGGAACCCGCGTCATGGCTCGCCGGTCCAACTCGACGTCCGGCTCATCGAAGCCGACCAGGTCGCAACGCCGGATCTTCAGATCAACGAGCCGAAGGCCATCGACGGGATCGTGTTCGATGAGGTCGGCAACCCGCTTGAGTACCACGTACTCAAGCAGCACCCCGGCGACCTCCGCTGGACCACCGGCCTGAAGTACGACCGCATCCCCGCAGCCGTCATCGTCCACTACTTCCGGGCTGACCGCCCGGGTCAGAGCCGCGGCATCCCCGACATCACGCCCGCGCTGCCGCTCTTCGCGCAGCTGCGGCGATTCACGCTCGCTGTCATCAGCGCAGCTGAGACGGCCGCCGACTTCGCCGGTGTCCTCTACACCGATGCGCCCGCCAACGGCGAGGCTGAGGATGTCGAGCCGATGGACGCCATCGAGCTCGAGCAGCGGATGCTCCTCACGATGCCGGGTGGCTGGAAGATGGCGCAGCTCAAGGCCGAGCAGCCGGCGACCACCTACGCCGAGTTCAAACGCGAGATCCTGAACGAGATCGCTCGCTGCTTGAGCATGCCGTTCAACGTCGCAGCTGGGAACTCGTCGGGCTACAACTACGCCTCCGGGCGACTGGACCACCAGACTTACTTCAAGAGCATCCGCATCGAGCAGGCGCACCTCGAGCGCATCGTGCTGGATCGCATCTTCGCCGCCTGGCTCGAGGAAGCCGTGCTCGTGGAAGACCTGCTGCCGCAGTCGATGCGGATGCGCGGCGCCGCGACGAAGCACCAGTGGTTCTGGGACGGCAACGAACACGTTGATCCCGCGAAGGAAGCGAACGCGCAGGCGACCCGGCTCACGAGCCGGACGACGTCGCTCGCGCGTGAATACGCCCGTCAAGGACTCGACTGGGAAGCCGAACTCCGCCAGATCGCCAAGGAGCGAGAGCTCATGGCAACGCTCGGTATCGCGCCCCCGGACCAGACGGATGCAGCTATCCCCGCAGGAACGAAGGACGAGGACGATGACACAGAAGACTGATGTCCCTGACATCCTCGCGATCGACTGCGAAGTCGCGATCGAAGCAGCGGCCGCCGCGTCCGACGACTCGGGGGAGAGCACGCTCCCTCGCTTCTCAATGGTCGCCTACACCGGTGGCCCGATCCGCACACTCGGATTCGCGTACCCGGTGGTCGTCAACCTCGACGGGATGAAGATCCCCGCGCAGCGCCGGCCCGTGCGATTCCAGCACTCCGCATTCGAGGGCGTCGGCCACACCGAACGCATCGCCGTCGAAGAAGGCCAGCTCGTGGCCGATGGTGTCGTCTCGCGCGACACCGCGGCCGCGCAGGAGATCGTCGCCAGCGGGAAGAAGGGTTTTCCCTGGCAGGCGTCGATTGGCGCCTCGGTGGACGAGCTCGAGTTCATCAAGCGCGACGTGGCGGTGACCGTGAACGGCCGGAAGTTCAACGGCCCCATCTACGTCGCCCACAAGACCACCCTCAACGAAATCAGCTTCGTCGATCTCGGCGCGGACCAGCAGACGCAGGCCCGGATCGCCGCTCAGCACCACAAGGAGACGCAGGCAATGCCTGACCACACCACTCCCCGAGGCACCGACACGGACGTGGCCGCCTCCGACAACGGCCAGGCTCACGATCCCGCGCCGAACACTCCTCCGTCGCCGCAACGCAACGGCGCCATCGCCGCCAGCGATCCCGCTGCCGAGATCGATCAAATCACCGCTCGCGCTCGGGCTGAGTCCGATCGCCGGCAGCGCATCCAGGCCATGACGGCGGAGGTGCTCGCGCAGCGCCCGGAGCTGGCAGACGATCTTGGTCGACTCGCGCATGCCGCGCTCGAAGCGGGCTGGAAGCCGGACAAGTACCAACTTGAGGTCATGCGCCTCGGTCGCTCCTACGAGGGAGTCGGCGGACCGCGCCCGCAGAGCGAGCGCATCGAGGGGTCGATCATCGAGGCCGCGCTGTGCATCGCTGGCGGTCTGGAGACCCAGGCGCTCGAGGCGCAGTTCAATGAGCGCACGCTCGACGCGGCCAGCCGTGAGTATCGGCATGGCCTGGGCCTCTGTGAGACGCTTCTGATCTTCGCGCAGGCCAATGGCTACCGCGGCTTCGGACGCAGCGACCTCAAGGGCCTGCTCCAGTTTGCGTTCACCGATGTGCAAGCGGCGGGCTTCAGCACGATGAGCCTGCCCGGCATCCTCTCGAACGTCGCCAACAAGTTCCTCCGAGCCGGCTTCGAAGCGGTCGAGTCCTCGTGGCGTGACATCGCCGCGCTCCGCTCGGTCCGCGACTTCAAGCAGGTGTCCAGCTACTCGCTCACGGGCGGCTTCGTTTATGAGGAAATCGCGCCCGGCGGCGAGCTCAAGCACGCGACGGTCGGAGAGACGGCGTACACCAACCAGGCGAAGACGTACGGACGCATGTTCGGCATCGATCGTCGGGACCTCATCAACGATGACCTCGATGCGCTGACGGCCGTGCCGCGCCGGCTTGGCCGCGGTGGCGCGCTCAAGCTCAACGACGTCTTCTGGGCCGAGTTCCTGAACAACGCTGCGTTCTTCGTGGCCGGGAACAACAACTACGCCGACGGCGCCGGCACCGCACTGGGCATCGACGCGCTCACGCAGGCCGAGACCATGTTCCTCGACCAGACCGATCCCGACGGGCATCCGCTTGCGGTAGCGCCGGTGATCCTGCTCGTGCCCAACGGTCTGTACGTTCCGGCGACACAGATCATGAACTCAACGGAGCTTCGCGATCCATCTTCGACCAAGAAGACGCCCGTCGCGAACCCGCACGCGGGCAAGTTCCGTCCCGTGCGCTCCAGCTACCTCAGCAACCCGAAGTACACCGACGCCAGCAGTCTGGCGTGGTACATCCTCGCCGATCCGGCAGACATGCCGGTCATCGAGGTGGCATTCCTCAACGGGCAGCAGCAGCCGACCGTCGAGAGCGCCGACGCCGACTTCAACAACCTCGGCATCCAGATGCGCGGTTACCACGACTTCGGCGTCGCCAAACAGGAGCCGCGGGGCGGCGTGAAGATGAAGGGCGAGGCGTAAGCCGCTCGCTGAACCACTCAAGGAGAGCATTTGATGCCTACCGCAACATTCATTCAGCACGGCGACGCCATCGATCACACGCCAGGCTCGGCGCTCAGTGCCGGCGACGTCGTGGTCCAGGGCGAGCTCGTCGGCGTCGCCAAGCAGGACATTCCCGCGAGCACGCTCGGATCGCTCAGCGTCACCGGTGTCTTCGACTTTCCGAAGGCGACCGGAGGCAGCACCGCGATCGGCGCTGGCCTCGACGTCTATTGGGACGAGAGCAACACTGAGGCGACGACCGACAGCGCCGCCGGCGTCAACAGGAAGATCGGACGCAGCATCCTTGCCGCTGGCGATGCCGACACCCATGTACGCATTCGGATGAGCCAGTGACCCATGGGTGATCTCCTCGAACAGGGCGCTCAGTTCCTCGATGACCAACGCCATGCGCATATGGCGCGCCCCGTGGTCTATCACCGTGGTGCGTCATCGGTCGAGCTGTCGGCCACGATCGGCCAGACGACGTTCGAGCAGGACTACGAGTTCGGCGGGATCCAGCGGATCCAGTCGCGCGACTTCCTCGTCCGCACGGCAGACCTCGTGCTGGACAGCGCCGAGGTCCTGCCGGCCGCTGGTGACCAGATCCGTGAAACCCAGGGCGAGAAGGTGTTCGTCTACGAGGTGATGGCGCCCGGTTCGGAGCCTCCGTTCCGGTACAGCGACCCGTATCGCAAGGCGCTCCGCATCCACACCAAGCACATCGCCACGGAGGACGCATGACCGGGACGGCCGCCTCAACTCAGAAGCCAAACGGCAGTGGCCGCTGGGCCGGCGTCACTTTGACGGTCGTCTTCGCGACGCTCGCCGTCACCGTCCAGTGGGGTGTGGTGACGACCAAGCTCGACCACGTCGAGCAGCGACTCGATGAGTTGATCGTCGAGGCCCGATCGCTGCGCACGGAGTACCAGTCGATCGAGCGCCGCGTCTCCTACCTCGAGGGTCGGCTAAACGGACGGGATGAACCATGAGCGTGATCACAGACATCGCCGATGCCGTCACGACGTCACTCAACGCTGCCACGTTCAGTGAGGACTTCACAGCTGAGCGTCTGCACCAGCCTTCGTTCGAGCTGACCGAGCTCCAGTCGCTGCATGTGAGCGTTGTGCCCAAGGCACTGGAGATTCGCAACGCCTCCCGGCAGCACTCGTTCTGGGATTGCACCATCGACGTCGGGATCCAGCAGAAGGTCGATGACGACGCGCGTGTCGATGAGCTCGTCGCATTCGCGGAAGAGATCGCCGATCACCTGCGCCTGAAGCGACTGGCGGACTATCCGCTTGCGGCATGGATGGCGATCGAGCACGACCCGGTCGTCGCATCGGAACATCTTGACCAGCATCGTCAGCTCACGAGCGTGTTGACGGTCACCTACCGGGTGAAACGGTGATGAGGTGCCAGTCGTGAACACGCCAATCATCCGCAGAATCAACTTGCCGGTCACGTTTCAGCCGCTCACCGCGGAGCGACTGGTCGGCAC
>JAUIIK010000052.1 GCA_030431755.1 Chloroflexia bacterium
GGACGAGGTGCGTGGCGTTCGGCCGGGGCGGCGCTGCTGGTGTGGCTCTCGGGCTGCGGCGGGAGCGGGGGCGCGGCGCCCGAATCGCTCGACCTTCCGCGGGGCTGCAACCCGCTCGCCTCCGCCGGCGACTGCCCGTGCAGGAAGAGGCGTGCGGCCACCTGGAGCAGGATCTGGGGTTGCGCATCGCCGCCCATCGTCCCGAACACCGACACGAGGTCGCCGCCACGGGTCGCGAGTGCCGGCGCCATCGAGCTGAGGTTGCAGAGCACGGCGATGCCGAGACGGTGCTCGGGCACGGTGATGAAATGCGCCCGGTAGCCCGCGTCAGCCCCGGCGTGGCCAACGGTCTGAACGCCATGCCGCTCGCTGTGCCGCAAGCCGCAGCCGTAGTCGAGCTGCTCCCCGTCGTTGAGGACGGCGCACCGCAAATATGGCTCGTTCGCCGGATCGGCAAGGAAGCGCTGGAGGTACTGGTGCCAGCGGAAGAGGTCCTCGACCGTCGTGTGCAAGCTCGTAGCGCCGGTCGTGTCGAAGACCGGGATGCTGATGCGGTAGCCGATGCCGTCCGGCCGGGGTTGGTAGGCCTGGGTCCGGCCAGTGACGATCTCGCTATGGTCGTTGTGGAAGTGCGTCCTGGTCATGCCAAGCGGCTCGAAGATGCGGTCGTGCGCGAACTGCCGCAGGCTGCGTCCGGTTACCCGCTCGACGATCAGACCGAGAAATGTGTAGCCGGTGTTCGAGTAGAAGTACTGATCCGACGGCATAAAGTTCAGCTCGCGCTGCCGAATCGCAATCTCGAGCACGTCATCGTCGGTGATCAGATCGTCCTCGCGCCAGCCCGCCAACCGCAGCAGCTCCCACTGATCGCGTAACCCGCTGGTGTGGTGGATCAGATGCTGGATCGTGATCGTCGCGCCATAGTCGGGCAGCTCGGTGATGTATTCGCGCACATCATCATCGAGCGCCAGCTTGCCCTCTTTCGCCAGCAGCACGATGCAATGAGCAGCGAACTGCTTCGAGATCGACGCGACGTGGAAGATCGAGTCCGGTGTGATCGCGACGCCATGCTCCAGGTTCGACATCCCATAGCCCCGGCTATAGGCAATCTCCCCATCCAGATAGATTCCCAGCGCGCACCCCGGCGACACCACACTATCCCACTCCGCGAACACCGCATCGATCAGCCCCGCCAGCTCACCTTTGATCGCACCCACACGACACCCCCGTCCCTGCTAAACCACACCCCGGCCACACCTGACATACTACCGCCCATTCTTCCCCTCTTCCCTCTTCCCTGTTCCCTCTTCCCTCTCTTTGACATCACCGCCGCATCCGTTCGACAATGACGCGCTACAGCTAGAATGAACAAGGGAGGCATTGTGGGCGATCAGATGTACTCAGCATTGCGCTATCGCAACATCGGCCCCAATCGTGGCGGTCGGGTCGTTGCGGTGGCAGGTGATCCGGACGACGTGACGCGGTTCTACTTCGGCTCGACCGGCGGCGGCGTTTGGAAGACCGACGACGGCGGCCAGATCTGGGAAAACATCTCCGACGGGTTTTTCAAGTACGCGTCGGTCGGCGCGCTCCAGGTCAGCGAATCCGACCCCAACGTCATCTACGCCGGCATGGGCGAGGCGACGATCCGCGGCAACGTCTCGCGCGGCGACGGCGTCTACAAGTCGACCGACCGCGGCCGCACATGGCAGCACAAAGGGCTGTCGGCGACCCAAAACATCGGCGAGCTCCAGATCCACCCGGCCAACCCCGACATCGTCTATGTCGCGGCGCTCGGCCACGTCTGGGGCGAGAACCCCGAACGCGGCCTCTACCGCTCGACCGACGGCGGCGACAGCTGGGAGCTGGTGCTGCAGAAGAGCAACAAGGCTGGTGCGATCGACGTCCGGCTCGACCCGACCAACCCCCGGATTGTCTATTGCGCGATCTGGGAGTCCGGGCGCGGCCCTCACTTTATGTCCAGCGGTGGCGAGGAATCCGGGATCTGGCGCTCCTTCGACGGCGGCGACACCTGGGAGGACATCTCGCACAACAAGGGGCTACCTGAGGGCATCCTCGGCAAGGTGACGCTTGCGCCAACGCCCGGTAAGCGCGGCAGGGTCTACGCCATCGTCGAGGCCGAGGATGGCGGCATCTTCCGCTCCGACGACTACGGCGATAGCTGGGTCAAGGGCAGCGACGACCGCAATCTGCGCCAGCGCGCCTGGTATTACCACCACATCTACGCCGACCCCGGCGATGCCAACACCGTCTGGGTGCTCAATGTCGAGATGTGGAAGTCCATCGACGCCGGCAAGAGCTTCCAGCAGGTCTCTGCGCCCCACGGCGACAACCACGACCTCTGGATTGACCCGAACGACCCACAGCGCATGATCCTCGGCAACGACGGCGGCGGGCTGGTCAGCTACAACGGCGGCTACTCGTGGTCGAGCATGTACAACCAGATGACCGCTGAGTTCTATCACGTCACCACCGACAGCCGTTTCCCCTACCGCGTCTACGGCGCGCAGCAGGACAACACGACGATGAGCGTCCCGAGCCGCTCCGACTTCGTCGCCATCGTCACCCCGGATTGGCGCGTCGTCGGGGGTGGCGAGTCGGGCTATATCGCCGTCGATCCGGACGATCCCGACATCATCTACGCCGGCGCGCAGACTGGCCGGATGACCCGGCTCGACCTCGGCTCCGGCCACGCCAAGAACATCACCGTCTGGCCCGAACCGACTGCCGGGCGCGCTGCCGGCGACCTGGCCTACCGCTGGAACTGGACCTCGCCGATCCACCTCTCGCCGCACGACTCAAACGTGCTCTACTCCGGCGGCAACCACCTCTTCCGCTCGGAAGACGGCGGTCAATCCTGGCAGCAGGCCAGCCCCGAGCTGAGCCGGGCCGACCCGGAGACGCTGGTGCGTTCCGGCGGCCCGATCACCGGCGACAACACTGGCGCGGAGATCTACGGCACGATCTTCGCCTTCGCCGAGTCGCCGGTCGAAGCCGGCGTCCTCTGGGCCGGCTCCGATGACGGGCTCGTGCACGTCAGCCGCGACAACGGCGAGAACTGGACGGCGGTCAACCCGCCCGACCTGCCCGACTGGGCGCTGATCTCGATCATCGAGGCTTCGAGCCACGAAACAGGCAAGGCCTACGTCGCCGCGACGCGCTACAAGTCGCACGACGAGACGCCCTACCTCTATAAGACCGAGGATTTCGGCGAGAGTTGGACGACGATCACCAACGGCATCCCGAGCGACGACTTCACGCGGGTCATCCGCGAGGATCCCGTACAGCCAGGACTGCTCTTTGCCGGCACCGAACGCGGGCTCTACGTGTCGTTCAACGATGGCGACAGCTGGGAGTCGCTGCAGCTGAACCTGCCGGTCGTCCCGATCCACGATCTGGTGATCCACGATCAGGACCTCGTCGTCTGCACGCATGGCCGCTCGTTCTGGATTCTCGACGACATCTCGGCACTCCGCCAGATCGCCGCCGACGGCGCAAGCGAGGGGCTACGGCTCTTCGCGCCGGGCGTCACCTACCGCGTCCCGCCGAGCGCAGACTTCGGGCCGCACCCGCCGCGCCCAGGCAAGAACTTCCACTTTGTCGGCGGCATGATGCAGACCTACTGGTTCGAGCAGCACGACGACAATACGACCAGCCGCCACTGGCTGGACGCCGGCGACAACCCACCCGACGGCGTCGTCATCCCCTACTGGTTCGCCGAGGACCAGTCCGACGAGGTGACGCTGACATTCATGGACGCCGACGGGAACGAGATTCGCTCGTTCTCCAGCGCGGAAGGCGAGGACAAGGCGCCGCTGATCCAGTCCGCGGCCGGCGCCCATCGCTTCATCTGGGACATGCGCTATCCCGGCCCGACCGCGATCGAGGGCGGCGACCCCTCGGCCCGGCGTGGCGGCGGCGGTCAAGGACCGATCGTTGTGCCGGGCAGCTACCAGGCCCGGCTCGACGCGCCCAGCGGCTCACAGACTGTTGAGTTCGAGATCGTCAAGGACCCGCGCATGGCGACGACTCAGGAGGAATACCAGGCCCAGTTCGATCTGCTGCTTGAGATCCGCGATACGCTAGCCGACGTCCACGAGGGCATCAACCGCATCCGCGCGGCCCGCGAACAGCTCGACGGCTGGGCTGAGCGCGGCGGTGAGGAAACCAGCAAGGCGGCAGAGGACCTGAGCGCGAAGCTACTTGAGATCGAGGATCTGCTGATCCAGTATCGCGCCAAGAGCCTCCAGGACACGCTGCACTTCCCGGGCCGCCTGACAGCGCTGCTCGGCGGTCTGGCCGCCGTCGTCGCCAGCGCCGAGGGCCAGCCGACGGCGCAGTCCTATGAGGTCTTCGACGGTCTGCGAACCCAGTCCGGCGACGCCCTCGCTCGACTGGCTTCCCTGCTCGACACCGAGCTCTCCGAGTTCAACGAACAGGTCAAGGCAGCGGATACGGCGGCGGTCGTCGTCTAGCCAGCGTCCACAGAAGCGTAACGTCACCGATACCGGAGACCCACTGAGCAGTGGGTCTCCGGTCGTGTTTCACCTCGTCGGTTATCATGGGTTCCTCTGGATGCACCGACCAGGTTAGAGTCCCGCGCCCGCCAGCACGTTGGAGAGAGTCAATGTCAGCTTCGCTCAATGCCGCCATGCGCCACACCATCCTCGCCGCGACGACCAACCCGGCGGTGAGGTCGATCGTCGCGCGCTATGGCGACCGGCTCGGCGCCCAACGCTACGCAGCCGGGACGACGTTCGATGAATGCCTCGATGTGCTGGAGCAACTGACGGCGCGCGGCTTCCACGCCTATGTCGCGCCACTCGGGGAAGCGCTCGACGACAAAGGAGAGATCGAAGCGATCGTCAACGAGTACCGCACGATCCTGACCCGCCTGAGAGCGGCCCAGCTGGACACGACGATCGCCGTGAAACTGACACAGGTTGGCCTCGACATCTCCGAGGACTACAGCTTCCAGAACACGCTCCGGATCGTCGACCGCGCAGCCCAGGATCAGCGCTTCGTGCGGATCTCGATGGAGGAATCGCCAACGGTCGATGCGACCCTTCGCACCTACCGGCGCTTGCGCGAGGCAGGCTATGACAACGTCGGCGTCGTCCTACAGTCCTACCTCTACCGCAGCGAGGACGATCTCGCCGAACTGCTGGAGTACCGCCCGAACATCCGCATCGTCAAGGGTGCATATCTCGAGCCTGACGCTGTCGCCTACCCGGCCAAGCGCGAGGTCGACGTCGCCTACCTGCGGCTGCTGAAGCGCTCGCTGAGCTACGGTCAGTTCACCGCCATCGCGACCCACGACGAACGCATCATCGACTATGCCCTCGAGTACGCCAGCCGGCACAACATCTACCCCGACCGCTACGAGTTCCAGATGCTGCTCGGCGTCCGCCAGCAACTCCAGGAGGAGTTGATCGACCAGGGTCACCGCGTCCGCCTGGCCGTGCCCTACGGCCCCGACTGGTATCCCTACTTCATGCGCCGCCTCGCCGAGCGCCCCGCCAATCTCCTCTTCGTCGGCCGCAGCCTCCTCGAACGCTAACGCTAGCGGCCGTTCCCGTACATCCGCCCACCGAAGACACGGATCTTCCTGCGATCGCTATCAACACATCGCCCAGGCATTCGACCGATCACCATCTCTGCTAGGTGGAATCTCAATAGCTCCCGCCACCAACGTAGCTGCAACGCGATGCGTTGCCACCCGTCGCCAATCACACGGCTCTACTCAGATACTCCTGCAACACGCCTCGGCTTGACTGGCACTGTCACGAGTTGTGAGGGACCCATCCTGAGTCATATTGCCGAATGGTAGGAATCACGTCGCAGTGGCAGGCGCGCGGCAAGATCCCTCGTTTCTCGGGATGGCCATATTGGTGCTATGAAGTGTCCAGCGGGGGCCAGTAGGCCAGCGGATCACAATCTCCAGCGGCACGTCCCCTTGACTTGCGGGGCATCTGTCGGCAAGCAGCCGACGTCACAGCAACGCCATGGGCATCCCGACGCGGGAGAGATCTTGGAACGACCATGCCACATGTCGGTGCGACGAAATGCCAACAACGTCCTGGCGACGCGGCTCAGTGCCTCCGGAACACCGCCGCTGTGTTCGAAGATCCGTCGTGGCTCGGGATGCCAGGTGCGGCGCTGGATTGCTCTGGAGGAGTGTCGGTCTGTGTCGCAAAGCAAGACAGAGCGGTTTGAACGCTAACCCCGGCCATAATCTAGTTGCATGATCGGGAATGATGATCCACGACCCTTCACGCAATCAACCCTCACGGCGAAGCTGCGGCGTTGCCCAGAGCACGTTGCGCGTACCGCCACAGCTATAGATGCGACGTTCCACGGCATGGGGGATCGTGCCGATGGCGAGAGCGGGACGCAGGCATCAGAATGCAATGCTCCGCATAGACGTGGGTCGTGGCGCAAGGCACAACGCGATCCGCGCTGCGGGTTCCCGCAACAGCGCAGTTTGATGGAGAGTGCTAGCAGAGTTCGGGCAAAAGAATAGGCCCCGACGAACCGGTTGGGGAGTCGACACATCACGCTGAGGTTGTGGTGCGTCTGCACCCGGAGGTGCGTCGGCGCTACGCGCTCTGCGTGTGGCGGAGTGTTGCCACTCTGCCAGTATCCGGGCCATCGGTTCAGGTTGGATCAGTGAAACTTACGTAACACAATACGATCTTGGCCTGTGCCGGATGTGATTCCCGGTCACTCGAGTTCAGCCACCTGGATGACTACGCTCGTGTGTCGATCCTTCGCAATTCATCGGGACCGTACATACATAGTACGCGGGCAGTGCCGGCTTGTCAACCCCTGTTCGCAGATTCGTCACATTCGCGATCGGATCGGCGACACAGCGCCTAGCCGTGCTTCTGGAGCCGCTCGAAGACGATCGCCGCCTGCTCGCGCGAGCTGACGCCCAACCGGCCGAAGATCTTGTGGACGTGGTTCTTGACCGTCCCAACGGAGATGTTGAGCGCTTCGGCGATCTCCGCGTTCGAGCGCCCATCAACCAGTAGCTCGACAACCTCCTGCTGCCGCGCAGTGAGCGTTACATCACCGATGTCGACTGGATAGAGCTCCCGCCAGAGTTCACCGAGTTCGGCGAGCCGCCGGAAGATCGGCGCGATAAGCTCCGGATGGGCCAGCGCTTCGCCACTGTGGACGACGCGGATGACCTGGAGGAGCTTGTCGAAATCCTCATCATCACGGACATAGCCAATCGCGCCGCTCTCGACATAGGCGATCAAGGTGTCGTGGTCGCTGTCCGCGCCGAGCACGATGAGCTGCGTACCGGGCAGGGCCTCCGCCAGCATGCCCAGCAGCTCCCTGGTCAGATCAACCGTCTCCTGCTGCAAGATCACAATCTCGGCTGCGGCCGCGTGCTCGACAAAGTCCTCGAAGATCGTCGCGCTGGCGACCACCTCGAGATCCGGCTGTTGGTTGAGCACGGCGACGACCGCTTCTATATAGAAGCCCTCCCGGTCGATCACCGCGACCCGCGTTCGTTCCCCCATCCGCCCCTCATCCCCTCCCATTCGGCGCCTATGGCGGGGTCGTTGCCCGACCCACACCACGTCGCACAGATGATAGTCTGCCGTGCGCGGTTCGAGCGCGCAACGCGCCGGTCTAGGCAACTCGCCGAATCGACCTTATCTCCTAGTTGCCTATATGCGCATACTGTGATATTCTCGTAGGCACGTTGACAGTTCTCAAGGCATTTGTCGGTGACAATCTTACGGTCCGGAGCAAGCGATTTCCGGCCGCGAGCACGATGAGGTGAAAGACATGACCGCAGCAACGATTCTGATCGCAAAGATCCGCAGCCGCCAGCGCCTGATGACCAGCATCCGCGAGCGCAACCCGGAAACCTTCGGCAGCAACCCGCACTACCTCTCGCTCCAGAGTGCCGTCCGCTCCTACCGCGACGCGCTCGCCAGGATCGAAGGCGCTGACATCACAGCTCCGGCACTTACCGAAAGTCGGTAGACAGCCCCCACCCAGGCCGCTATACTGGCGACACACCAGCAGTCACGATATTTTGCTGAGGGTGTGGGGGTGGAGAGAATAGTCCTCCGGGCGGTTGGCCCCGGAGGACTATTTTTTTGAAGCGGAGTACCAGATGTCACTGATCGACCTCGTTCGCCAGCTCAACGACGACAGCGTCTGCGACCGCGACGGCTTCCCGATCATCGTCATCGACGGCGAGCGCTTGTGCTCGGCGGAGTACGCCGACGGCCTGATCGGCGGCCAGCAGGTCATCGGCGTCGCCGAGGGTCCGGATGGCGTCGAGATTCTCTTCTCCAACGGTCGGGCGATACCGCTCACAAAGCCAGCCAGCGGAGAACCGCTGGTCGCCCGGCCTGGCATGTTGCCCGAGCTGCGCAATCTCCTGATCAACCGCACACTCGAGGGGTTCCGTCACGGCGAGTGGGTTGGCGACGGCATGCCGCCGGAACGGCACCCGATCTTCGCACTGCAATTCAGTGGCGACGAACCGCTGAACGATCGCACGCTCGACGTTGGGCTCAGATCCGTCCGGAGAATCAGAAAGACGCTCCGGCGCGACGATGGTTCGAAGGAACTTACGCGCTAGCGCACCCTCGCGTTAGGTTGCAGGCCCAGCCAGCGCACCACGCCGACGACCACCGCCCCATCGAGCAGGAGATGTGCCAGCAGTTCCGGCATCGCAAAGAGCGACAATACTGCCGATGTAACAGCTGATCCGAGCGCGATGAAGCGCCACCGGCCGTCGGACGCCATCACACCATACGCCGCTACGGCGTAGCCTCCTCCGGCTATCAACCAGAGCAAACCACCGACTCCAAAGACCAGATACTCGAGCGCTCGATCCGCGCTGGAGATCACCACGAGCGCAATCAGCGCATTGACCATTGCGAACACGACGAAGAACGCAGCCATCGCTCGCTGCAGGAACGCCATCCGACCGGTCATCGGCCTGTCGCCTCTCAGTAAAGACGGACGCTAGCGTCATTTTCCCAGGTGTGGGCAGGAGCTTCAAGGGCACGGCGCCCACCGACGCTTCCGCCATGCCCGCGCCGTAGTAACCGTTGCGTCTCGCGTCGGCATCGCCTAGCCTACGCTAACAATTGTCGCGAAGGAGGGGCTCATGGGCGTCATTGATTTCACGATTACTCACCGCGAACCGTACGCGGGCGGCGCAGCGTTCGGCGAGGTGGGAACATACGAGCGCATCGATGGCCTCGTCACCTACGCCGTCGATCCAGAGAACGCTGCGAATGCCGCGATTGTCGACCTCGACAAAGCGCCACGCGACGAAGCCGGCCGCGTGCGCTTTCAGGGCGACCTCTGCATCCTGACCCCAACCAACCCGGCCAACGGCAACCGCCGGGCGCTGATCGAGCTGCCAAACCGTGGCCGCAAGCTCGGTCCGCGTCAGTTCAACCGGGGCGAAGGCGAGGTCCCGCCAACGCGCAACATCCCGGTCGGCGACGGCTTCCTCTTCCGCCACGGCTACAGCGTCGTCTGGGTCGGCTGGCAATGGGACGTGCTCCGCGACGACGCGCTGATGGGCCTCAGCGCCCCGGAAGCTCAGATCGACGGCACATCAATCATCGGCCAGACCGTCGTCGAGATCCACCCCAACGTCAACGAATCAACCCGTCTGCTGGCCAACCGGCTCCATGCTCCCTATGCGGCCGCCAACCTCGCTGACCCCGACGCCATGCTCTTTGTGCGTGATTGGGAAGACGGCCCCGACGAAATCGTGCCACGCGAACGCTGGCGCTTTGCGCGTGAGGAAGGCGGCGAGGTCGTCCCGAGTCAAGAGCATGTCTACCTCGACGGCGGCTTCGAAGCCGGCCGGATCTATCATCTGGTCTACACGACCCAGAGCTCGCCGGTCGTTGGCGCGGGGCTGCTCGCCGCCAGGGACATCGCTTCGTTTCTCAAGTACGATCACTCCGACCTCAACCCGCTGGCCGGGCTCGTCGAGCACACTTTCAGCTTCGGTATGTCCCAGACTGGCCGGATGCAACGCCACTTTCTCTCGCTCGGGCTCAACACCGACGAGGCAGGCCGGCAGGCGTACGACGGCATGTTGATTCATGTGGCCGGCGGGCGGCGCGGCGAGTTCAATCACCGCTACGGCCAGCCATCGGTCCAATCGACACCAAGCTTCGGCCACCGCTTTCCCTTCGCCGACAACCCGCTGCCCGACCCCCTGACCGGCCAGACGGCAGGGCTGCTCGATACGCAGCGTGCCAGCGGCAACCTCCCGCGCATCTTCTACACCAACACCTCGGCCGAGTACTGGCGTGGCGACTGCTCGCTCATCCATGTCGACCCTGCCGGTGAGCATGATCTCGAACCGTCCGACGACTCCCGGGCATACCTGTTCGCCGGAACCCAGCACGGCCCCGGCACGGTTCCGCAGACACGCCTCAACACAAACGACGGCGGCCAGGGGCGTTACGGCTTCAACACTGTCGAATACTCGCCGCTCCTGCGCGCCGCGCTCATCAACCTCGACAAGTGGGCGACCGAAGGTATCGAGCCGCCCTCACCGCAACATCCGAGCCTCGCCGCCGGGACCGCAACCGACCGCGCTTCGGTCCTGCACGGCTTCGCTCCGCTGCCAGGGATGCACCTGCCCAACCCGGAGCGCTTGCCGGTGCTCCGAACGGTCGATGTCGGGCCGGACGCAGATGCCGGCGTCGGCAGCTACCCGGTCGAGGAGGGCCGCGCCTACCCCGCGTTCGTTGCGGCGACCGACGAGGATGGGAACGAGGTCGCCGGCATCCGGCTGCCCGATCTGACGGTACCGCTCGGCACGCACACCGGCTGGAACCCGCGCGATCCCGCGACCGGCGCGCCGGAGCAGGTCATCCCGATGCAGGGCTTCAGCCACTGGTTCGCGCTCACTGCGGAGCAGCGCGCCACGGCAGGCGACCCACGCCCGGCCATCGCCGAGCGCTACGCCAGTCGCGAGGACTATCTCGACAAGGTGCGTGCGGCAGCCGAGGCACTCGTCGGCGAGAGCTATGTCCTCGCCGAAGATGTCGACCTCATCGTCAGCGACGCCGCCGAACGCTGGGACTACGTGTTGGGCCTGCGCGAAGCCAATGACGACACACCTTAACGGCGGCAGCACTCCGTGAACCCGCGTAGGGCCGGGGCTCGTCCCCGGCCTGCGAGCGCGACTCGAATCCAGGCGCGGCCGGGGACGAGCCCCGGCCCTACCTCGATCCTAATATCTTGACGTCATGAGAGTAAGGCGCTTCCGCGTTCCAGCTTCGCGCACTTAGGCTAAGCTAGTGGCGTTGCCTCCGTACAGATGAAAGGTGAGGGACGCATGCTCTGGTATTGCCGCTACACATGGAATCCGCAGACATCACGCGAACAGATCGCTGAACGGGTCGTCGCCCAGGACGCCGCCGGCACGAACATGCCCGACAAGATTCGCGGTTGGTACGACCTCGCGGGCGGAGGCGCGGGTTTTCTCCTGATCGAGACGGACGACCCGCAGGATCTGACCACGATCCTCCAGCCCTATCTCGACCTCATGAGCGTCGACGTGCACGCCGTCATCGAGAACGACTACGCCGACACCGTCGCCAGATTGAGCGACCTCTAGCACCGCCGGCAGCGGTGAACGTCAAACGGCGGGCGGCAGTTGCCGCCCGCCGTTCGCTATTGCTGTCTCTTCGCTAGCTAGACACTAATCGCAGCCGGCTGGGACTCCGCGACCTGCGCGTTGAATGCGGCGACATCCTCATCGAGCAGCGTCTGGAGGCGGCCGAGCGCCGCGTCGGTCTCCTCGGACAGCTCGCCCAGGACATCATAGGCCTGCTGTGGCGGCTGGCCCTCGGAGGTCGAGACGTAGCCCGCCAGCGCCGCGAGCTGGACATCGAGCATGACCGGGAAGTTGAGCATGTCCTGGAGGCTCTTGGCCCGGTACTGGGTCAGTTCGCCTTCGACCTCGAGCAGCTTCTCGTTGAGCTCCTTCGCGGACTCCTTGATCGACTCGTCATCCGACCGTTCAGCCCAGGACTCGGCCTGCGACTTGATCCGGCGAATCTTATTGATCGCCTCATTGACTTCGGAGATCTTGCCGTTGATCTGATTGTGCAGATCGAACTGGGCCTGGTAGCCCTCGGCCTGCGAGCTGCTGCGCGGATCGGGCACGACCTCGAACGCGATAGTCTGCTCGTTGCCGCCGATGGTCATCCGCGCCTGGTAGCTGCCTGGCGGGATAACCGGGCCGGCCTGAACGCCGCCGAACGCCGCCGGGCCGCCACCGCCGTCGAGCGGGGTTGGCCCTTCGGTTCGCAGATTCCAGACGAAGCGATTGGCCCCGGCGTCCTTGGACACCGACGGATCCTTCTTGTCGTCCGACTTCTCGCTGTCGAAGGCCTTCAGAACATTGCCATCGCCATCGAGAAACTCGAGCTTGACCTCGCCATCCGGCTCGTCGGCGAGCCAGTAGCGCAGCACGACGCCGTCCGCCGGGTTATTCCCGGCGTCGGTGAAGGTCATCTGCGTTGTGCCATCGTCATGCTTCTCGAAGGTGTAGGCCTGGATGAAGCCGCCGGCGAAGGAGTAGTTATTCCCCGGCCGTGGCGGGTGCGGCCCAAAGTCGCGGGCGCGCGGGTAGCGCACCACCGGCGCGGGCTCGAAGATGCGGACCGCGCCCTGGTCATCCGACGCCTGCCGCAGCGGCGAGATGTCATCGAGAATCCAGAACGACCGGCCGTGAGTGCCGACCACGAGGTCGTTGTCCTTGACGATCAGATCGTGGATTGGCGTGATCGGCAGGTTTAGCTGGAGCGACTGCCAGTTCTCGCCATCATCGAACGACACGTAGAGCCCTTGCTCGGTGCCGCAGAAGAGCAAACCCTCGCGCTGATGATCCTCGCGAACGACGCGGGCGTACGCGCCACTGCCGGTCTGGGCATCCCAGGGCAGCCCGTTGACGATCTCCGTCCAGCTCTCGCCATAGTCCTCGGTCTTATAGATGTAGGGCCGCTCGTCGTCGCTCTTGTAGCGCGTCGCGACGACGTAGGCCTTGCCTGCCGTGTGCGTCGACGCCTCGATGATCGAGATCAGCGCCCAGTCCGGCATCTCCGGCGGGTTGACGTTCGTCCAGTTCTCGCCGTTGTCACGGCTGACATGCACGAGGCCGTCATCGGAGCCGGCCCAAAGGACGCCCGCCTCGACCGGCGATTCGGCGAAGGCGAAGATCGTCGCGTAGGTCTCAGCGCCAGTGTTGTCCTTTGTGATCGGCCCGCCCGATGCGCCAAGCGTCTCGGGGTCGGCGCGGGTCAGGTCCGGGCTCGCCATCTCCCAGGACTGGCCGCCGTCGCGCGTCCGGAAGAGGTGGTTGCCGCCCGAGTAGACGACCGAGCGATCGTGGGGCGAGATGACAATCGGCGAGGTCCAGTTCCAGCGGAACTTCAGATCCTCAGCGCCGTGACCCATCATCATCCGGGGCCAGACATCGATCGAGTTCGTTAGCTCCTTGTTCTGGTCGTAGCGCGTCATGATGCCGGACATCGCGCCGGCGTAGATGATGTCGGAATCCTCGGGATCGACCGCGATATAGCCCGACTCGCCGCCGCCGATCTCCTTCCAGTCCGGGAAGATGATCGCGATGTTGCGCGAGCGGCTGGTCGTGCTCATCGTGGTGTTGTCCTGCTGCGCGCCATAGACGCGGTAGGGGAACTGGTTGTCGACGGTGACGTGATACATCTCGGCCGTCGGCTGATTGTAGATGCTCGACCAGGACTTGCCGCCGTTGAGCGTCACCAGCGCGCCGCCGTCGTTGCCGAGAATCATGACGTCGTGATCGTGCGGGTTGATCCAGAGATCGTGGTTGTCACCGTGCGGGGCCGAAACCTGCTCGAAGGTCTTGCCGGCGTCGATGGACTTCCACATCTCGACATTGAGCACCCAGGCGGTGTCGGCGTCGTTCGGGTCGGCGTAGATGTGGTGGTAGTACCAGGCGCGCTGGCGCAGATTGCGGTCCTCGCTGCCCTTCGTCCAGGTCTCGCCATAGTCGTCGGAGCGGTAGACCGCGCCATCCTCGTGCTCGACCATCGCCCAGAGTCGGCCCGGTTGCGGACCGGAGGCGGCCAGCCCGACCTTGCCGTAGACGCCCTCTTCGGGAAGCCCTTTCTTGCGGCTGATGTCCTCCCAGCTGTCACCGCCGTCGAAGGTGCGGAAGAGCTTGCTGCCCTCGCCGCCCGACGACATGAAGTAGGGGCCACGCACCGCTTCCCAGGAGCTTGCGTAGATGACTCGCGGGTTCGACGGGTCCATCGTGATCTCGTTGACGCCAGCCTTGTCGCTGACGTAGAGCACACGCTCCCAGTTCTCGCCGCCGTCGGTTGAGCGGTAGAGCCCGCGATCCGGGTTCGCGCCGAAGGCATGGCCAAAGGCCGCGACGTAGACGATATCCGGGTTGGTCGGGTGGATTTGGATCTCGCCGATGTTGCGGGTCGCCTCAAGTCCCATCTGCTTCCAGGACTTCCCGGCGTCGGTCGACTTGTAGACGCCGTCGCCGCGCGAGACATTACCGCGAATTGTCGTTTCGCCCATCCCGACGTAGATCACGTTGGGATCCGACGGCGCGACCTGGAGCGCCCCGACCGAGGCGTACTTGAAGTAGCCGTCCGACACGTTGTGCCAGCTCGTCCCGGCATCGTCGGACTTCCAAACGCCGCCCCCGGTCGTGCCCATGTAGTAGGTATCCCGGTCCTGCGCCACCCCGCAGACGGCAACAACCCGTCCACCCCGGTGCGGCCCAATCGACCGGTATTCCATCGATTCAAACTGATTCGTGTCTATGCTCATAGACTGTGCTCCCTCTCGTCCCTGACCATCTACGCAATCGTCGAGCACACTGACCCCGGATGTCCTCTACGGACGAAGCCGATGGCTCTTTCGTGCAGCATAGTCGATTCATCGAAATGAGCGGGATTCAGCGGACCGCCCTGCCACCTAGGGGAGTGCGGCAGAGCGGTCACATGTAGTGCGCTGCGACAGTCTCAAGACATCACGAAACTACGCAACCGCCTGGTCGATCACGGCGCTGACCGCCTGGCCGATCGCGTCGCCCTGGTCCCAGCCGACCTCGATGGCCGGGCGGGTGTGGATGCCGCCATACAGGCGCGACAGGCCATTCTCCTCCGAGAGCCCGAACCAGCTGTCATAGGTGCGCGGCGGCAGACCCACCGCGTCCCAGGTGTGGTCGGTGAAGGTGATGTCGCCGAATTGGTCGAACATCGCTCGCGCCATTGCCCGCGTGACGACCGAGTGTGCCGCCGTGTAGTCCGGGTGCGGCGGCGTCGCCACCGGCGGATTCGGCCACTCCGGGTCGATGTAGGCCTGGATATAGCTAACCGGCCGGATCATGCTGTAGCGGTACTTCGTGTGGAAACAGGCGATGATGGAGTCGTTGACCGCGATGCCGCCACGGGCAAAGGCGACCGCCGCCGTCTCCAGGTCGGCATTCGTCGCCGCGACCGCCTGCATCACCAGCGATTGGTGATGCCCGACTGGGTTCGCCCAGTGCCTCGCGATGGATAATTGCTCGTCGGTTGCATTGTTCACGGTGTCATAGACATGTCGTTCTGCCGCGTGGAATTCGGATCCAGGATCAGTAGAGAACTCGGGCGGCGGTCCGGGATCGTAGTCTTCGACCGAACTGAGAGCCATCGGCCGGTAGGTTCCCCAATACGGTTGGTAAGAGCCCATAAACGCCGGCGGTGTCGGAACCCAGAGCCCGTCGCCTACCGGTGGTGTGTAGTCCTCCGGAAAGTTGGCCAGATGGGCATCGTGCGCGCCGTCTGTCGCAGCCCAATCCATGATGTGTCGCGCTACTCTGCGCCCGCGTGCGGCCGACTTCTGGCCGATGCCAGGATGTGAGCGCTCCCGCAACTGTGCTGCCAGCACCGTATCGAGGTTTTCGATCGCAGCCAGGTTGTCCTCGGTCGTCATCCGGAAGAGCTCGCGCATGCTGGTCGCGAGCGCACCGTTGGCTACAGAGGGCCAATGATACGCGCGATTCGCGCGTCCGGGAACAGCGGTCAGACCATTGAGCTGGCCGGCCAGGCTCTCGCGTTCCGGCATCCCCCCGATCAATGACTCGTAGAGCACAACTCCGAGGTACCCGAAGACGCGCATGGCGGGTAGCGGCGAAAGGCCGGGTGTTGTTGGCATGAGCTGGAGCGCCAGCGCAAACCAACTCAGCGCGACATCGGCGCTGTGTTGATTAGCCGTCGTCGGAGCTTGCCAGGATCGCGCATCTACATCCGTGACCTTACTGCCGACGCTGAAGGCCAGTGCTCCCGCGCCGAAACCTGCTGCTCCCCGAAGCAATCCGCGCCTTGTAGCTGGCGTGTTCAATATCTTCTCGATTCCGACGCCGTCTTCTAGCCGCCAAGTCTCCCTGTTGTGCATTCCACACGCTCCGCTCTTATTGACTCGTGCGTTCGCGGTTGTATCTGTCATCGTTTATGTCGCCCTAACCGGCGCTGTCCATGCGCAGCATATCGACATCGATGGTGTTTCTCCTTTCCTGAGCCAAGAACCCGAACGCCGAGAGTCCGCCGGATACCGGAGCACCCGGCGAATCCCTCGACGGATTCACTGTATGAGGAGTGGCTCAGGGCTTCATCCCGTGAACTATGTAACCGGGGTATGTAGTTTCGCTGAGCAGGCGAGTGAAGATCTACGTAGTCGGTGTATCCACGAGCCGGTGTCGGATGGCGTAGCGGGTCGCCTCGGTACGATTGTGGACGTCGATCTTGCGATAGATGTTGGCGACGTGCCGTTCGATCGTCCGGACGCTGAGATAGAGGTCGTCGGCCATCTGCCGATTGCTCCGGCCGACCGCGATGAGCGCGAGCACCTCGGCCTCCCGCGGTGTCAGGTCGTCCGGCAAGGTCATGCCGGGCGAGTCCGGGCGCTCTAGCAGCGCCTCCGTCCGACGGTGCGCGTCGGCGACGGTCGCCGCTTTACCCTCCGACCACGCCGCGTCGAAGCGCTCCGCCGACAGCAACTGTCGTAAGTCCTCGACGCCTGCGTCCGCCAGATGTCCGACACCCAGATCGAACGGGCCGACCCCCGAACGATTGAACATATGCTCCGCAAGCGACAGGAGCCAGACCGCGTCTTCGAGACTTCCTCGCCGGCGGGCAATCTGTGCGAGTTCTTGCAATATGCTTGCGCCTGCCCAGGGGCTGCGTAACGCCATGTACTCCAGCAGGCTCTCGCGAAGCAGCTCAACGGCCCGCGCGTCGTCCCCGGCCGACCGGCTAACGCGAGCGAGGCCGTTGATGACGAGGCCCCGCGCCAGGCCGTGGTCGCCCGCCAAGTCGTAGCCTTCCTCCAACAACACGCGCGCCTGATCGAGCCGGCCCCACTGAACATGCTGCATGCCAAGCTGGCCAAGACCCCGGACAACCATGGCGTAGTCGCCACAGGTCCGGAAGGTATCCAGGGCGGTGGTCCAGAGTTCGACCGCCCGCGCGGGGTCGGTAGGCCGGAAGCAGACACCAGCCGTGAACAGCGCGTGAGCGCGCGCCTCGGAATCATCGAGCCTGTTGCCGATGTCGAGCAACTCGTCCGCGAAACGGCGCGCCGACTCGTGGCCGCCCAACGGCAACTCCAACCAGACGGCTGTCCAGAGGGCGGCGGCGCGGAACCTGGACGGGTCCCGCGCACTCGGGTGGTTGAGAAACGTCATTGCAGCCTGCATGCCCTCCTGGGCGTTGCCTATCTGGAACCAGTACATCCCGAGATCGCCGACCATTTGGAGTCCGGCGTCTATCTCCTCCTGTTCATGCAGCCACGTCAACGCAACGCGCACGTTGTCGATCTCACGGTCGACACGCCGCAACTCGTCCGGACCGTCGGGGCCATCGATCCGCTTCCGCAGGTCGCGCACAGATGTCCGGTAGTAGTGGGCATGGCGCCTGCGAACGCAAGATAGCTCGCCGTCGTCGCGCTGCAACCGCTCATGTGCGAACTGGCGGATTGGCTCGAGCATGTTGTAGCGCGCGGTCTTGCCCGATCCCGCTACTCGCAGTACAAGGCCCTGCTCGACAAGGGAGTGGAGGTCGTCGATGACCGCGTCACCGTCCGCGACAGCTTCGATGCCGGCGAGGGTTGCGCCGCCGGCGAACACGGACATCTGGCAGAACAGCGTCTGTTCGGCGGAAGAGAGCACGTCATAGCTCCACTCAATCGTCGCGCGCATCGTCTGTTGGCGGTCGGGAGCATCACGTGGACCGCCGGTCAGTAGCGCCAGGGGATCGTCAAGCCGGCGCAACAACTCGTCGATCGCGAGCACCTTCAACCGGGCTGTCGCCAGCTCAATGGCGAGCGGCAGGCCGTCCAGACGCCGGCAGATCGCGACGACCGCCTTTCGGTTGGCGTCAGTGAGTTGAAAGCGACGATCCACCTGTTGCGCGCGGCTGACGAACAGTTGTACCGCCGGACCGTCGGCGGCGGCTGCCTCCGGCAGTCGGAGCGGCTGGACCGCGACGTCATACTCGCCTTGCAAACGCAGCGGCTGACGGCCTGTCGCCAGCACGAGAAGGTCGGGGCAAGCGTGGAGCAGCGTTGCGATGTCCGGCGCCGCCTGTACGACATGCTCAACATTGTCGAGCACGATCGCCGTCTTGCGCCCGCGCAGGCGCTCGATCAGCCGGTCCCAGGGCGGCTTACCAGTTGATTCGTCGACGCCCAGGGCGCGGGCTATCGTCGGCTCGACAAGCCGCGCGTCGGAGAGCGGCGCGAGCGACACGAAGACGATCTGGCCGTCGAATCCAGTCGCCAGGGACTCAGCGACCGCGACGGCCAACCGGGTCTTGCCGACACCGCCGGGTCCCGTCAACGTGACTAGCCGGGCGCCGGACAGCAATAGCTCGCAGACGGCACGGATCTCCGCCTCGCGTCCAATAAAGGACGAAAGCGGCCGCGGTAGTCCCCTCGTGCGTGGCGGCGATGTCCTCAAACGATGACGCTCTCATCCAGCAACCCGCGCATGGAACTCAATCCATGACGTGCAAGCCACCAACCTAACGCAGCTATTGTCTGTACCGAGTGTAACAGCATCCGCTGGGCTCGATATCCGGAAATCTACCGAGATGTGTCTGCCCAACCACAAACAAACGCCCCGCCGACTGTCGCACGTCGGCGGGGCGCACGCTCACGCCGGGAACAAGTAGCTGCTGGCTAAGAGGCTCAGGCGACCGCCTGGTCGATCACGGCGCTGACCGCCTGACCGATCGCGTCGCCCTGATCCCAGCCGACCTCGATGGCCGGGCGGGTGTGGATGCCGCCATACAGGCGAGAGAGTCCGTTCTCTTCCGAGAGCTCGAACCAGCTGTCATAGGTGCGCGGCGGCAGACCCACCGCGTCCCAGGTGTGGTCGGTGAAGGTGATGTCGCCGAACTGGTCGAACATCGCGCGCGCCAGTGCCCGCGTGACGACCGAATGCGCCGCCGTGTAGTCCGGGTGCGGCGGCGTCGCCACCGGCGGATTCGGCCACTCCGGGTCGATGTAGGCCTGGATATAAGTAACCGGCCGGATCATGCTGTAGCGGTACTTCGTGTGGAAACAGGCGATGATGGAGTCGTTGACCGCGATGCCACCGCGCGCAAACGCGACCGCCGCCGTCTCCAGGTCGGCATTCGTCGCCGCGACCGCCTGCATCACCAGCGATTGATGGTGACCGAGCGGGTTGGCCCAGTGCAAGGCGATCGCCAGCTGTTCATCCGTCAGGCTGTTGACCGTCTCATAGACTTCGAGCTCCGACGCGTAGAACGCGGAACCTGGGGCCGTCGAGAACTCGGGAGGCGGTCCGGGATCGTAGTCTTCGACCGCGCTGATTGCGCTCGGGCGGTTCGTGCCCCAGTAAGGCTGGTAGGAACTGAGCAGCGCCGGCGGCGTTGGAACCCACAACCCCTCGCCGACCGGCGGCGTGTAGCCGGGCGGGAAGTTGGTCGCGTGACCGTCATGCCCGCCGTCGGCCCGCGCCCAGGCCATGATGTGCTCGGCCACCTGACGGCCGCGCGCCTCGGAGCGCGCCCCGATGCCCGGTGGGCGACCGCGATCAAGCTGGGCTGACAACGTCCGCTCAAGGCTGTCGATAGCAGCCAGATTCTCCTCAGTCGTCATGCGGAAGAGTTCGCGCATGCTCGTCGCAAGAGCGCCATGAGCGACCGAGGGCCAGTGGTAGGCACGGTTGGCCTGGCCCGGCACTGGGGCAAGATCATTCAACCGCCCAACCAGGCTCACGCGGCCCGGCATCCCACCGATCAGCGCCTCGTAGAGCGTGACACCTAGATAGGCGAAGACGCGGCCTGCGGGCAGCGGCGACAACCCGGGCGTGGTCGGCGCAATTTGCAAGGCCAGCGACATCCACTCCATTGCGATGATTGCGCTGTATTGATCGGCTGTCGTCGGCGCCCGCCACGGGGCCGCGTCGACCAGGGTCGCCGGCAGCGCGCCCAGCGCCAGCGCCCCGGCGCCAGCTCCAGCGGTGCCCCGCAAGAATCCGCGCCGGGTCAACGGCCGTTGCAGTGCATCCTGTGCATTTCTCAACTGTAGTCTTCCCTTCTGGGCTTCATTTCCACCGCGCACGAACGAAGCTCCTTCCACCACTCCCGCACGGCCCAACCGTGGCCGTCCCGGCCGTGAACCGGGCCGCGCGGGCGCATCGACTCAATGCCAGAGGTCCGCCGGATACCGCAGCATCCTGCGAAGCCCCTGGCAAGACCAGCCTATGGCCGGCTCACATCCAGCGCATCCGGGTTCGTACCTATTCGGCTCATGCAGATTTCGAGCGTGGCTACGTAGTGATTACGTAGAAGGCCGTCGAGTGAGCTCGTGTTCAAACGCGTAGCGCATAGCCTCCGCCCGGCTATGCACGCCAAGCTTGCGGTAGATGTTGGCCACGTGCCGTTCGACGGTGCGCGGGCTCAAGTACAGGTCGTCGGCCATCTCGCGGTTGCTCATGCCGGCGGCCACCAGTGTCAGGACCTGCGCCTCGCGAGGCGTCAGACCGTGCGTGGAGTGCTCGTTGGCCGAGCGCAAGCGGCGCTCGATCTCGTCGGCACGGGCCAACGCAAGCCGGGCCTGCATCGGAACGCAGAACTCGCGCACACCGCATAGCGTCTCGCGCGCCAATGCCGTGCGCTGCTGGAGCGCGTGGAGCTCGCCCAGATCAAGCATTGTCAACGCCCGTTCATAGGGCGCTTGACAGGCGTCAGCCAGCGCGAGGGCGTGCGCAAGGTGGCTCTCGGCGGAGTCCAACTGACGCTGCTTGATGGCAATCGCGCCGAGCGTTCGGTGGGCCGCCAGAAGAGCCAGCGGCTGACGCGGCTCAGTGGCATCGCGCAACGCAGACTGAGCACGGTCGCGGGCATCATCGTGTTGCCCGGCGCGCAGGTAGTATCTCGCCCAGCCCAACGCCGCCTCAGCCCTGCCGATGCTTGCGCCGCTCCACTCGATCCACTGATCCTGAGCTTCGAGCCATTCGCGGGCGGTATCCAGATCGCCAGTGTCGAGCGCAAGGTCCGCTGCCAGGAGCTGTCCGGCGAGGCCGGTGACGAAGTATCGATCTCCTGCCCGTGTCGCCGGGCCCTCGGGAAGCAACTCGTAGACGCGCTGCCACGCTTCCGTGCTTCGCCCCTGGCGCCGCGCAAGGAGGCCAAGCAGTGGCGATACTAGATTGACGAAGATCGACATAGATGATGAGATCATGCGTCGCTCGAACATCCGGGCAGTGTCCCATCGTCCAGCTAGCAGATCGGTGTAAAACTCACAGAACTCGGCTATGGAGGGTCCTATCGCCTGCAATTCGCCTCGTTGCGATGCATGCCGGATCTCATCGAATAGCTGAATAACGCGCTCCGAGTTATCGGCGTAGTACGGCACAATCGCCCCAAACAGCAACCTGCCGAGTGTCGCCGCTTCAACGACGTAGTCACCAACAAGTGCGGCATCGCTGCTCGCGCGTCGCCACAGCACTTCTGCTTCCTCGGGATGCCCAAATATCTGTTGCGAAAGCGCTAGTCCGTGCAAGGCACTTCGAGCCCATTGGGTGTTGGCGTATCCAGTCTGTCGTAATACTTCATCGTCAATCGCCCATTGCGCCCCAAGCTCCAGCGCATCGCGAAACCGACCGGACTGGGCCAACCAGTGAACCTGGAGCCCCTTCATCTGCACGAGTTTGGGGTTCATGGCCCCAGGCTCACGTGATCCGGTTACGGCTTGATTCTGATATGTGCCATCAGAAATCAATGCGCGGATCACGTTCTCACTGCGCTGTTCTTCTCCAATCTCATATCCAGATGTATGGAGACTCTCGACGATTGCAGTACCTGCTTGAAGTTCGGCAAGCCCCCGCCCCAATTGGCCTCCCTGACAGTGGGCGATACCTAGATTGCGGATGCTGTCAGCGTGTAGGAGTCTGTCTCCAGTGTCGACTCCGAGTTGGACTGCTTGTTGAATGAGTTGAGTGGAACGCAGATTGTCATCGTAGCGAAGTAGCGATCCGGCGGACATGATGATCCAGCCACGCTCAAGCTGGCGTCCCACATCATTGGCCAGCAGGTCGGCTGCCTGGACATAGCGCTCGGCTGCGGCCCTCCACGCCGCGGTCATTTGGGCACGCAATCCGGCTCGAAGCGTCCAGTCAAGCGCCCGGCTGTCGTCAGCATGCAGGAAGTGATCGGCCACGGCATCGGGATCCGGCGTTGTCACTTGCGACAGTCGCTCCCCGACGACGATATGGTAGCTCCGACGTTTCGTGGCACCGACCGACTGGTAGAGTGCTTCGCGGACCAGTGCGTGACTGAACCGCGGCCCACCGCCGCCAGGGACCTCCTCTAAAATCGTCGCGTCGAGCGCCTGCCGCAGAGACTCGTCGAGATCGACCGGGTCGCAGCCGCAGACGTGACTCCACAGATCGAGGTCAATCTCATGTCCGATGACCGCCGCGATCTCCAATTGTTGCCGCGTTGCGTCCGACAGCCTGGCGATTCGCTGATTGATGACTTGCGTAATGAGCGGTGGAATGGACACGGCGTCGAGTGGCCCGAGACTGCAGTGGTCTCCCCGACGCTGCAACGTGTCTGCGAGCTCGAGCCACCGCACGATCTCATTGATGAACAGCGGATTCCCCTGCGCGCGCTGATCCAGGTAGGCCACCAGGCGCGCCCCATCTCCCGCTGTGAGTCCGAAAGGCGCAACGAGCTCCGACAGGGCCTCGCTGCTCAGTGGTCGGAGGTCCAGCCGCAGCGGCGACGCCTCGCGGACGAACGCAGGCAAGAGCTGGGAGAGTCCGTGCACCTCCGAGATCTCGTCGTCGCGGAAAGTCGCAACGATCGCGATCTGCTTGGTCGCGACGCGTCGGGCCACGTCGCGCAAGGCGTCAAGCGTGCCGCGGTCGCTCCAGTGCAGATCTTCGAGAACAATCAGAAGCGGCTGGCTTGCGGCCAGACCATCGAGGTGTTCGTTCAGTTCCGCGAACAGCTCATGCTGCCCGGCCAGGCCCTGGAGCGCGACATCGTCCGTTACCCACAACGGCGTTGTCGACGGGTCGACGTCCCGCGCGTGCCGGCCAAGCGCCTCGCGCCAGGGCCCGTATGGCGGCGTCGTCATCAGGTCATAGCAGCTGCCTGAGAGCGTCCGGTAGTCCAGCCTGCGCGCCTCCTGCATGGCGAAATTGGCAAGTGCGGACTTCCCAATGCCCGCCGTGCCGCTGATGAAAGCCAGCGAACCACGACCAGCGGCAGCGTCCGCCAACAGCGCGAAAAGCGCCCGGCGCTCAATATCCCGGCCAACGATCTCATGGGATTGCCTCAGGTAGGACAATGATGCAACCACTCGTGCGGCGTGAACGCAAAACTCCGGCAAGCTCCTATTGGCGTGCCGCGAGTGTATCAGCTAGCGCTATCTACAGCCCCAATGAACCGCCGATGGATGTCTCGACCTCAGCCCCTGTAGCGCCACGCCTTGTAGTGTTGGCCGACGTTGCCGGCTTCAACCTGCCACTCCGGCGCATTGTCCGGCGTATAAGTCAGGCAACGGCGCTCGAAGCACTGGACGAGGACGAGCTTGGATGTTCCGCCGACGACGACGTCTGCCCAATATGGATCAGTGATCGGGCGTCCCGTCGCGAAGACGGGGTCTGGGAAGAGCGCGCCATCCTGGAGCTCGCCACTCTCGATGACCGGTCCTTGCGACTTCATGAATTCCCAAAACGGCGCGGCAATCGCATGGTTGGTGATCTCGTCGACCACCGCGATCACGACCCCTTGCCCGGCCAGGTCGTTGTCGGGGGTGACGCCGCCGGCGCGGTCGATGCGCTGGTCGACGGTCTCATCCATAGCGAGCGGCGGGGCGTCAAGCACGCCGGCAAAGCTGGCGTAGGTCGGACCGTTCAGGTCGTTGGCGTCGCCGGCGACGTTGACCTCGGCCGGCTCACGCAGCTCATAAAGGTCGTCGCCGATCTGCAGACGCCCGGTCACGAGCTCGTTGACCAGCAGGCCGTTCGTGACGTACCAGGTCAGTGTTGGATCGGCGTCCGGGTAGGTGATCTCCATCCGGGACTTGTCGAAGTAAACAACGGTGCGCCGGCCGTCCGGCGCTTCGTCGTAGCGTTCGATATGCACCTCGCGCGTGTCCCACGGCCCCCAGGTCCAGGAGCGGGCAACGATACCATCGGCCACCGGGGCGTCGGTACGCGCCCAGGTCGCCTCGAACGCCGGCGAGTCGAACGGCTCGGGAGCGCTGGCGACGATGCGCCGGGCAGCGCCATTCTCGAAGGTCGTGATGTAGACCTCGCCGCTGGCGTCCTCGGAGAACGAGGTGATCGTCAGCTCCACCGTCGTTAGGAGACTCTGCTCCCAGCCGCCGGTGTCATCGCGCTCGAGCGCCCAGAGGTTGCCGGTGCAGATGTCGGCGTAGAGATAGGAGCCAAAGAGCGCCGGCGATGCCGTGCCGCGGTAGACGTAGCCGCCAATGACGGCGCAGCCCTCTGCATGGCTGTACTCGACGACCGGCAACGTCAACGCGCTCGTGTCGCAGCCCTCCAGCGGCCGGAAGCAGTGACTTGCCTCCATCGTCGGCCAACCGTAGTTCTGACCACCGGCGCTGTTGGCTGGCTGAAAGTTGACCTCTTCCCAATCACTCTGACCGACATCGGAGATATAGAGGTCGCCGGTCTCGCGATCAAAGCTGAAGCGCCACGGATTGCGCAGGCCGTAGGCCCAGATCTCAGGCTGGGCGTTGTCAACCTCGGCAAAAGGGTTATCCGGCGGGATCGTGTAGGCGGGCTGTCCGGTAGCGACCGGACCGGTCAGAGGGTCGATCCGCAGGAGCTTGCCCTTCAGCGACAGCAGATCCGAAGCTGCTTCCTCATCCGTATCATCGCCGGTGCTGACATACAGATAGCCGTCCGGACCGAACGCCAGCCCGCCGCCGTTGTGGTACTTCGGCACATGGTCGGGGATTGCCAGCAGCACGGCCTCGCTCTCGAGGTCGGCTTGATTGGGATCATCCTCGGACACCTGATAACGGACAACCTTGTTGGTCCCGTCGACGCTGTTGAAGGTCACGAAGAAGAGCCCGTTGTCGATGAATTGTGGGTGAAAAGCGATGGCGTACATCCCCGACTCGTCGAATTCGCTATTGACCTGCTCGCTGATGTCGAGGAACGGCTGAGACAATGTCTCCCCGTCAATGGTGGCGCGGATCGCGCCCAGCTTGCTCACGGTAAAGAGCCGCCCGCTGCCGTCCGGCGCTTCGGCCATGAACATCGGCGCCGGAACCCCGGAGGCCGCGACTTCGAAGGAGATCTCGAGCGCACTGGATTGTGCCCCGATCTGCTGCACCGGAAGCGCTGAAGCCAACAATGCCACGGCCATCAGCCATAGGCCGACTCTCTGCCCCATCACGTTGCGTTGGTCCTGCCCGCCGATCCGCATCTGCCAACCCCCTCTAAATCACACCGCTTCAAGGCCTCTGACCTGCCGAAGCTAGCGTCTCGCAGTACTAGGCGACGATCTCCATCCGCAGGCCACGTGCTTGACGCGAAGACAATCCGGGATCTTCCCTCACCACCAACCCCTCTCCCACTGCTCCGCTACGCTCCGCGGGGAGACGGGAGTCGGAACAGGGTGGTTTGCCTACGAACTACAACCTACGCACTACGACCTGCTAATCCCTCATCCCAAATCCCTCACTACCCGCCCCAGACTTCCTCGAAGACCCGCAGGAAATTCTCGCCGAGGATGCCAGCGACATCTGTCTCGGAGTAGCCGCGCGAGAGCAAACGGTCGATCATGTTGGTGATCTCCGGATAGTGAGAGAAGCCGTCGAGCGAACGCATCGAATGCCGGGCGTCGGCCATGACGTGGGTCGCATACTCGCGGCCGATGTCCGGCGCTTCCGGTTCGCCCCAGGGATCATGCCAATGTTCGGGATAACTACCGAGCGACATGTCGGTACCAAGGCCGACATGCGCCGCGCTACCGGCGATCTCGCAAACATGGTCGACGTGATCGATGAAGTCGTCGACTGTCGGCCAGTGGGTGGTGTTCGGTTTCATCGACAGCGGGCCCCACGGCGCGAGGCCAATCACCCCGCCGCGCTCGACGCAGGCTTTGATCTGCTCATCATCGATGTTGCGCGGGTTTGGGACAATCGCGGCGGCGTTGGAGTGAGTGAAGACACAGGGCTGCGCACTGCGGTCGATCATCTCAAGCACCGACTGCTTCGCGACGTGCGTGCCATCGAGGACGATCCCGACACGGTTGCACTCGTCGACCACCAGCTCGCCGAAGCGGGTCAGGCCGGCGTCGGTGCGGTCGAGCAAGCCGCTGCAGAGCATGTTCGAGCTGTTGTAGGCCAGTAGCATCACCCGCAGCCCAAGCCGCTGGAAGGCCTCGACCCGATGGAGCTTGTTGCCGATGAAGTCGCCGCCCTGGGCGCAGAGCATGAAGCCGGCTTTGCCTTCAGCCTTCGCCTGCCGGATGCTCGCCACCGAATCCGCGACAATCAGGTCGTCATACTTACGCGCGATGAGATGCCAGAACATCACCTCTTCCAGGGCCCGCTCAACTGTCGCGTGCGGGTCCATCGCAGTGACGCCATAGACGGTCGCGCCGTGCTGGTGGGCATTGGCGTAGTCGGCGTCCGGCCACGACTGCATGCAGGCATCAATGAAGATGTACGGGTGATCCTGGTCGAGGATCGGGTGAAAACCGCCGTGTGCCGGGTCTGCCGCCAGACTCGCGGTGTCGCGCTCGGCGATGCCGGCGCGCTGCCGTTCGGCCATAGACTTTGCCGCCTTTCGCGCTTGCAGGTTCGTTCGCTGGCGCACCATAGCCGGTCCCGGCAAGGGCGGCAACTGTCCGGCGACCGTACGGTGTAGGATAACGGGACAGCATCGCGGAAGGGGACGCATAGCGTGAGCGAGCAGCAATACCAGGGGACGCTTGCGAGCGGCGGGCAGTTTGTCGCCGACAGTCAGGGCATTCGGATTCTCGACCCGGCTGGCAACCAGCTGGCCAGTTTCGGGCGTGACGTGATCAGCGGCATCAATCGCGACGGCCAGGTGGTGACCGTCGAGCGCCACAACGACTCGATCGTCACGCTCACAGCCGCCAGCATCACCGATGCGGTCGGCCTCGAACAATATGTGCGCGATACCTTCGTCGCCCCGCCGACGCTCCCGGCCGCAGCAGCCGGCCCTGCGGCAGCCGCGGCAGCGCCGCTGGCGTTCGACGCTATCGACGATGACGATCCAATCGACCAGCCTCCGGCAGAACCGCCAGCCCCACGCCCGCCGATCATCTCGCGTCCCGAGACATCGGAAGAAGGCGATACCCCACCGCTCGCGCACGATCTCCCGGAGCCAGTGCCGACCGCGCCACAGCGCTCGTTCGATGCGCCGCCTCCGCCCGTCGAGCGGGACACAGCGCCGGTCGCACCGCTGCCGCCCTCGCCACCACCGCCCGCCAGCTACCAGGCGACATCCGCGCCACCCGCCGCCGTCGATGATGGCGAGAACGGTGGCGGGCGCAGACTCTGGCTCTGGGGATGTCTCGGCTGCGGCGGCCTGCTCATTCTCGCAATCATCTGCTTCGCGGTGCTCATTGCAACGGAAACGATCGATCCCGACGACTTCTCCGACGACGACGCGACGCCGACGCCGTTTGTCATCGTCGCGACGCCGGAAGATGACGGCGCGACAGCGACCGAGAGCGACGGCGGCAGCGTCGAACCGACAGCGACAGCCAACGACGGCGGCGATGTCGAACCGACCGCAACCCCCAACGATAGCGGCGGCGAACCGACAGCAACGAGCGACGATTCCGGTGGCTCAGAACCCACTGCCACCACTGGAGATGGTGGCGAGACTCCGACAGGAGACGTGATGAGCGCTGGCGAGACTGGCTCGCTTGGCGGCATGAACGTCACCTTCGTCAGCTCGCGCACCGACTCCGGCGGGGTATTTCCGCCCGACGCCGGCAACGAGTACCTGATCCTGCTATTCCGGATCGAGAACACGACTGCCGAGTCAGTCACGATATCGTCTCTGCTCCAGTTCGAGCTATACGACGACCAGGGCAACGAGGTCGACATCTCGCTCTTCGCCGACTACGAGCAAGGCGTCGATGTTGATGTTCCAGCCGGTGAAACGATCGAGGGCGAAGTCGCGTTCGAAGTGCCAACCGGCGGCGGCTCATACACGGTCACATACACCGAAGCATTTGGCGAAGAAGCGTTGACGTGGGCCGTTTAGCGAGCACGGGGTAGCCGCGTGACAATGACCAAGGCGACCGGTGGGCAGCTTGTCTGCGCCGCACTGGCGGCGGCGGGGTGCGACGTTGTCTTCTCCGTCTCCGGCAACCAGATTCTGCCGATCTATGACGCCGCCGGCGATGCCGGGATCAGGATTGTCCACATGCGCCACGAGTCAGCCGCCGCCTACGCCGCGGCTGCCTACGCGGAAGTCACCGGGGAGATTGGCGTCGCGCTGACCTCGGCCGGCCCAGGCTTCCTCGCGGGTCTGCAGGGCGTCGCGGCAGCACGAACGATGGAGCTGCCGCTGCTCTATCTCAGTGGCGACAGCTCGGCCTCACAGCGTGGCATGGGGGCATTTCAAGAGCTCGATCAACAAACCATCGCCGGCACAGTCTGCAAGACGAGCATGGCGGCTAACACGACCGCCGAGATTCCCGAGGTCTTCGCAGCGGCAAACCAGCACGCCCGTAGCGGCGTACCGGGTCCGGTTCACATCGCATTGCCTGGCGATGTCCTCGCCGCAACGGCGACGCCGGGGTCGGTCGCCATCGAGGTCGAGGCCGCGCCGCTAGGCGACGCCGACCGGGCCGCCGTCGAGGATATCGCCAGCCATCTGGCTTCCGCCACACGTCCATTGATCCTGGCGCGGCCCTCGGCAGCCCGCGGGCTGGCAGGCGAGCATCTACGCTCCATCGCCGCAACCCTCGGGATCGAGCCAGTCGTCATCGAAGCGCCTCGCGGGCTTGCGGATCTCAAGTACGCCAGCATCACCGCCCGTTTCGCGGCCAGCGATTGCGCGCTTGTCGTCGCGCCGCCTGACTTCGCGATTGGTTTCCTCAATCCCGACGTGCTGGCCAGCAACGGCCAGATCCTGCTCGTCGACGCCGCCGGCGATCCACCGCCCCCGCGCGATGTCGAGCTGCATGTCCGCGCCGACGCGGCTTCAGTTCTAGCGCTGCTGGATGAACGCCTAAACGAAGCAAGCAGCGTTGACCCCGACTGGGCAGCACAATGGCCGCTACCTACGCCGCCAGACTCCAACGTCAGCGATGCCGGTGTCCATCCGCTGGCTGTCTCGGAAGCGGTGCGGGAAATGGCAGCGCCCGAAGACATCATCATCCTGGACGGTGGCGAATTCTGCCAGTGGGTGCGGCTCGGCCTGCGTGATCTGCCGAACACGATCCTCTGGAACGGCAAGATCGGGGCGATTGGCGGGGCCATCCCGATGAGCGTCGGCGCTGCCGTGGCAGACCCGGCCCGGCGCGTCATCGCGATCATGGGCGATGGCGCGTCCGGCTATCACCTGAGCGAGTTCGAAACGATGGACCGCTACAACTTGCCCATCACAACGATCGTCGGCAACGACGCTCGCTGGGCCGCCGAGTGGCATCTCCAGATCGCCCGCTACGGCGCGGACCGGACGTTTGAAACCGAGCTGACCCTGGCCCGCTATGAACGAGTCGCGGCAGGTTTCAACGTCGCCGCCGAACATGTCACCGATCCCGCTGACCTCCCCGGCGCGCTCCAGGAAGCCCGCGGCCGCCGCGCCGCCACCTGCATCAACGTCGAAGTCGCCGCACTCCCC
>JAUIIK010000215.1 GCA_030431755.1 Chloroflexia bacterium
ACGAAGCCCAAATCCGCCGTCGCCTGCTGGCCGGCGAGAAGCTCGGCGAGATCACCGGCGCGAGCGAGCGGTTGCTCGCTAACCTCAGAGGGTAGGCCTTGGAGTCTACTCCGCGCCGTCAGCCTGCTTCGCCATGCGGGAACTACATAGAGATGTAGGCCAAGTCATATTGACGTTGGCCGCTTTTCGCGAGCGATAGGGGCGGAGTTCATCTCCGCCCTCCATGCGCCAGATTGAGCCGTTTGCCTGCCGTGCGCCCAAGATCTGGCGGCACCCAGCGCCATGCAGTAGACGCCACAGCAACACCATGGTCACCCGAGCAAGGCGTTGCGCCCGAGGGATCTTGTCGTGAGCGTGCCACCCGCCGGCGCAGGAGACGGTGATCGACCCCGCTGGAGTGACCGGGACAGGCTTCCACGGAGCGCGGCGCTGGCGGTCGGAGATCCCTCGGGCGCACAGCCTTCCTCGGGATGCCAGGTTCGGCGCGGGATGTTCGCAAACGACGTTGGTTGGCGGCGCGCGGTGGAGAGAACGGGCGCAATCTCATTGCGATCTCCGGCCCTAGTATCTAGGTGCGCTCGTAGAGGGCGCATCCGCACCGACCACTCTTGACGTAGACTGGCGTAGAGTTGGGGTTCCCCGACTCTATCGGGCGCGCAGGGGGTGTCGCGCGCGGCGCGTTCAACGGGACGTTCGGTCTTTTGTGACTGGAACTACACCCGTTGGAGGTTCACACCGATGTGCTACGCGACCAACCCGGTTGATGGCGTCCGGCTCTACTACGAATCCGCCGGCTCCGGCCCGCCGCTGCTCTTCTACCCCGGCGCTGATTTCTCCCACCACTTTGCTGGAGACTTCGGCTTCCTCAAATGCTTTGCCAGCGATTACCGGCTCATCTGCTTTGACCCGCGTGGCACGGGCCAGAGCGATGTCCCGCTCGATCCCGATGCCTATGTGCTTGACCGGCTGGTCGAGGATGTCGTGGCTGTCCTTGACGCTGCTGGAGTCGAGCGCGTCCACTACTACGGCTTCTCGCGGGGTGGCTGGGTCGGTTTTGGGATGAGTGTTCTCGCGCCGGAACGGCTCGGCGCGCTGGTTGTTGGGGGCATGGGGCCATACCATCGCACGCTTGGCCCGCCGCTGGAGCCGCAGACGCTGGCGGCCTATGTCGCTGAACACTACGCGCCCCTGCCGGCGAAGACGCGCGCGGACTTCCTGCGGCACTCGTATGAATCAGTGGATGCGTCGCGTCAGGGCGTTGGGCTGTCGCGCGCGCTTGATGACCACGTCGCGGAAATGACGGCGCCGGCGCTGCTCTACTGTGGCCGGGACGATGAGTTCCACCCTGGAGCGCAACGGGCGGCCTGCGAGATGCCCGCCGCAACCTTCATCACGTTCTCGCAAATGGACCACATCGAGAGCGGGATGCGGAACGACCTCATCGGACCGTATGTGCGGCTATTCGTCGATCAGCACCGGCAGCTAGCGAGCTAAACACCACCCGCGCCGGCCCAATACTGGCCGGCGCGGGCACTTGTGGTCATACGCTACCGGTTCGCGGCTTCCGCTGCCTCGGCGGTGATGTTGAGCTCGATGCGTTCGTGGGTCATCGACTTGACAGCCGTGACCGGCACGTTCACGTCGTGGGTGAAGATGCGGCCGGCGTCGACGATGAAGCTGCTGGCTTGGCCTTCATCCGTGTAGACGACTTCGTCGAGGTTGCCGATGTGCTTGTCATTGCTGTCGTAGACGTCGGTGCCGTGCGTGAGCACAAGCAGGTCGAACGGGACCGAGCCAGGATGTCTGACGACATCATGCACCTCCGCCGTTACCCAGGCGTCGCCGGTCACAAGCGGCATCACCTCGGCATGGACAAATGGCGTCAGGTCGTCGACCTTGTCCTCGCTGATATTGAGATGCACGGTGTGGTCGTCGTCAACGCGCTCGATGTATTCCACGTCGATCATGCGCTCTTCGGAGAAGATGATGCCCTCGTGCGCCACAAACTGGCGCACAGTCATCGTATCCCCGTCGAAGATGATCCGCTTGATCTTGCCGGCGTCCTTGCCGTCGCTCGTCCGGACCTGGCTGCCCATATCCAATCGCATGGTCGTTTCCCCTTACCTCTCGTGGACAACACAATAGTAGGCCGCACGTCCATCATAGCCGTACCGCAATAGCCGGCGCACCTGTGCTGTGTCTGCTCACTCTTCCGCAGCCACGATAGCCCGTAGCTCGAACGGCGTCGAGAGAACAATCGAGGTCATATGATCGCCAATCGGCCGGATGCTGTCGAGCAGCGTTTCGAGATGCCCGACCGATTGCACGGCCACGTGCAGCACAAGATCATCCGGCCCGGTGACGTGGTGGCACGCGAGCACTTCCGTGTGTCGCTGCGCCAGGTCGAGCGCGCGCTCATAGCTCATGCGGTTAGTCTTGACCCGGATGATCGCCCGAATCGGCAGGCCAACCGCCGCCAGGTTCACATGCGCGTGGTAGCCGGCGATGATCCCGGCATCCTCCATGCGCCGTACCCGCTCCGCGACGGCCGGGGTCGATAGATGCACCCGGCGTCCGAGCTCAGCGAACGAGAGCCGCCCATCGGCCTGTAGCTCGGCGAGTATGCGCCAGCCAATCGGATCGAGCAGCCGTTCCGTCTCCCGTGGAAGGTGCACTCTGCCTACCCTCACATTGTGCCTATTGATCGGTCACTCAGCGCGAGCCGCGCGTACAATAATGGTAAGCACATCGAAATGCACAGGTTTCGTCAGGAGTGGAGTCATCTTGAAATCGTATGCCGCGACACTGCCGAAGTTCGGCTTAATCCTCCTGATAGCGGCGCTTGGCGCTGTCGGGGCCATAGCCGCAACATCGACAAACGCGCCGCGCGAAGCCGAGGCGCAAACGCCGCTCGAGCTGCAGGCGCTGTGTGTCAACTACTACACGTCGCTCGTCTCAGCGCCCAGCCCCATCACCTCGACGAATTGTCCCAGCGGGACCTTCGCGCTCGACATTCCCGACGACTTCCCCTTCACCCTGGCGATCAATCCCTACACCGGTCAGGTGCTCTACAATCCGAATCCCAGCCTGCCCTATATTCCCATCGTCTTTCCCGATGCCGGCGTCGTCCCATTCTGCGTCAGTTTCTACACTGGCCAGCTGCGCTACTCGGCTAGCGGCGCTTGCGGCGCCGGCTCTTTTACCGTGGCAGTGACTGGTCAGATCAGCCCCGATGCAGTCGATGATGGTCCATACACCGTCGCGGTCGGCGGAACGCTGACGATTACGACGGCCGACCCGAATGACTTGCTCGACAACGACGACCTGGGGTTGCCGGAGGCGGAGATCTTCCGTTGGGGCGAGACCGATCCGCTGGATAATCCAGTCGGCGTTGGCGTCCTCGGCCCGGCCGGAGGTCAGATGACGGTTAACGCCGATGGCTCCTTCACCCTGGCCAACCCGAGTGTCACCGGCACGCATACCTTCCAGTACACCCTCGCCAACGCTGCCGGCTCCGATGTTGCGACCTTCACAATCATCGTCCAGGAAGCGCCCACGGCTACCGACGACGGGCTCTACACGGTCCTCGAAGGTGAGACACTGACCGTTACCACGGCTGACGCCAATGATCTGCTCGACAACGACCTCCTGGGCTTTCCCGAGGCTGAGATCGTCTCTTTCGGTGGTGGCTCGTTGCCCGGCGACGCCACGACCAATGCCGCCGGCGATAGTGTTGGCCTGGCCGGGGGCACGCTGGTTGTCAATGCCGATGGCTCCTTCAGCTTGACCACGCCCGACACCGGCGGCCAGTACACCTTCGTGTACCGCCTCGAGAACGACGCCGACAGCGATGAGGCAACCGTCACCATCGAGGTCCAGCGCCCGCCGGACGCCGTCGATGATGGTCCCTACACGATGACGGTCAACACGACACTAACGGTGATGAGCAGCGATCCCGACGACCTCCTCGACAACGACGACCGTGGTTCGCCGATTACCGGTATCGACAGCTTCGGCGTTGCGGTTGCGACAACCCACGCCGCCGGCGCCAGCGTTGTCGACGGGCTGGCCGGCGGTGATCTTCAGGTCAACGCCAACGGCAGCTTCTCGTTGACGAATCCTGACCAAACCGGAATCTTCACCTTCATGTACCGGCTGGAGAATGCCGCCGGCTTTGACGACGCGACTGTCACGATCGAGATTCAGGGACCGCCGACCGCTGTAGGTGACAGCGTGGCCGGCGACAGTAGTCCTGGCGATCTCTTCCACACCGCGCTCAATACGACGCTCGACTCAACCTTGACTGGCGGCGACGACAACCTGCTCAGCAATGACGACCGGGGCTTCCCACTCGGTGAGATCGTCAGCTTCGGCGGCGGCACCCTCGGCGGGACGGTAGCAAGCAACGCGGCCGGAGAGACGGCCGGCATCGTCGATCAGCCCGACGGCTCGCTGACGGTCAACGCCGACGGCAGCTTCGTCTTCGTGCCACCGACGGGCTTCACCGGCGAGTTCAGCTTCGACTACCTCCTGGAGAACAGCGCCGGCAGCGACGACGCGACGGTGACGCTGGCCGTCGGTGTGCGGCCGGACGCGCAAGATGACGCCTACACGACAACGACCGGCGCGACGGTGCTGGGCAACGTGCTGATCGACACCAGCACGAGCACCGGCTTCAGCGTCTTGACCAACGACACCGGGGATGAACTGGACTTCACGGCGACGACTTTGACCAGTGTCGAGGGTGGCAATGTGATGCTCAATCCGGACGGGAGCTTTGAGTACGATCCGCCGCCTGGCTACGAGGGCGGCGATAGCTTCACCTACGAAGTCGACAACGGGTTCGGCGATCCGCAGACGGCGACGGTGAGCCTGACTGTCGCCGGCATGCTCTGGTTCGTCGATGTCAACGACCCGACGGCGGGCGGCGATGGCCGCCTGAGCGATCCCTTCAACTGTCTGGTGGGCGCGGGCTGCTTCGACCCCGTGGCGAGCGATGAGGCGGGCGACAACATCTTCCTGGCCAGTGGTGCGTACACGGGCGGCTTGACCCTACTCGCCAGCCAATTGTTTGTCGGCGAGGGATCGAGCATGTCGATACCGAGCATGACGGGTGTGACTGTGCCAGCGGACAGCCCGGCACTACCGAGTACGGGCGGCGTCAACCCGCAGATCACGACGAGCAACGCTGATGCTCTCACGCTGGGCGCGGACAATGGCATCGTGGGC
>JAUIIK010000053.1 GCA_030431755.1 Chloroflexia bacterium
ACTTCACCCCCGAAGACTTCACCATCGTCGGCCAGCGCACCTGGCACAACGCGCCCTCGATCTACCCATCGATGGACGGCGGCTGCCTGACGGTCGCGCTGATCGAGGCCCACGTCGAAGGACACCGCTACGGCGGCATGATCGAGGCCGTCATCAACCCCGGCAATACGGAGTGGGGCCTCTTGAGCGGCGGCTTCGGCGAGCGCCTTGAAGGCCGACCGCTTGGCGGCGACAGCGGCGGAGCCGGACGCCGCTACGTCGGAGTTCAGATCCCTGAATCAGGAGAACTGAGTGACCTCCACACCATCGAGATCGAGTACATCGACGGCACGATCAACCGCGCGGAACCCGCCGCCGACGGCTGCATCATCCTCTTCTCCTCCGCCCCCGGCTGGGACGCGGCCGAAGCCGAGATCACCACCCGCTACGTCGACGCCTCCGGCAACACTATCCAGAGCCACACCATCGCCTTCAACCCCGGCCCTCGTCCTACTGACGACATGGCCGACGGCTAGCGCAGCCACCATCCGCCTTTCCCCTGTACCGGCAACGCGATGCGTGGCCCCCGTAGGCATCCAACAGACGTCGAGGAAGACTCGGCGCAGCGATGGATCTACTCCCGACCGTGTGTCTGAACGCCAAAGGAGATGTCATCCGGTTCAGACTTCCCCAACACGCCACGACACCTCGGCTAGATCCCTCCCTTCGCTCGGGATGCCAACCTTGTTCGGGTCAAATGCCCCTTCAGGGAATCAAAAGCGTCACCAATTGCTAGCCGCGACCATGTCCGCCTCCCAACCCCGCTATGATGAAGCCCGAATCGGAAACGCGGAGGAATCATGGCCAAGGAAGAACCGATCATCCACATCGTCGTTGCCGGCGTGCCGCGCGGCTACCAGAACCCCGAACCCGATGGGCGCTGGCTGCGCGACCACCACATCGAGCAGATCAAAGCCGTCTCGCCGCGTGTGCGCCTGCTCCAAACCACCCGCGACGAGCTCGACGAGAACATCCTGCCGATGGTTGGGGCCGAGGTGCTGCTGCTCGAAGCCGGTGACGACGAGTGGTACCGCAACGAGATCCCCGACGACGGCTTCGCCAAGCTGGTGAAGTCGAACCTACGCTGGATGCAGGCCTGCAGCAGCGGCGTCAGCCACATCCTCGGCACCGGTCTGCTTGATGAAAACGTCACCCTGACCAACGCCGCCGGCGTCCACGCCGACGCGCTCGGCGAGAGCACCATGGCCGCCGTCCTCTTCCATGCCAAACAGCTCCAGAAACGCCTCGACAATCAGGCCACTCGCACCTGGGAAGAGCTCCACTGCGACGAGCTGCGCGGCAGGACGATGACCGTCCTCGGGATCGGCCACATCGGCTCCGCCGTCGCCCGCCTGGCCGGCGCATTCCGCATGCGCCTGATCGGCGTCCGCCGCAACCCGCAGCCAACGGAGCACTTCGAGACCGTCGTCGGCCCCGACGAGCTCCACACCGTTCTCGCCGAAACCGACTACCTCGTCATCGCCTGCCCGCTGACCGACGAAACCCACGGCATGATCGGCGCGCCCGAGTTCGACGCCATCAAGGAGGGCGCTTACCTGATCAACGTCTCGCGCGGCCTCGTCGTCCAGCAACAGCCGCTGCTGGCGGCGCTGAACTCGGGGAAACTCTCCGGCGCGTTCCTCGACGCCCACGCCGAAGAGCCGCTGCCCAACGACCACCCCTTCTGGGACACCTCCGGCATCACCGTCATCCCCCACGACTCCCACTCATCGCCCTACATCGGCGACAACATCGTCGACCTCTTCACCGACAACCTCCGCCGCTACATCGCCGGCGAACCGTTGCGGAACGTCATCGACCGTGAACGAGGGTATTGAGGGGCGAGGGATCGCAATGTCCAAACATCGTAGGGATGGGGCTCGTCCCCATCCTGCATTCGACACCTGCCAACAACGGATGGGGACGAGCCCCATCCCTACGAGTCGATAGCAGTTCTACGTCCAGTCACATACCAACTGCGACGATCGCTTCCGAACGACCACCGCCGACCCGGCGTCGACGTCACTAAGCGCCACATCCAGGGGAAACGCTCTGACGCGCAACCGCTCATTGCCCGGCCTGCCTGCCGCATCCCACGCCGCCAGATGACTGGTCAACCGCTCGGCGACGCTGCCGCCCGGGCCAAGCTGCACGACCTGAAGCTCGCCTGGAGCATCAGGCGAACGGCGCAGTAGGGCTAACGTCTCGCCGCTATACAGGCCGAAGGTCGAGCGAAAGACATCAAACTCGACCAGCCTCGGCACCCGCCCACCAGCGCCTTCCGAGATGCGTTCGAAGAAGTGGCAGAAATCAGCATCGTGGAGCTCCAGCCAGGTCGCCAGCGCCGCAATCTCCTCCGGGCCCACGTCCCGTAGGCCTGCATCGACGCGCGAACCGGCGAGTCCCAGCAGGCGCAACACATCCCCGGCGTCGATCCTCGCCGTGTCGGCCACCTCGATCACTAACGAGCTGTCATCGACGAGCGGCACGACGTTTTCCGAAGCGCCCGGCGTATCGCGCAGCGGGATGAAGACAATGCCGCTCCGGATCGACGCGCTCGTCAGCACATCGCCGCGCTTGTCGAACGCAATTGAGCGCTGCCGCGAGCGCAGCACCAGTGGCAGCACGATCCGCCCGCCCTCTGTCAGCTGCTCCCGCCAGGCCGGCGCGATATCCGGCGCGCCGACCGTCAGGATGATGCCGTCATAGGGTCCCGCCTCCGCATAGCCCAACGCGCCATCCCTCCGCACGACCTGCACCGCCGTATGCCCTGACGCTGCCAGATGCGCCCGCGCGCCAGCCACAATGTCCTCATCGACATCAAGCGTGACGACCGCCCCCTGCGGGCCGACGATCTCGGCCATCAAGGCCGCGTTGTAGCCCGTTCCCGCCCCGATCTCGAGCACCCGCTGCCCCGCTTTGAGTTGTAGTTGCTCCAGCATCCCGGCCATGATCGACGGCTGAGTCGAGGAGCTCAGCGCTTGCCCCGCAGCTCCGACCTTCGTCGTCACCGCGTTGTCGCCATAGACCTGCTCCAACGGCGCATCCGGCAGAAAGTGATGCCTCGCCACCCGCCGAAACGCCCCCTCCACCGTCGCTGACTGGATCGCACCCTTCTCCACCAGCCCATCAACCAGCTTCTCGAGCCACCCTTTCGCCGTATCCGCTGAACCCTCCACACACCCTCCAGTTCCTGTTCCCTGATATGTCCCTCAAATGGAGAACGCCACACGATCCCGGCCACTCCACGCAGATCGCCGCCTGGTAGCAGCACCAGCGCTGCGGAACGATAGTTCTGTTAGGACCGTGTGGTGTATGCGCGGCGACGAACCACATCAACCACGTCATCCTGACCGGAGGCCGGGTACCCGCGTGCGGTCAGGATGACGTAGTGATGGTTCCTGAATGTCCTGTTCACGGTGCGCATACCAGACCATACGGCCCGTTTGACACCGGAGACTTCGCCTTGCGACGACAGCAGCACACTCCGATCCCACAACCACCTGCGGACGTACTCACCGTGCCGACCTACCGTCGCTCAAGCCCCTCAACGACCGCCCGCATTCCCTCGGCGCTGTTGTAAGGGCTGGGTTGATAGCTGTCGCGCGGACTGGAGCTGCCAGCGGCGTCGATTACGACAACGGTGTCCGGGAACTCGACGATGGCGGTGTAACGCACGCTCCCCGGCACGTCGCAACCGGGCGAGCCTTCCGGCACTACGGCATCCGGCCCGAAATCCTGCTCGACCCACCAGTAGAGCGTCGCCGTCGAGCCCTCGGGCGCCGCGAGCGATTCGTGGGCGTTGCACGGCCAGCTTGTCAACGCATCCAGTGTGATCGAGCCGCCATCTTCCCGGAACCACTCATCAGCCAACCAGATCTCGAGGGCCAGAACTGGTGGTCCATGCTGGTTGTCAGCCTGCGCGTAGTAGATGAAGCCATCGTAGTTCGGGAAATTCGCGGGACTGGAGTAGTCGTCCTGAACACCCGAGAGCGTCAGCGTCGGCAGCGAGCCGCCCGGCGCGAACGCTTCGCCCAACCAGTAAACCGGCGTGTCGAAGTACTCGTCGATCTGCGCGTCGTAATCGGGCGCGGTATAGCCGATCGCAGTCAGCTCGAAGAAGTCTTCAGGCAGCGCCGAGCGCTTGACGAACTCGTGCTCATACTCGAAGACGATGAACTCCAAGACGCCGTCGCCAGTATCAAAGACGCCTTCTTCTTCCGAGAAAAGCGGCAGGAACGTGTCTGGATCAACATACACACGGCGCAGGAAGGACGTGACTTCGTCCGATCCGCGGGTCTCGCCTGCGGTAACGAGCACTAGCACAGGCTGACCATCCTGTGTGCCCCACTCGACCGATGTCGTCGAGGTTTCAGTCGGCCCTGGACAGCCAATGACGACCGCGATGGCCTCTGGCTGGCCATAACACCCCTCAGCCTCCACCGCTCGCGGCTCATCCTGTCCCACCTCGCCCTCGCTCGTCGAATACTCCGAGCCATCCCGGATGATGACGTGGCTGGTACCGCTGAGCGTTTTTCCTTCCTCCATGGACGTGTACTCACCCTCGAACTCTAGCCGCGCAACCGGTTCACGGGCATCGACCCACGTCTGGAACGTGACCCTCAGATTGACCAGGCCGGCAGCTCCGCCCGTCATCGTCTGCGTGCTGTAGAGAATGCCGTCCCGATCTTCAAGCGTAGCGGCTAGACCTGCGTAAACGTCTTCAATCATTGGCAGCTTGTCAGTACCGGCCTGTTCCGAGTCTGCACGGCTAAAGGGATGCAAACCGTCTACGATCGCGCGCATACCTTCGAGGCTGTCGTAAGGATCGGATGCGCTCTCGTTGCCCCGGCCACTGGCCTGCAGAGTGAGCGGCGCGTTGATCGTCAGCATCGTGTCGCCGTAATCGACAATCGTCATGAAGCGGTTGTGCGCGCCGTCGGGGCATGCGTCAGCCGAGGCTGGCAGCGATCCATCCGCGGCAGGCTCGTACGTCTGGTAGATCGTCGCAGTTCCCCCATCGACCTCAATCTCCTCAGTCTCGACACAGGGGTTCTGCCAGAGATCGCTGCCGAGCTTGCTGCCCTGCGACTCCCATGTATCAGGCGTCAACAGTTGCAGATAGAAACCAAAGGAGGTCCCGTCGACACCAACTGGCTGGTATTCGATCATCACCTGATCGCCGGGTCCTCCGCCGGCCGGCCGGGGGCCGAGCGCCTCGTAGATCTCGACGGCCGGGAGATCGCCGCCCGGCTCGAAGCGCTCACCGAGCCAGTAGACCGTCACGTCGAGGGTCGGGTCGTCGAGCGCGGCCAGCGGATCGATCGCGACGTAGCCAAACGCCGCCGGGTCGAAGAAGCCCGCTTCCAGATCCGACGCCGGCACAAACTCATTGTCAAACGTTGCCAGCAGCCGCAGCATCTCCTGGTTGGAGTGATCGTAGCTCTGGATTTCCCAGGCCAGCGGCAGCAGCGTTTCGGAGTCGACGTAGAAGCTGCTGATCGCGCGTTGCGGATTGACGTTCGGAACAGGTGTCGAAGCCGGCGGACCAAAGGGCGTCGGCGACGGCGCGCCTGCGGGCTGGACCGTGATCTCATAGACAATTGCTATGGCTGGCTGGCCATCGAACTCCGCGTTCGGTTCAACCCGCGCCGTCACTAGCTGACTCTCTTCGGTTTCCGCTGCCGGTCCGAAGGCTTCGCAGCTCGTCTCCAGCAGGTAGGCGACAAGTTCCGGTGGCTCGCCGGGCGGGCAGAAGGCGCGCCACTCTTCAGCGGCGATCTCGCCGTCGTCCTCGAAATAGGCCGTGCCGTCGACGAACAGGACCGTCATCTCGTCGGTCAGGTCGGCGTCGTTGCCGGGCGCTCTGCGGAAGGTTCGACGCGCCGCGTTCTCGCCCGCATCGACCCAGACCTCGTCGGTCCACAACTCGCCAGTCTCTCCCTCGTGATCGGGATAGGCTTCCCCCGCTGTCGAGGTCACCGTGATCGTCGTGTGAAACACCTCGCCATCCCGCACCAGCGCCTGTCCAACCTGCGCGAACACCTCCGCAGGCGACATCTCGCCGACGCTTGCCACCGCGCTGGTTGCCGTAGCGGACACACTCTCAGTAGATGAGGCGTCAGTGCCGGTCGCGGTTGATACGCCTCCGGACCCTGCTGCACTAGCGGTCGGATCGGCATCTTCACCATCCCCGCCCATACAGGCCGTAGCGACGAGCGAAACGATCAATAGTGCTGCGAGCAACCGCTTCATGGTGTTTCCTCTGCTTCATTGAGCCAGTCAGGGTTGAAGAAATCGGCCGGTAGCTCGTCGCGGGTCACCAGTTCGTTGCTGTAGTCAGCAGTTATCTGGACCGACAAGTCCTCGACCGCGTCCTCCATCTCGACCGTCCAGCCGAGCGGCATCCTGGTGTCTGCGTCGATGTAGAAGCGCGAGACGGTCAGGTCCGGCGCCCGCTCCGGCTCCGGCGTCGCGCCCTCCGCTAGCTCGTTGTCAGCCTCGTAGACCAGCGCGATGGCAGCTTTACCTTGAAATTCCACCCCACTCTCGACCCGCGCCTCGAGCTCGTTGACCTCGTATTCCTGCGGAGTGAAGACAGCGCAGAAGATGCCGGTGACATAGTGGGAAACTACCGTCGGCTCGACGCGTGGGCAGGGGCGCGCCACCTGCATCTCAGCGAAATCACTAGCACGCACCTGCCCGTTCATCGAGCGACTGTAGAGGCGGCTTCCTTGGCTCAGGTAGATAGTCTGCGGTGTCTTCTCGCCAGCCCCGTTCACGTCAATCTGGAAGTGGTCACGCATCCGCTCCTCAGAGCCATAGATCCAGATCTCGTCGGTCGAGTAGGGCGCGGATGCCTCTCCGGCCTCCTGGCCGCTGATGTCTACGGTCATGTGGACAACCTGATCGCCGCTTGTCAGCGCCGCGTCGAGCGCATCGATGAACTCCTGTGGCGTCTCCGGCTCCGTTGCCGATCTGCTGTCGTCCGCCTTGTCGTCTCCGCCTCCACAAGCAGCGATGATGAGGAGGGCAACTAGGAGTAAGTAGATGAGTCGTCGATGCATCGTGGCGAGTCCTTCCAATTGGAACGACACGCCACGTGGTCAAGTCTTCGTCAACAGAACCGCAAGCGTGCCGCGGTCTCGTTCGCTTTCATTAACTCTGACGTATCCGAGTCGAAATATGTTCCGCGGCAGCAATCGTCGGGAAGTGCAGATTGCAACGCGGGCCCCAGGGAAAGATCGAGGCGTCGACGACCCGTAGCCCCGTCAAACCGTGAACGAGGCCCAGGTGATCGACGACGGTGGTCGGGTCGCTCTCCGGCCCCATCCGGCAGGTCGAGGAGGGATGGTACGACGTCACGGCCCGCGCCTTGACGAATTCGCGTAGCTCGTCACGGCTCTGCCACTCGAACTTGTGGCCGGGGACGGTCTCCAGCCGCCCCGCCAGCGGTGGCGTCGTTGTGATGAGCTCCGAGAGCTCGACGCCGTCGCAGAGCGCTTCGAGGTCGGCCGGCTCGCTGAGATAGTTGTGGTCGATGTCCAGCGTCGCTTCGGGGTCGGCTGAGGTCAGCCGGACCCGGCCCGTCGAACGCGACCACTGCAAGCTCGGCGTCAAGCGGAAGACCCACGCGCCCAGCTCCGCACTGTAGATCTGGATCGGGTAGAGATGCAGGTCGATCTCCTCGTCGATCTGGTTCGAACGCGCGAAGATCACCGGGCGGGCGAAGATGATCGTGTCGTGGTCGCCCGGCGCGTCCTGGTCCTGCATGACATAGAAGCGATTGACGCCCCGCGCGGCCGGGTGGTCCATCAGATGCTCGCCGACACCGGGCAGGTCACGCGTGACTTCTATTCCAAGCTCGCGCAACTGGCTTCCCGGTCCGACACCGGAACGCATCAGGATCGCCGGTGAGTTGTAGGCTCCCGCCGCCAGGATCACCTCGCGGGCCGGAAGCTCGCGACCGTCCGCAGTTCGGATACCGGTCGCCCGCATGCCATCGAAGAGCACCCGGTCGACCAGCGTATCGGTCATGATCGTCAGGTTCTCGCGGCTCCTGGCCGGTTCAAGGTAGGTAAACGCGCCGCTCATCCGGACACCTTCGGCGACGTTGCGCGGCACCTGGCCAATGCCGGGCTGCTGGCTGCGGTCACCGTTCATATCTGGGACACGGTCGAAGCCGAGCTCGTCGGCCGTGGCGAACATTGATCGTTCGAGCGCCGTCATCTGCTCGTCGGACACCCGTTCCACGGGGACCGGTCCATCCGAGCCGTGCAGATCGTTCTCCGTTGCCAACGGGTCCGCCTCTGCCTGCTTGAAGGCCGGCAGCAGACTGTCGAAGCTCCAGCCTGGGTTGTTCCATGCTTCCCACTGGTCGTAGTCGACCGCCGAGCCGCGCAGCCAGACGCAGGCGTTGATCGTCGATGAGCCACCGAGCACCTTTCCACGCGGCAGGTGCACCTGATAGCCGGTCGGCCCCGACGCGTTGTGGTAGCCCCAGGGGTGCGAATCCTCCCAGAGATAGGCGGGATTCAGGATCTCCTCAGGCCAATCGTCATGCCGCTCGCCATAGTCCGGACCGGCTTCGATCAACAACACCGTCGCGTCGCGATCCTCGCTCAGTCGCGCCGCCAGCACGCAGCCTGCCGCACCCCCACCGACGATGATGTAGTCCCAGTTTCGATCATTCCCTGTCATGCCGCTTGCCTCCACTCTTCTCTATCGCAAGTGTAGAAGAGAGTCGGTCCTACAGATGGAGACACACACGTTTCGCTACCAATTCGTAAGTCGCCCGTTGTACCGTCATTGGCAAGATGAGAACTGCAACGGAGCTTGCAATGAGTCGGACACGGAGTTCGTTGGCGCTATTGGCCCTGCTGGCAACACTGACCGGCTGCCTGAACGGCAACGACGCAGGCCCGACGGCGACGGCTGTGGCTACGGCAACCCGGGATGAGCCGACAGCAATGGTCACAGAACCCGGCGCAACGAGCACGGCGTTGGCGGCCACGCCAGCAGCCCCCAGCGCTATTCGCCCAACTTCCACCGCTGTCCCCGTTGCCTCGCAGGTCCCGGTGCTCGAGTTCGACGCGACACCGACGGCGGCCGAGGCACTCCCCACGTTCGAGCCGCAGGGCGTTGCCTATGAGCTGGTGGCAACGCTAGGACAGCCATTGATCCCGCAGGCGCCTATGGACGTGCAGATGCTCGCGGACGGCCGCCTCGTTGTCGCCGATGCCGGTCGCCGGGAGATTCAGATCTACTCACCGGCACTTGATCTCATGACCAGCTGGCCGACGATGGTCCAGAGTCCCTTCAACGACGAGTGGGCCGCAGTGCCGGCCGAGCAGGTGGCCGTTAGCCAGACATCGTTCTACGCGGGTATCGAGATCATCAACGGCATCGCCCGCTACAGCGAGGATGGTGAGCTCCTCGCACAACAAACCTTCGGCGATCCAGCGCTGACGCTCTTCGACCTCGTTGCCGGTCCCAATGGGCGGCTTTATGCCGCCGTTGGCTCCTTCAACACAGTCAGCGGGCCCGATCAACAACCCTTCGGCATCTACGTCTTTGATGCCGATCTGGAACTGATCGAGATCTGGGAGAGCGGACCTGACTGGATTCCGTTGTCGCTCGCCTTTGCGCCGGACGGAGCGCTCCACAGCCTCGTCATTCGCGGCGATGCCGGAACGGCCGGAGGCAACCTGAGCCAACCGGCGCGCTTTGTCGTGATCGATCCCGCTGGCTACGATCCGGCAGTCTGGGAAACGCCAATTGAGTTCGCAACCGAAGGCAACTTCGATGGCCTGGCGCTTACCACCGACGGCGCGTACCTGCTGATCGAGGAAGCCAGCCACGATCCGCGCGATGGCGATGCGACGACTGTGCTTGTCATGACGCCAGCGGGCGAGGAGCTTGATCGCTGGGAGGTTGTGGGACACGCCGCGGCCCAACCTCGCACGGCAACCGGGTTGATCGCTGTCGGGCCGCCGGATGCTCCAGGTCTCCCGGGCGTGCCGGATCGTGTCGTGCTTGCCGATCCGCTGGGCCAGCGTATCTGGTTCCTCGGGCTTGACGGCGAAGTCATCCGCGAATTCGCCGGCGACCCTGCCAATATCGCTGCCCCGTCGAGCATCGTCACCCTGCCGAACGGCGACGTTGCGGTGCTGGACATCGCGTCGCGTGAGATCTCGATCTACGACAGCGGGGGTACGCGGCCCGAACGCTATCCAATCGGTGTCGAAGTCATCAATCCGGTCTGGGGCGTTGTTGGCCGGATGTTTGGCGGCGGCGATGCGCTCTGGTATATCGGCCCGAATGAGGCCAGCCCGTTCTCGCTCCATCGCGTCGACCTGACAACCGGTGATGTCAGCCGGTTCGAGACTGATCCGCTAATTGACGCCAGTGAACGGGCGATCTTCAGTCCGGCCGCCGGTGCGGTGGGTGCTGACGGTCGTCTCTATATCGCGAACGGCGATGGCACGGTGCGGAGTTTCAGCGCCGACGGAGAGTATTTCGAACGTTGGCCCGCAGAGGAGGCCAGCGCCGTCGAAGATATCCTCGATGTTGCAGCCGGCCTGGACGGCATCTACATCCTCTGGGAAGGCGATGCCGACGCGGGCCGTGGTGTCTACGTCTCGCACATCTCCGAAACGCCCGAGGATGCGCGCGCATTCTTCGCCGAATCTGACGCGCCGCGCACATTGGACGTGGGCGCGGACGGCCGGATCATCCTGCTCGACCCGTTTACTGGCATCGTGACCATTCTCGATGGGAGCGGCGCAGTCATCTCGCGCTGGCGTGCCGCTAGCCGTGAACCGCTCCAGATGCGCGACATCGCGGTCGATCCCGAGGGCCGCATCTACCTGACCGATATGCTTCAACGCGAGGTGCTGGTCTATGCCCCGCCAGGCATATAGAGGAAGCTACTCGGTGTGGCGCGAGCGGCTGATGCTCCTCTTGACCGGCGGCGCGCTCACGGTCGTCTGTGCGGTGCTGGCGGTGGCGGCCGATGCAGGCTGGGATTGGCCGTGGATGACGTCGCTGGTGATCCTGCTGGCGATTGCGATCATGAGCGTGAGCGCTTTCGCCGTGAGCGAACGCGGTCACCCGCCAACCTCGGGCGGAGGCTCACTGAACATCTACATCGAGATTACCGCCCGTGACGCGGACTCCGGCAGGCTGACCTGGCTCACGCGCCCTGAGGGTGAGGTCTACGCCTGGGTACTGCTCATCAACGTCATTCCGGGTCTGACCCTGGCTGGGTTGATTGCAGCGGCAATAGCCTGAACCACGGCGCTTCCGGTCGGTTATCCTTGCCGGCATGGACGAGCACGGTCGACCCATCATTAACATCACCGGCGAGCGCGTGGCGCTGGGGCCGATCCGCGAGGATCTGCTGCCGCTCTACGAGCGGTGGGAGAATGACTGGGAAGTCATCCGGACCCACATCCAGACCCCGATGCCCATGACCGCAGAAATCATGCGGCGCTGGTTCGAGCGCGTCCGCACCGGCGCTGAACGCCTGCCCTTCACCGTCTACGAGCGCGAGCAGATGCAGCCGATCGGGATCAGCGGTCTGATGGGCGTCGACTTCCGCAACCGCACCGCAGAACTCAGCATCACGATTGCCGAGAGCAACTTCCGCGGCCGCGGCTACGGCACCGAGACAGCCGGGCTGGTCCTCGACTACGCCTTCAGCGCGCTGGGATTGCGTAGCGTTATGCTCACTGCCGTCGACTACAACGCCGCCGGGCTGCGGGTCTACGAGAAGCTCGGCTTCCGCGAGATCGGCCGCCGCCGCGAGGCCTTCCTCTTCGGCGGCCACTTCCGCGACGTCGTCTACATGGACATCCTCGCCAGCGAATTCGACAGCCCCGTGTTGAGCAACCTCTTCGACACCAGTTCCTAGCACCTGCTACCCACTGGCAACACGTCCCACAAGGTAGAGACGTGCCGGTGGCGCGTCTCGCTACCTATGGCCGTCACTCCCCCGGGAGACGTTGGTTGCGAGAACGAGACGCGCCGCCGGGTATCGCGACCGCTGCATCCATGACCAGCCGCCTCGAACACCTGCGAATCTCGTCTATGATTGATCAAACTATTGCAGGTCCTATCGAGGGGTGTGCTCATGGTGGCGGTTGTTCGCGGAGTGTTCGCCGTGTTACTTGTGACCGGCTCACTTGTCTTGCTCTCAGTCAGTTCAGTCTCAGCCGCTGGTGTCGTCGGCACCGGCAACGCAGCCAGCTGCACCGAGGCGGCGCTGGACGCGGCCCTCGCGGGTGGCGGGCTGGTGACCTTCAATTGTGGCGGCGCTGCGACGATCCCACTGACCAGCGAGAAGGTCATCGGGGCCAACACCCAGGTCAATGGCGGTGGCCAGATCACGCTCGACGGCCAGGGACAGACGCGCATCTTCTACATCAATGAGGACGTGTCACTCGACCTGAGGCGGATCACACTGACCGGCGGCAATGGCGTCGGGGCTGAGGACCCGGGCGAAGGCGGCGCAATCTATAGCGACAGGGGCCTGGTCACCGTCACCGATACCATCATCACCGACAGCGCCGCGGCTGCCGAGGGTGGCGGGATATGGGCCTCTGGTGGCACGCTAACGGTCGTTCAAAGCACGATCACCGACAACACCGCCGACGAGGGTGGCGGGATACGGACGTCTGCGGTTACCTTGACGATCATTGAAAGCACGATCACTGGCAACACCGCCGACGACGGTGGCGGGATATACACGCGCGCCAGCACAGCACTGACAATCACTGACAGCAACATCAGCGACAATTCAGCGCTCGTCTCTGGCGGCGGGTTGTACACCTCTAGTGGTGCGCAGACAATCACCGAGAGCCTGATCAGCGACAACAGTGCTGGCGACCGCGGCGGAGGGGTGTACATCATCGGCGGCACGCCGACGATCACAAAGACGACGATTGACGGCAACATGGCCAATCTGGGAGGAGGCATCTACAAGCAAAGTGGCTCCCGGATAACGATCGCCGAGAGCACGTTGAGCAACAATGTCGCGTATGCCGATGGCGGCGGCGTCTACGCCAGGATCGTTGCCGTGACGGCTACCAACACGACCTTCAGCGGCAACCACGCTAGCGACAACGGCGGCGCGATCTACAACGCCCCTGATCGAGAATTCACGCTCATCAATAGCACGCTGAGCAACAACAGCGCAGACAATCTAGGTGGCGCGGTGTTTGTAGAGGGTGGCAACGTCAGACCGAAACAGACGATCATCGCGAACAGCACTAGCGGAGGAAACTGTTCCGGCGCGATCGTTTCGCAGGACTACAATCTCAGCGATGACGGCTCCTGCAACCTTGGTGCGGCGAACGATCTGGCCAATACCGCCGCCAGTCTCGCTCCGCTCGGTGACTACGGCGGACCGACGCAAACCCACCAACCGTTCCAGTCCTCAGCCGCCGTCGACTCTGGCACGTGCATCACGTCAACCGATCAGCGCGGCGTCTCGCGCCCTCAGGGGATCGACTGCGACCGCGGCAGCGTCGAAGCCATATCCCCAGTGGAGCTATCCACCCTCTGCATCAACTTGTACACCGGAAACGTCAGCAGCTCATACTCTGGCCAGTGCGCAGGCAGCGCCTGGCAGATCAACCTGCCGAGCCCCTACGCTCTGAGCTTCTGTGTCAATCCGTATACCGGTCAGTTGAGCTACGCACGTCGCGGAAGGTGCGCGCCGCCGCGCACTAGCCACGTCATTCCCGACGACGGCGGGCTGCTGGTCTGCTGGAGCCGCTACACCGGCGCTCTGCGCGTAACGCCAGACCCGCTGTACTGTAACTTTGGCGCCGAAACACCAGCGCTCATCGGAAGCGTGACCTGACCGCGTCCATCGTGGGCCGCTGCGATGCCGCATACGAGAGCGACAAGGTCTCGCCGATGAGGAGTACCAACGTGCCCTGTCGTTTCTTCCTACATGAGTCACATCGTTGACGGCCTTAGCACGCGCATCTCCGAACTGATGATGAACGAAGCCCGCCGCCTCGGTGTCAGGCGCGAATAGCACGTCAGGTGTTCTGCTGGCGCGGGTCGAGCGCGTAGCGCAGGCCGTCGCCGATCAGGTTGAAGCTCAAGGCGGTGATCGCGATCATCACGCCCGGCAACGAGGCGATGTGCGGCGCGACGCTTAGCACCCGCCGCCCCTCGTCGACCATCAAGCCCCACTCCGCCGTCGGTGGCGAAACACCCAGCCCGAGGAAGCTCAGGCTCGCGGTGAAGACCACCAGCAGCCCGATGATCGTTGTCGCGTAAACCAGCACCGGCGCAAAGACATTCGGCAACAAGTGCCTGCTCAATATCCGGTTGAAGGGCACACCGATCGCCCGCGCCGCCGTCACGTACTCCGACTCCGCCTGCTCGCGCGTCGCGCTGTAGGTCATGCGCGTCAGCGGCGCAACGATCACGAGCGTCGTTGCGAGGATGACCGAGCGCGAGCTTGGCCCCATCGCGGCGGCGATGGCGACGGCGAGGATGACGCTCGGCAGCGCCAGCAACACATCGACGCTACGCATGATCGCGGAGTCCAGCAGCCCACCGGCATAACCGGCGACCAGCCCAAGAAACAGGCTGATGAAGCCGGCGATGATGACCGGGATGACAGCATTCGGCAGAGACACACGTCCGCCCCAGATCATCCGGCTCAACATATCGCGGCCCTGGAAGTCCAACCCGAGAATATGCCCTTCGGTGCCCATGGGCTCCAGCCGCAGCGTCGAGTCCGACTCGATCGGATCGTAGGGCGCGACGAGCGGCGCGAAGATGGCCGCGAGCACGATGAGCGCCAGAACAATCGCGCCCGCCAGCGCGCCTTTGTCCTGACTGAAGCGGTGTGTCACCGCGCGCCAGCCAGTGCGCGAGCGCTGCCGGTGCCCGCCGATCTCGTCCGCCAGCTGCTGCGCCTTGGCCTGGGAAACTCTGCCTTCGGATTCCATCGCGCTCACGATGCGCCCCCCTCTCGACCAGAACTAGCCATCCTGAACATGCGCGTCATGTCAGCCTCACTCGCGGGTCGAGCACCGCCTGCAAGAGGTCGGCGAGAAGGTTCAGCGAGGTGAAGATGAGCGCAACGAGCAGGGTGATCGTCATGATCACCGGAATGTCACGCGCGCCGACGCTCGTGTAGAGCTGCTGGCCCATGCCCGGCCAGGAGAAGACGACCTCGGTGATGAGCGAGCCGCCCAGCAGATAACCGGCCTGCAATGCGACGATCGTGATGAAGGTCGGCAAGGCGTTGCGTAAGGCGTGGCGAACGACGACCGTCGTCTCGCGCAGGCCCTTCGAGCGCGCCGTCCGGATATAGTCGAGGTTCATGATCTCGAGGACCGACGAGCGCACTTGGCGGGCGATCACGGCGGCGGGCACGGCAGCGGCAGTGATCGTCGGCAGGACGAGGTGGTGTGCGAGATCGACGAGCCCGCCGTCACCCCGCACGTCATACATGCCGACGGCCGGGAACCAGCCTAGCTTCAGCGAGAAGATGATGAGCAGCATGATCCCGACCCAGAACGATGGCAAGCTCGCTCCGACGATGCCGGTGAGAATCGCCGCACGGTCCGTCAACGTGTTTGGCCGCGTGCCGGCGACAACGCCGATGACCAGCCCAACAACAACTGAGACGACCAGTGCCGACGTCGCGAGAATCATCGTATTGGGGAAGCGGTCCTTGACGATGCCGAAGGCGCTGATGCGGTGCTGGTAGGAGCGCCCGAAATCACCCTGGAGCACGTTCTGGAGCCAGATCGAATACTGGACGGGAATCGGCTCATCGAGACCCAGCGACTCGCGCAGCCGCTGCACCTCTTCCTCCGGCGCGCTCGACGGCAGCTGCGCGCGAGCGGCATCGCCCGGAGTGAACTGCAAGATGGCGAAGATGAGGATCGACACGCCCCAGAGCACGCCGACTGTGGCGATGAGGCGTCGAATGACGTAGCGAACCATGCTCCCTGGCTTCCCATACCCCCGGCGACGCCTGCGTGGACGCCGCCGGAGGCAAGCTCCCGGCTACTCGTCCAGCCAGACTTTCGACATGTCGTAGTTGACGTTGACCGAATGGAAAAACCCTTTGACCTCGGGCCGCATCAGGTGCGGCAGCTTATCGTGGTTCAACGACAGGAAGGCAGCGTCCTCGACACACATCAGCTCGTTCGCCTGCCGGTAGAGGTCGTTGGCTTCGGCGGGGTCCGTCGCCTGGGAGCCGGCGATGAGCAATTCATCCAGCGCCTCGTTGGGATTCTCGACGTTGGTATAGCCCTGGTCCCCCGGATCGGCCTCCGAGCGATAGCGCGACTCCGCCTGGATATTGAGGAAGAAGTTGGTCGGCATACCCCAGGCCGTGCCCCACAGCAGCGCGTCCGTGCGCTCCCGGAACTCGATCCCGAGGTAGGTCACCCACTCGGTCAGCTCAAGCTCCAGATCAATGCCAACGTCAGCCAGATTGTCCTTGATGAATTGAGCAACCGCGCCCGCCTGCGGCCATCCGGAAGCCGTCGGCGCTGCCAGCAGCTTCGTCGAGAAGCCATCCGGGTAGCCAGCCTCGGCCAGCAGCTCGCGGGCTCTGTCCGGATCGTAGCTATATGGCGCCCACTCCGGGTCATAAGCCGGCGCGCCCGGCGATAGCAGGCCATACGCCGGTATGACCGTGTCCCGGAAGAGATCGCGGGCGATCGCCTCGCGGTCAATCGCCCATTGCACCGCCTGGCGCACCAGCTGGTTGCCGCCATACTCGTTGCGGAACTGGAAACGGTAGAAGGCAACCTGTGGCGTGAGCCCCTGGGACATCGCATAGCCATCGTTGACGAGGCTCTCGATAACATCCGGCGGCGGGTCGCTCATCAGGTCGATCTCGCCCGTCTGCAACGCGACGACGCGCGCCTGGTCTTCGAGAATCGGACGCACGATCAAACGGTCGAGGTACGCCTTCTCGCCCCAGTAGTCCTCGTTGCGCTCGAACTCAGTGCGCTGTCCCTCGACACGCTCGACAAAGCGGAACGGACCAGTCCCGGATGGACTCGACGCAAGGTTCTCTGTGCCGACTTCCTCGATCTGCGTCGGGCTGGCAATCCCGAACCAGTAGTAGTCGCCCATTGTCGAGAGGAACTCGCCGACCGGCTGATCGTGGGTTATCCGCCAGGTGAACTCGTCCGGCGCTTCGACGGCCTCGGCATATTGGAAGGCGAAGCGGCCGTGCCAGGCGCTGGCGTAGTAATAGGGCGAGTCTTCGACCGACATACGCTCATAGTTCGCCATGACGGCGTCGGCGTTGAAGTCGGTGCCATCGTGGAAGGTGACACCCTGACGGAGCGCGAAGCTCCAGGTGCGCCCGTCGTCGGATACCTCCCAACTCTCAGCGAGCTGCGGCACGACCGGCACCGGAATCTCATCGGTGAGCAAATCCTTGCGGACGAGGCTCTCGTACATCATGGTCGATTGCCGCCAGGCGGCCCAGGCGTTGGTCGTATGTGGGTCGAGCGCGTCGGCGTCGCCGCCCATGCCCCAGACGAGCGTTCCGCCGGCTTTGGGATCGCCTGCGTCGCCGCTATCACCGCCAGCGTCATCAGACCCGCCGGAGACCTCGGTCGCGTCGTCTCCGGTTCCAGAGTCTCCGCTGTCGGTGTCGTCATCGTCGTCGTCATCATCCCCGCCACAGGCGGCGAGCAGGCCGCTCAACAGCGACGCGCCAAATCCGGCTGCGCTCAGCTGCAGCAAGCGTCTGCGCGACAGCAATCCGTCCAGCTTGCGTTCCTCGTCAGCGTGCATATCCATTCCTCCTCGATTGCGCCGCGCCACGCTCATCCCCGCAGGCCCGGCGTGCTGTGTCACCCGAGCCAGCTATCCCAACCCCGGCCAGTAGCTCGCGTACTGCGCGCGTATCGCAGCGATGGCCTCCTCCCCAGATGCGCCGACGTGCCCGTACTGCGGTTGCAGGCGCAGGCCGTCGAGCGGCAGCGGTTCGGCGATCCCGGTCCGTTCGCCGACCAGCGCTTCGATAATCGCCAGCGTGCAGTAGGGCGCGTAGGTCTCGCTGTAGCCGCCCTCCTGGACGATGACAAGGTGACCATCGGCGTGCTTCTCGGCTATCTCGATCATCCGGGCGGTCATGCGGCGGTAGCCTTCGGTCGTCAAGCACATACGGCCGAGCGGATCGGCCGTGCTGGCGTCCTGCCCGGCTGAGACGAGCACGAGCTGCGGCTCGAACGCGTCGGCGATAGGCATAACGACATTCTCGATTGCCGCGAGGTAGGCGGCGTCGCCACTACCAGGAGGCAATGGCAGATTGACCGTGTAACCGGCCCCTTCGCCCTCGCCTACCTGATCGAGCAGGCCAAATTCCGCCGGGTAGAGCCGGTCCTGGTGCAGGGAGAAGAAGAGCGCAGTCGGATCGTCGTAGAAGGCGTCCTGTGTGCCGTTGCCATCATGGACATCCCAGTCGAGCACCATCACGCGCTCGATGCCGTGGCTGGCCTGGGCATGGCGGGCGGCGATGACGACGTTGTTGAAGATGCAGAAGCCCATGCCCTTGTCCTGCATCGCGTGATGCCCTGGTGGCCGGATATTTGCGAATGCGCGCCGCACCTCGCCGGAGACGACGGCGTCGACTGCCGCCATCGCCCCACCGGCGGCTAGCAAAGCGATGGGGTAGGAATCCGCCGCCGCCGGCGCGCCCTCGCCGGTATCGCCGCCGCCGTCCGCGCATATTCGCTGGACGCGCTCGATGTACTCCCGCGTGTGGTAGCGCGCAATGTCATCCACCGTGGCCATGTACGGAGCGACGCGGGACAGCGACTCAATCAGCCCGCTGAAATCCAGGAGGTGCTTGGTGCGCATGACCAGCCGGTAGTTGGAAGGGTGAATAGTCGGCTCGACGAATGGGAGGTCACTATCCGTGCTCCAGAGCCGCTGTAACCCCGGATTGTGTTGCAAGTAGCGATCGTCGTAGACGAAACCGACCTGTTGTTGCTCGCTCACCGCAGCCCTCACATCCTTCCTCTTTCGTATCCCCTGTTACTCGGTCTGTGCGGCCGTCGCGACGCGCTCAAGCGATCCGCCTGCAAGCCGCGTCACCTCCGCCGCTGCCGCTCGCACAAGTTGGGCGAAATGCGCCTCGCTCGTCTCACAGTGGCGGTGACCTGGCGCCGAAATACCAATCGACCCGACCGGTTCGCCGCGCTGTCCGAAGACCGGCGCGGCCACGGACCAGGCATGGTCCGACAGCTCGCGCATCGACCTGGCATAACCGCTCACGCGGACTGCCGAGAGCTCTTGTCGGATGCGCTCACGGGTTTCGGCCGACAGCGAACTGTCACCAACGAGCACCACGTCGATCTCTGACTCATCGAGGAACCCCAGAATCGCCTTGCCGGCAGCGCCGAGCGCCAGCGGAGCCGTGCTCCCCAACCGGCGGGACACGACCGTCGTGCGCGGGGAGTTCCGCACGACTACGGCCGTCCGCATACTGCCCTCGCGCATGTAGAGCGCGACCGTTTCCCGTGTCTCCTCATTGAGGCGATTGAGCGCCGGCGTCGCCAGACGCGCGACGTCGATGGCGTCAATGGCCCGACCACTCCAGTCGATGATCCGGTAGCCGAGGGTGTAGCGCCGCCGCTCAGGATCGCGCCGCACCAGCTGATTGCGTTCACAGGCCTGGAGGAAGCGGTAGAGCGTGCTTTTGTCCAGTCCCGTAGCGCCCGAGATATCGGAGAGACTGGATGGCTCCTGCTGCGTAGCCAGAGCGCTCAGGATCGCCGTTACCCGGTCGACAGCCCTGCTCAAGCGGCCTCGTTTCAGCTATTGATACGCTGTTGCGATAACTGAAACGCATCGTCTCATGATGTGTTGTTAACTGTCAATACATTAGTGACTACGTTGACGCAAGAGTTCACACCAATGACTCGACAGCTGAACGGGGCCATAGAGCCTCGGCGCGCAGTCCTGCTCCAATGAGCCAAATGTGTATGCCGCTGCACGGGGTACATTCGCGGGTACAATCGCCGGCAACGTGGGTATAGGCGCAAAGGGGGAACAGCGTGCCGAAACGAGCAAGCGAGCCGGAGGTGCGGCTCGCGCACATGAGCGGCGAGATCGTCGACAGCGACGCCTACGACAAGGCCTTCCTGCCAATCGGGGCGACGGAATACCACGGGCCACACCTGCCCTACGGAACCGACACCATCGTCGCTGAGACGATCGCCGAAGCGTTCGCGCGCGAGCTCGGCGGCGCGGTGGTGTTGCCGCCCATCGCCGTCGCCGTCAGCCACCATCACCTGCCCTGGAAGTGGACGCTATCGATCCGGCCGGACACGCTGATGCTGGTCATCAAGGACATTGCCGAGTCGCTACTGCACCACGGGATCACGAAGCTCGTCATCGTCTCGACACACGATGGCAACCCCGCGCCGGCGGAAGCGGCAGCGCGCATATTGTCCCAGGAACACGGCATGAACGTCGCGATTTTCAAGGGTTGGCAGGGCACATCGGCGCGCTTGCTCGCGCCGGATTGGGAGATCGACGGCGACCACGCCGGCCAGTCCGAGCTGTCGATGGCCCTCTACGCTGCGCCCGACACAGCCTGGCCCGAGAACGCGACGGCTCAACCGATCCAGTTCACCGATCTGCCTGTCGAACTAATCGACACCTTCGACGGCACGGTGCCGCTCGGCTACTCCGGTGACGCCACCAAAGCCAGCGCTGCAGAGGGAGAAGCCATCGTCAACGCGCTGGTAGCCCATGTCGTGCCATATCTCAAGGAACTCGACGCTCGCGGCTGGCAGCGCGGCACCTGGATGAGCCGGATCGAATAGCCGGAAGCTGGCGCGGCGCTAGTCGCATCGGCTATCGTTGGCAAACCAGTACGAATAGTGACCGCCTATACGGCAGACAGTTAACGTAGAACGAACGTTCGGGCATGTGCGTTCGTCGTTATTTCCTGCCCATTCTCATCACAATCTGATAATATCTCGGTTGAGTGGCTACCGGTTGTGTGCCGCGATTCCGGTTCTCAGGGGGATGAACCGCACATCCAACGAGCGGCGCATCCGCACAATTCCCCTACATGTGAGGAGATGTAGATATGACGAAGGAACACGCGTCCTTTGAGGACTTGAGGCTTGCCGCATTAACCGGCGAGTTGAATCGTCGCCAGGTGTTGCGCCGCGGGCTCGCGCTCGGGCTCAGCGCCCCGCTCATCGCCGGCCTGCTTGCCGCCTGTGGCGATGACGACGATGATGACGACGACGATACCAGCGACGATCCCACCAACACGCCCGAAGCCTCCGGCGGCGACCCCACCGAAGCTGAGGAAGAGCCGACCGAGGCCGAAGAGGAGCCCACAGAGGCTGAAGAAGAGCCGACCGAGGCAGAGGAAGAACCCACCGAAGCTGAGGAAGAGCCGACTGAGGACGAAGAAGAGCCGACCGAAGCCGAGTCCGGCGCTGGCCAGTCCTGGGACGGCGGCGACCGCCTCATGGGCTACGACATTGAAGATGCCGGCAGCACCGGCGGCGTCCTGATCGAGGGCGGTATCTCCGATATCAGCACCCTTAGCCCGGTCATGTCCAACGACACCGCCAGCTCGAACATCCACAGCTTCATCTTCGAGTCGCTCGTCGAAGCGCATCCCGACACCCTTGAGCCGGTTGGCTCGCTCGCCGAGTCCTGGTCGGTCTCCGAGGATGGTCTGACCTGGACCTTCAATCTGAACGACGGTGTCATGTGGCACGACGGCACGCCGATGACTGCCAACGATGTCGTCTTCACCTACAACCTCCACATGACTGAAGAGACCAACTCGCCGCGCTTCTCCGACTTCACCAGCAAGATCGAGAGCGTCGAGGCCGCCGACGATCTCACCGTCGTCTTCCAGGCGATGCAGATCAACCCCGACTTCGCGCTCGACCTCTGCATCTACGGCATCGTTGCCGAGCACGTCTGGGCCGACGTTGCGCCGGCCGACCACGCCACCGACGGCGGCGCGACCGGCGAGGATCCCTCGCGCGTTGTCGGCACCGGCCCCTTCATGTTCGAGGAGTGGCTCGTCGAGGACCGCGTCACGGTCGTCGCCAACCCGGACTACTGGGATGGCGCGCCGAACCTCGACAGCTACATCTACGTCAATGTCGCTGACCAGGCCACGCTCGTTCAGCAGCTCAAGACCGGCGAGGTCGACTACGGAGCCGTCAACGAGGCTGGCGTTGTTGAGTTTGAGGGCAGTGACGACGTCACGATCCACGAGTACCCGACGTTGAGCTTCACCTTCTATGGCACCCAGCTCGACACCGAGAAGAGCACGCTCTTCCAGGAATCGGAAGTGCGCCATGCGCTCTTCTATGCGCTCGACCGCGAGGCGATGATCGAGGCGATCCGCTTCGGCTATGGCGAGGTCGCCGTCGGCACCTTCCCCGTCCTCAGCTGGGCCTACAACCCGGACGGCATCGACGAGTCCTTGCGCTTTGGATACGATCCGGACCTGGCCCGCGAGATGCTCGATAGCGCAGGCTGGACCGAAGGCGGCGACGGCATCCGCGAGAAGGATGGCACGCGCCTGGCCTTCACGATGTACACCAACGCCGGCAACACCGTCCGCGAGCAGTACCTGACGATCATGCAGCAACAGTGGGCCGAGATCGGCGTCGAGATGACCCCGCAGCTCGAGCCCTTCCCAGCGCTCGTCGAACGGATCACCGAGACCTTCGACTTCGAAGCCTTCCTGATCGGCTTCAACTGGAGCGTGCCGCCGGATCAGTCTCCGATGTGGCACACGGACTCCTACCCGCTCGGCTTCAACATCGTGAAGTACTCCAACCCCGATGTCGACGCCTTACTAGACGAGGCTCTGAGCGAGCTCGAACAGGATCGCCGCGTCGAGCTCTACACGGAGTTCCAGAACGTCCTGCTCGAGGATCTGCCGATGCCGGTCCTCGACTTCCCGCAGGGCATCCGCGGCGTCAACGCCCGTGCCCACAACGTCTTCCCGAACGCAGTCAACCGCTGGTTCAATCTCGAAACCTGGTGGATCGACTCCTAAGACGGCACATGTCGAGGGCGCTGCCAATATGGCAGCGCCCTCGCCTCTATCCGCAAGGCGTCCGGGTCGGCTAGACTCTTTCCATAAGAACTTGTCAGATCCGGCACGCGGCCGATCCCCAGCGCATAGCGCGTGCTGGCCACGACGTGAAGGGCAATCGTTATGACAAGGTACATAATCCGGAGACTCCTCCAGGTCATCCCACTCCTCATCGGGATTACCCTGATCACGTTTCTCCTCGCCAACGCCGTCCCCGGCAGCCCGGTCTCGAACCTCGAGTTCAACCCGCGCACGAGTCAAGAGGACATCGACCGGATCAAGGAGAGCCTCGGCCTCAACGATCCGCTCTACGTGCGCTACTTCACCTGGCTCGGGAACGTCGTCCAGGGCGACCTGGGCATCTCGATGCGGACGTATCGCCCTGTCTCGTCAACGATCGTCGAGAAACTCCCTAACACGCTCTTATTGACCGGCACAGCGCTGGTGCTGGCGCTCATCTTCTCGATACCCGTCGGCGTCTATAGCGCCGTCAAGCGCAATACCCCGTTCGACAATGCCGCGACAGCAGGATCGGTGGCCGGCTTTTCAATGCCGACCTTCTGGTTAGGCTTGATGGCCATCCTGCTATTCGCCGTTAAGTTCCAGGAATGGGGGTTACCGGCATTACCGCCGGGAGGAACACACGACCTCCGCACCGGCGGGGGATTCTGGGACCGCATAGAACACCTTATCCTTCCAGCGGCCGTACTGGCATTCGTTCAGACGGCAGCCTGGACCCGCTACATTCGCTCCCAGATGATCGAAGTGCTCAACCAGGATTACATCCGTACTGCCAAAGCCAAGGGCCTCAAGGATTACATCGTGATATTCCGTCATGGGCTCCGCAACGGCATCCTGCCGCTCGTCACCCTGCTCGGCATCGCTATCCCCGATCTAGCGGGTGGCTCGATCATCATCGAGCGCATCTTCAATTACAACGGAGTTGGATTGCTCGCGTTCAATGCCGCAGTCAACAAGGACTACACACTCGTCATGGGCATTGTCGTTGTACTCTCAACGCTGGTCATCTTCGGCAATCTCATAGCAGATGTTTGCTACGCGATCCTCGACCCACGTATCCGGCTCGACTAGCCGCGGTTCAACGGAAAGGAAGCGACAATCATGAGCGAAGTCTCCCCACGAACCAACGCAGTCGGTCAGGCACGCGAGGTCAACGAAGGCGGGCAGCTTGGCGACGCGCTGCAGCAGTCAGTCAAGAGCCGCTCCTACGTCCAAATGGCAGTGCGCCGCTTTCGGCGGAACAAGACGGCGATGGCAGGCTTCGCCGTGCTCATCGTGATGATCATCATGGCCCTTGGCGCAGATGTTATCGCCAGCCAGATCACGCATCACACGCCCGAAGAACAGTCGCTGCTTGACCGTTTCGCTCCTATCGGCGCGGATGGCTACGTGCTAGGGGCCGACGATGTTGGACGCGACACGGCAACGCGGCTTGTCTATGGCGCGCGAGTCAGCCTCGGGGTCGCGGGCCTGGCGATCATCTTCGCCGTGTCAATCGGCGCGGCGGTCGGCCTGACCTCGGGCTTCTACGGTGGCTGGGTCGACAGCATCCTGATGCGGCTTGTCGATATCGTGCTGTCAATCCCGACACTCTTCTTGCTGCTGCTTATCACCACGCTCTGGCGGGTCGGGCCGGTGTTGCTTGCGCTAGTCATCGCGGCGGTCTCCTGGGTGACGTTGTCGCGGCTGGTGCGCGGCGAGGTCATCTCCGTCAAGAGTCGTGAGTATGTCGAAGCGGCGCGCGTCATCGGCGTGAGTGACTTCCGGCTTATCTGGCGGCATGTCCTGCCAAACGTCGCGCCGGTGATGATCGTCTGGGCGTCATTGACCGTCCCGGCGCTCATCCTCGTCGAGGCGGCGCTGAGCTTCCTCGGCCTTGGCGTCCAGCCGCCGACGCCGTCGTGGGGCAATATGCTCTCAAACGCTCAGACATTCTGGGCCCACTCGGTCGCGTTGGTTATTCTGCCCGGGCTGGCGATCTACATTACTGTCTTCTCGATCAACCTCATGGGCAACGGCCTGCGCGACGCCCTCGACCCGCGGGTGACGGATTGAGGGGGAGTGAGGGAACAGGGAAGAGGTAACAGGGAACAGGGCGATAGCCTGAGCCCTAATATCGATGGAGTGACTGTTTCGTCGCATCACGTAGGGCCGGGGCTCGTCCCCGGCCGGCAAGCGGAAGTCTCAAAGCATGGTCGGGGACGAGTCCCGGCCCTACGCCAACGTCAGGAATAGCCCCATTCGCGGTTCCTCACAAACGAAGCGCACATGCAGAAGGGCGGCCAATCGTGCCGCCCTTCTCTCTTCACATTGATTCGGAATCCGCCGCGCCTCCAACCGGCCGACGCTTTCCTGTTCCCTGTTACCTCTTCCCTATTCCCTTCCCTTACGCCACCGCTTCTAGCTGCGACGTGCAGGCCGGGCAACGGGTCGCCTCGATGGCGATGTCGGTCTTGCAATACGGACAGGCCTTGATCGTCTCCGGACCGGCTTCTTCCTTGCGCTTGAGCTCGTTGTAGGCCTTGACGATGATGAAGAGCACCAGCGCAACGGCCAGGAAGTTGATCAGCACCGAGATGAAGTTACCGTAGCGCACCTCCGCGCCGCCGAGCTCGAGGGTCAGATTCGCAAATGACTGATCGCTGACGATTGCGCCGATGATCGGCATGAAGAGATCTTCGACGACCGATGTCACGACCGCCGCGAACGCCACGCCCAATACGAACGCAACAGCGAGCTGGACGAGGTTTCCGCCCAGCGCAAACTCTTTGAACTCTTTCCAGAGATCCTGCATCTCTCTCCCCTTCGTGTCTGGTCAGTTGGTTCCCCGAATCGCGGCGCACTCATCTGCCAGCACGCCGCTCACCACGTTAATCGCATGCGATCTCCCCAGCCGGTCGATGAGCGTTTCAACGCTGTAGCCGTCCCACAGGCCCGCGCCCGGCTCCGGCTTCGCCCCCACGACGAGCGTTGCTATCCCGGCCAGCAATATCGCCCCGCAACACATCGGACACGGCTCGAAGGTCGTGTACAACGCGTAGCCCTCGAAATCGACCCCTTTCAGTACCTTGCCGGCCTCACGCAGGGCCACCGTCTCGGCATGGGCGGTGACATCGAAATCGGTCGTGACGAGATTGCGGCCGCGGGCCACGAGCTCGCCGTCGCGCACGATCACCGACCCGACGGCGCTATTGCCCTCGGCGCGCGCCCGGGCGGCGTCCTCAAGCGCCATACGCATGAATGTCTCGTGAACTGATGCAGCCATGTTCACTACCCTATCCGCAACCTTGTCTCGCCAGTAGCGGCATTGTAACCCGGATACATACCGCTGATAAGCGCCGTTCCCAGGCTAGATTCATCGTGTCCGGCCGCTATGCTTCGGTCGCGGCCACGGGCGTCTCCGCCAGCGTCGCAACGTCCTCAAGGCGCATCAGCAGATCGCCGGGCTGAACGCTCTCACCGGCGCGGACGAGCACTTCGACGACATTCGCGTCGCGTGGCGCGGTGATGACCGTCTCCATCTTCATCGCCTCGATGACGAGCAGTTGATCGCCGCGGTTGGCACGCTCGCCAGGCGCTGGGACGACCTGGACAACGGTCCCGGGCATCGGCGCGGCTACCTGGCGCCAGTCACCGGCGTCGGCGCGCGGCCGTTGGGCCACCGTCGCAGCAACACTCAGGTCGCGCGTCTCGATCTCCCGTGGGCTGCCGTTGAGGTCGAAGTAGACGATCCGTGTGCCGTCGTCCTGCGCCGGCCCGATCGCCGTAATCGAGATGATCAGGATCTTGCCCTGCTCGATCTGGGCATAGGCCGTCTCGCCGGGGTTGAGTCCGTAGAAGAACGTCGTCGTGTCGAGCACCGACGTATCGCCGAAGTCGTCGACGTGCTGCTGATAGTCGAGGTAGACGTCGGGGTAGATCAGCGATGAGATGACGTCCCGGCGCGCTACCCGACGGCCCAGCGTCGCCAGCAGCTCATTCTCCTGCCCTTGGAGGTTGACCTCTTCCAGCAGCGCGCCCGGACGCTCGAGGAGCGGCGCGCGGTCCTTGAGCACGGCCTGCTGGAGATCACTGGGGAAGGGATAGGGCGGTTGGCCCAGTCCGCCCGCCAGCAGGTCGATGACCGACTGCGGCGCGTCGAGGCCCGCCAACCGCTCAGCAAGCTGGTCGAACGGGATCTCGTTCTGGACGATGAAGAGCGCGAAGTCGCCGACAGCTTTCGATGACGGCGTGACCTTGATAACCTCGCCGAGCGCCCGGTCCGCCTCACGGTAGGCTGTCACGACCTCCGGCCAGCGGCGACCCAAGCCGACCGCCTCCGCCTGAGCTTTGAGGTTGGTGTATTGCCCGCCCGGCATCTGGTGGCGATAGACCGAGGCATCCGGCGCGGTGATGCCAGTCTCGAACATCGCGTAGCGCTCGCGCGCCTCCGCCCAGTACTCCGAGAGTTCTTCGAGGTCGTCGAGCTTGAGGTCGCTCTGACGCGGCGTGCTCCGGACACCGGCGACGATGGCGTTCAGGCTGGGTTGGGATGTCCCGCCGGCCATGCTGCTCAATGCCCCATCGGCGATATCGAGCCCGGCTTCGGCTGCCTTGAGGACAGTCGCCACGCCAGCCCCGGCTGAGTCATGGGTGTGTAGATGCAGCGGGACACTGACCGTTTCCTTGAGCGCCCCGATCAGGGTCTCAGCCGCCGGTGGCGTCAACACGCCGGCCATATCCTTGATCGCGAGGATGTGCGCCCCGGCCGCCTCGATCTCGCGCGCAAGCTCGAGATAGTAGTCAAGCCCGTACTTCTCACGGCCCGTGTCGAGGATGTCGCCGGTGTAGCAGATCGCTACCTCGGCGACCTTGCCGCTCGCCCGGGCCGCCGCAATCGCCCCGCGCATGTTCGGCAGGTAGTTCAGGCTATCGAAGATGCGAAAGACGTCGATCCCGGTCTCGGCCGCCTCTTCGACGAACGCCCGCACCAGATTGTCAGCGTAGGCGCGGTAGCCGACGAGACTCTGGCCGCGCAAGAGCATCTGGAACAGCGTGCGCGGCGCGGCCCGGCGGAGGTCGGCCAGCCGCTGCCATGGGTCTTCCTTCAAGAAGCGATAGGAGACGTCGAAGGTCGCGCCGCCCCAGACTTCGAGGCTAAAGAGCGGCGCTTGGAGGACAGCCGTCGCCGGCGCGATCCGCAGCAGATCGTAGCTGCGCATGCGCGTCGCCAGCAGCGACTGGTGGGCGTCGCGCATCGTCGTGTCCGTCAGCAGGAGCTGATCCTGCCCGGCGACCCAGGCGGCCAGCGCCTCCGCGCCGTCGCGGTCGAGCACCGTCTTGGCCGTCTCGATATCGGCGGCAGCGGCTGGATCGTACTCGGGAACGCGGATCTCGGCCCGCGCAGGCACACTAGCACCGTTGGCGACAGGGGCATCGTTGACCGCGCGCTCGGCAATGAAGCGCAGCAGCCGCGTCCCGCGATCCTGTCGCGGCGGAAAGCGGAAGAGTTCCGGATGCCGGTCGAGGAAGGTCGTCGTCGCTTCGCCGGCAAGGAAGGTCGGGTGCTGGATCAGGTTCTCGAGGAAAGGGATGTTCGTCTGGACACCGCGCACGCGCATCTCGCGAATGGCCCGGTACATTCGCCGGGCGGCCTTCGTCAGGTCGGCGTCCCAGGTGCTGACCTTGACTAGCAGGGAATCGTAGTGCGGTTGGATCTCCGCCCCGGTGATGCCGCTCCCGATGTCGAGCCGGACGCCGTAGCCGCCGGCGCTGCGGAAGGCGAGAATCCGGCCATTGTCCGGCAGGAAGCCGTTGAGCGGATCTTCGGTCGTGACCCGGCACTGCATCGCGCTGCCGCGTGGTAGCGGTGGCTCGCTCAAGCCGAGATCCGCCAGCGTCGCGCCCTCGGCGATCTGCATCTGTGCCTGGACCAGGTCGACGCCCGTGAGCAGTTCGGTGACGGTGTGCTCGACCTGGATGCGCGGGTTGACCTCGATGAAATAGGCCTGGCCGGATTGGTCGACGAGGAATTCGACTGTTCCAGCGTTGGAATAGCCGACGTGCGCCGCAAGCTGCCGGGCCGATTCGCAGATCTCCAGCCGCTGCTCCTCCGTCAGCGAGATCGCCGGCGTGAACTCGATCATCTTCTGGTGGCGGCGTTGCACCGAGCAATCGCGCTCCCAGAGGTGGACGACGTTGCCATGCCGGTCGCCGAGCACCTGGACCTCGATATGCCGGGCATCGGCAATGTATTGCTCGAGGTAGACATCAGCGCTACCAAACGCCGCCGCAGCCTCACGCCCGGCCGCGTCAATCGCAGCCGCCAGCTCGTGGTCATCCTGGACGACACGCATCCCGCGCCCGCCGCCGCCATGAACAGCCTTGACCATCAACGGATAGCCATGCTCCGCGGCGAAGGCCAGCGCCTCGTCAGCGCCGGCCACCGGACCGTCGGTTCCGGCCGCGACGCGCAACCCGGCGTCGATAGCCGCCCGGCGCGCCGAGAGCTTCTCGCCGAAGAGATCGAGGTGGCGCGGATCAGGACCGATGAAGACGATCCCGGCGTCGGCACAGCGTCGCGCAAACTCCGCGTTTTCGGCCAGGAAGCCGTAGCCGGGGTGAATCGCGTCGACCTGGTGCTCCCGCGCCAGGCGGAGAATGTCGTCGATGTCCAGATAGGCTCCGACGGGAGTGCGCCCGCGGCCCACGAGATAGGCTTCATCGGCCCGGTAGCGGTGGGGCGAGAGCATGTCCTCCTCGCTGTAGATCGCGATGGTCTCCTTGCCAAGCTCGGTTGCGGCCTGGAATATCCGTACCGCGATCTCGCCCCGGTTGGCAGCCATCACCCGCTGGATTCTCGTCATTGTT
>JAUIIK010000054.1 GCA_030431755.1 Chloroflexia bacterium
AGCACGAGTCCGAGTGTCTTGTAGCCCACGTTCGAGTAGTGATACCTCGCTCCGGGCGGCCAGTTGGCAGATGACTCGCGCAACGCCCAGACGTCGTAGAGCTTGTCGGTGAGCACATCGTTGACGCCGATGATCCCGGCGGTGTGGGTCAATAGCTGGTGAATCGTGATCGGCTCGTGGTCGCCCCCGGCATCGAACCACGGCAGGTAGGCCGTCACCGGAGCTTGCAGGTCGAGCCGGCCCGCCTCGAACAGCTGCAAGAGCGCAATCGCAGTGAAGGACTTCCCGATCGACCCCGTCATGAAGAGGTGCTCCGGCGTGACCGGGTCCCCAGCGGCGAGATTCGCAACCCCCCGAGTTGTGAGCTGTAGGATGCGCTCGCGGTCGAATGCGGCGAAGGCGAGTCCGGGGATCTGATGGTGCTCCATCTGCCGCGCTATGTGCTGCTCGATCCAGTCAAACAGGCGCTGCATGTCAGCCATGGCGGTTGCTCACCTCCGACGACAGGAGATATACGACTCGACTGGTATCTCATACATTTGTAGCTCATGAGAGCGACGTGTCACGCGTCCAGCGCGTCGACGACAACCTGCCAGGGGCTACGCACACGTCGACGCGATCTATACCCGAGATAGTAGAGCCGCTCGTCCAACCTGGGCCGTCGCCATGCGATCATCTCGCCTTCGAGTTGTAGAGTCCAGCACACGGGAGTGCGCAGGTGCTTGCCCTGCTGGAATGGGCTAGGATCAGCTAGCCAGTCGCACTTCTCTTTGCTCCCACAAAGCTGGCCGGATATCTGGCGATCAACCAAGGTTAGAGAGGACGCGAAGAGCGATGACTCCAACTGAGAGCGTCAACTGGGACGCTGTGCGTGAAGAAGTGACCGGGCACCTGCAAGCGATGATCCGGCTCAACACGGTCAATCCGCCGGGCAACGAGTCGCTGGTGGCCAATTACCTCAAGGAGCAGGTCGAGGCTGCTGGGCTCGAAACCCAGGTGCTGGAGGCCGAGGCGGGACGCGGCAACTTCGTCACCCGGATCAAGGGCAACGGCAACGGGACGCCGCTGTTGCTGATGGCGCATAGCGACGTCGTGTCGGTCGAGGAAGATGCCTGGACCCACCCGCCCTTCGAGGCCGGAATACATGACGGCATGATCTGGGGCCGTGGCGCGGTCGACACGAAGAATCTCGTTGCCGCCGAGCTGACCGTCATGCTGACGCTGGCCCGGCAGGGCGTCCAGCTCGACCGCGATCTCATCATGTGCATCTTCGCCGACGAGGAGGCCGGGGGCCGCGCCGGCGCGGGCTGGATGTGGGAGAACCACCGCGACCTGATCGACGCCGAGGTTGCGATCAACGAGGGCGGCGGCTCCGCCGTCGAGGTCGGCGGCAAGACCTTCTTCACCGTCCAGACCGGTGAGAAAGGCGGCGCGCGGATGCGGCTCATCGCCCGCGCCGCGCCGGGCCACGCCTCGGTCCCGCGCGACGATACCGCGATGTTGCGGATGGGCCGGGCGCTGCAGAAACTTAGTAGCCACACCTTCCCGACGATCATGACCGACTCGGTGCGCCAGATGCTCGATGTCTATGCTGAGTACGCCGGAGACGACGTCGCGGACATCGTGTCGGCGATTAGTGAAGATCCATCATGGGAGAACTTGAGCAAGCTGCCGCTCGACGAGGTCTCCCGGCTGGGACTGCGGGCAACGACGCGCAACACAGCCGTCCCGACGATCATCCACGGTGGCCACCGGCTCAACGTCATCCCTGGTGAGATCGTCTGCGATGTTGACGGGCGCATCCTGCCCGATCAGAACCCGGCGGCGTTCGTCGCCCAGGTGCGCGAGCTGCTTGGTGACGAAGTCATCGTCGAGCCGCTTGGTGATGGCCGGCCCGGGATCGAGGCCGATCCGGCGTCGCCGCTCTTCGACACCATTCGCGAGGTCATCCAGATGACTGATAGCAACGCGACCGTATCGCCGTTCCTCGTCTCGGGCGGAACTGACGCCGCGTCGCTACCCGGCATCAAGGTCTACGGCTTCATGCCCGGCTATTACTCCGCCGAGGAGATGAACGGCGCGCACAACCATGACGAACGTGTCTCGGTCGACAACCTGGCCTTTGGCACACGGGTGCTCTATGACATCGTGACGCGCTACTGCAATGCGCGGGCAGAGTAGCCGATGACTGCCGACGCGCTGATCCTGTTCGATATCGACGGCACGCTGCTGATCGCAGGCGACCGGGGCCACGGCCGGGCGCTGCTCGACGCCTTCCGTGAGATCTACGAGCTGGAGCCGGACACCGAGGGTATTTCGTTCGCCGGGATGCTCGACGCCCAGATCACCCGCGAATTGATCCGCCGGCACCCGGTCGACCACGACCACATGGAGCAGCGCATCGAAGCGATGATGGAGCGTATGGGCGAACTCTACGAAGAGTATCTGGCAGGGCGTTCGCTGGTCGACCGCTTGCTGCCGGGCGCGGCCGACGCTGTCGCCGCCACCGGCGAGCAAACCTGGACGACCGGCTCGTTGACGGGCAATGCGAAGCGCGTCGCCGAGCTGAAGCTGGGCGCGGCTGGACTTGGCCACATCACCCGCGTCGGCGCATACGGCGACACGGCCGAGGACCGGGGCCATCTGGTCGAGGCTGCCTGGGTGAGCGCCGAGCTGGAGCTCGGGGTACGCTACGATGCAGGGCAAACCGTGCTGATCGGCGATACCCCGCGGGATATCGCCGCCGCCCGGCATGCCAACGCCAGCGTCATCGCCGTCGCGACCGGGAGATTCGGCGCGGATGTGCTGGCCGAACTCGAACCCGATGCCGTGCTCGAGGACTTGCGCGACACCGACGCCTTCATCGCCGCCATTGAAAGCACCCTCGACCGGCGCATGGGATAAGCGGATAGCGATTGGGGGCTGTTATGGCCGAGCCTGAGGAACGACCGGAGCCGCACGCGGATGATGAGCTATTCGACGACATTCGCGAGTATCTCGCCGAGCAATCAGGGGATCAGGTCTACGAAGAGCTATCCAGCGCGTACCGCATGGCCCGCGACTTCGCCCAGCGCGAGCTGGTCGGCCGGTCCGAGTACACGCGCATGTTGCGCGGCATCGACAAGCTGCTCGACGATGTGCTCAGCGACCGCAGCGATGAGGCGTTGAAGGAGAACCTGGCTGAGGTTGTCTATCTCTACGGCCTGGCGCACTATTCGATCCTCCAACAGCTGACGGATGATATCGATGAAGGCGACGACATCGACGGGCGGCAGACGGCCCGGCCGCTGGTTGTCTACGACATCTGGTTCCCGGACAATATCGGCATCGAGAGCACCGACGACGGCTACTTCCTGCATATCGGCGATGGCCGGATTGATGTTTCAGTCTTCCTCGGCACGCTGCCGAACGAGCGTGGGGCGCTGGTCGAGCTGGTCGACCATTGGGAGTACGCGACGGCCAACACGCATCCCTCGCCACGCGGACCGAACCTGAGCGAGAGCGTGCCGATGATGGCGATCGAGATGGACTACGCCGGGTCGGAGCTTGTCGACGCCGGCGACCATGTTGATATCCTGCTCTTCGACCACCGCGGCGAGCCGCTGGTGCGTATCCACGCCCGGGACAGTGATTTGCGGGCGATCGTTGACGAGATTCAGGCGATTGTCCCGCCGGACGACAGCCTCTAGGGAGCGAGCTTCACTGTGGAGAGGATGCGCGCCATCATGCCGCAACAGCAGCGCTATACGCCGGAGATGGCGGTTGATCTGTCGGTCTCCAGCGATGTCCAGATGTCGCCCGACGGTCGGTGGGTCGCCTTCTGCGTTGCCCCGATCGGCCATGCCGAGACGATCCCGACCAGCACGATCTACGTCGTCGCGGCCGATGGGTCAGGCCAGCCCCGTCCGGTTACCGACAGCGATCACAACAACACCTGGCCGCGCTGGTCTCCCGATAGCGAGACGCTCGTCTACCTGAGCGACCGCAGCGAGCGCGGCACGCAGCAGGTCCACCGGATTGCGGCAACCGGCGGTGACCCAACCCGCCTGACGACTGTCGACGGCGGCGCTGAGCGGCCCTGCTGGTCGCGCGACGGCCGCGAGATCTTCTTCACAGCAAGGCGCAGGGCGCTCGATGGCAAGCCGGAGCCGGAGAGCGAGATCAAGGTCGCCAGCGAGGAGGCCCGCCCGCGCGCCGTGGTCGTCGTCGCCGCGACCGGCGGCGATGTCCGCATTATCGGCCCGCGCAATGGCCATGTCTGGGCTTACGATGAGTCGCCGGACGGTAGCCGCTTCGCTGCCATGGTCTCGCCAAGCAATCTGCTGGACGAATCCGCCGACCGTACCTGGCTGACGGTCTGGCCGCGCGAGGATCTACGCGCCGTCGAACCGCTGACCAGCTTCATGCGCCAGGCCGAGATTGTAAAGTGGGCGCCCGCTTCCGCAACCGCGGGACAGTCGATCCTGGTGCTCGGCAGCCGCCGGCCGGATCACCACTATGACCATATTCACCTGGTTGGGGCCGATTCCCAAGATGTCACGACCTTCGATGACCGCGACATGACGCCCTACTGGGCAGGTTTTGCCGGCGAGCGCATGCTGGCGCTGAATGTCGAAAACCAGCACACCTATGTCGATCGGCTCAATGCGGACCATAGCTGGGAGCGGCTCCCGCTTGGTTTCAACGGGCAGCAGCGCTGGATCCCCGGCCCCCTCAGTAGCAGCAGCGACGGCGCGGCACATGCCTTCCTCGGCGCGACCGCGACACGCCCGCCCGATGTCTTCGCCGTCGACCGCGAGGGCGTCGAGCGCCGGCTGACCGACCTCAACCCGCAGCTGGACGCTGTCGAGCTGGCTGAGATGGAAGAGATTATCTGGCAGGATCACGACGACATCCCGATCCACGGCTGGCTGCTGCGGCCGCCCGGCGCGGACCCGGAGGAGCGCCTGCCGTTGGTCGTCAATGTCCACGGCGGGCCGTCGATGGCCTGGGGCAACTGGTTCCACGGCACCTGGCACGACTGGGCCCAGGTGCTGGCCGCCCAGGGCTACGCCGTCCTGCTACCGAATCCGCGCGGCTCGACCGGCAAGGGCCAGCGCTTCACCAACGCCAACAAGGATGACCTTGGCGGTCGCGATTTCGAGGATGTCATCCACGGTGTCCAAGAGCTGATCGAGCGAGGCATCGCTGACCCGAAGCGGCTTGGTATCGGCGGCTGGTCCTACGGCGGCTTCCTGACGGCGATGGCGGTCGTCCGGACGACGCGCTTCAAGGCCGCCGTCGCCGGCGCGGCCGTCACCAACTGGCCGAGCAAGGTCGGGACGACCGACATCCGCCCCTTCAATGAGAGTAATTTCCCCGGCCCGCTCCACCAGCGCCCCGATCCATTCTGGGTGCGTTCGCCGGTGCGCTATCTCAAGAACGCCAAGACGCCGACACTCGTCGTCCACGGCGAGGCCGATCCGCGCGTGCCGGTGTCGCAGGGCATGGAGTTCTATCTGGGCCTCAAAGCGGTGGGCGTAGATACCGACTTCGTGCGCTACCCGCGTCAGAAGCACGCCTTCCACGAGCGTGCCTTCCAGCTCGACCTGCTCGAACGGATCGTCGCCTGGTTCGACAAGTACATGCATGCCGAAGATGTAACTGAGGACGACGAGGACTCCGGGTGACACGCGCGCACATATCTACAGCAGGGGCGGCCGTGGTTCGGCGTTTCGATCTGTGTGACCACATTCCATTGATCGAGATTGGGGCGTATTCATGCCACGCGTAACAGCCAACGGCATCGAGCTCTACTATGAGGACATCGGCGAGGGCATCCCGCTGGTGCTGCAAGCTCACCACCACATCACCTGGATGCCATTTCAGGTACCCTACTTCTCGCAGTTCTACCGGGTGATCACCTTCGACCGGCGCGGGACCGGGCGCAGCGACGCGCCGGCCGGCGACTGGACGAATGAGGACTTCGCCGACGATCTGGCCGGACTGCTCGACGCGCTGGAGATCGACAAGGCGATCGTTGCCGGGGCATCGCTTGGCGGCGTCATCGCTTGCCAGTTCGGTATCAGCTACCCGGAGCGTGCGCTAGCGCTGGTCATCGGCCACACGACGCCCTATTTCCGCGAGGAATCAAAGCTCTGGGTCGATGACCAGATCAAGATCATCGAGGATGGCGGCCGCCCGATCTTCTTCCAGCCGCCGTCGTTCCCGTGGCAGGAGCACGGCCCGCCGACCCAACGCCCCGGCTTCGCTGACTCCGAGCTTGGTCAGTATCTCGGCACGCTCGACGCCGGGCTTGGTTCGACCAAGACCTCGGCGATCCAGGCGCTGCGCGCCATCCGCGAGTGGGACTGCCGCCCAGCCGCCGCGCAGATGGCCGAGTGGAAGATGCCCTGCCTTGTCCTCGTCGGCGGCAACGAATCCCAGAAGACGCAAACGCTCTCCTACGAGTGGCACAAGATGATCAAGGACAGCGAGTTCATCATCCTGCCCAACACCCACCACGGCGCGGCCCGCGAGAACCCGATCACCTGGAACCAGATGGTCCACGAGTTCCTGCGGCGCAACGATCTTGGCGGTGGGGATGGCGGGGCATCGTTGGGGAGCCAGGCGTGAGGCGGCTCCCTCCCCATCACAACCCCCGCTCTACGCGCTTCCCGCTAGTTAGGAACCCATGACCGACAACGTCTACGAATTCGGCCTCTTCGACATCATGCAGGTCGATCCCACGCGGCCAACGGCTGAGATCTTCAGCGAGCGGTTGGCCCATCACCAGGAGGCGGACCGGCTGGGGCTGGACTACGTCTTTCTGGCCGAGCGCCACTTCATGCCGCTCTACCGGGCCGCGTCGCCGGGGTTGCTACTGGCCTCGCTTGCGGCGACGACCGAGCGTATCCGGCTCGGGACGCTGGCCTATACGCTGGCGCTGCACCACCCGATCTTGCTGGCTGAGGAGATCAGCACGCTCGACCACCTGACCGGCGGGCGGCTCGAGGTTGGGCTGGGGTTAGGGCACCGACCGCAGGAGATCGACGGGTTGGGTTATCCCTCCGAACACCGGCAGCCGATCTTCCTCGAAAACCTGATGATGATGCGGCAGGCCTGGGAAGGGCAGCCCTTCAAGTTCGACGGCGCGCTGCACCACGTCGACAACGTCTATGTCGACCCGACGCTTCAGCGACCGCACCCGCCGCTCTGGTTCGCCGGTGGCGATCCGCAGATCACCGCCTGGGCGGGCCGCAATGGCCTCAGTCTGGCCGTCGGCTTCGCCCAGGACGAGCAGCTCACAGGCTCGGTCGAAGCCTTCCGCGGGCAGGAAGCCCCGGAGGGCGCGCCGCGCCGGCGGGTTGCGCTGATGCGTCATATTTACGTCGCCGACAGCAGTGAGGAGGCCCGCGAAGAGATCATCACCGATCTGATCAACCTCGGTCACGAGCTCGTCGCCAACCCGCGCGGGCTGCCAAACGTGCCCGAGCGCCCGCCGACACGCGAGGAGGCCGAGGCGCAGTACGAGGACCAGAAGCAGCGCCAGATTGTCGTCTCGGGTGACGCCGAGGAAGTGGCCGACGCCATCGCGACCTCACTGGAGACGATCAACGCCAACGTCTTCCTGGCCAACATCCACCTGACCCTCGTCGATGACGAGCGCATCCGCCGCACCTTGCGTCTCTACGCCGAAGAGGTCGCCCCGCTCGTCAAAGAGCGGCTGGCGCGGGCCAGCGACTAGAACGTCCTGACCGCAGCTCCGCGATGCGCTCCTGCGTGGCGTAGGTCGCGCCCCGGTGTTTCTCTGACCGATGCATAATGCCCGGAGCAACGGAAAGAGCAGGGACGCATGGCGGCGACGACAAAGTACAACGCGATTGGCAGCGCCTGGCTCGGCGCGCTGACCTGGGATGAGGCGCGGGCGACGCTGGATACGCTGCCGGTTGTGATCCCGGTTGGGGGCGCAGCCATCGACCACGGCCCGCACCTCCCCTATGACACTGATCTGACGATTGTCCGCGCGCTCACCGAAGCCGTTGCCGAGCGTGTTCCGGTGCTGGTCGCGCCGCCGGTCGACTACGTCTACGCGCCGGAGTTGGTCGGGCACGGTGGCACGCTCGCGCTCGGCCCCGAGAGCTTCATCGGCCTGCTGGGTGAAGTCATCCGTTCGCTCGCCCGGCACGGCGCGCGCCATATCCTGCTCATCGAGCGCGGCCCCGGGCTGCTCGCCCCGCTCAACATGCTCTCCCGCGAGATGCACCAGGAGTGCGGCATCACCGTCGCGATAGCCAGTGCGGAAGGCGGCGGACACGCTATCCGGGCGCAGGTGCTCGAACGGCCGGACCGCGAGCACGCTGGCGAAGCTGAGACATCGCTGATGCTCGCAATCGCTCCCGAACGGGTGCGGCTGGAAGCGCTCGCGCAGGTTGAGGACGCTCCCCATCTGCGCGGCACGGAGAGCGGCTTACGCGAGCCGCTGGTGATACTGCCCGAACGCGGCGTTCGGGCCTTCGGTGACGCCGCCTGCGCGACGGCCGAGAAGGGCCGGCAACTCTTCGATGCCAGCGTCGCGGAGATGGTCGAGCATTTGCGCGGCGTCACTTCTGTCTGGTCGACAGAGGCTCAGGCAGGGCCGGTCACCGGGATAGCCGCGCCAGTCGCCTTCACTGTGCATCCCGACTGCCCTGCAAATCTGCTGTCGGATCTCACGTCAACCGGTTGGGAGACGGCCGCGAGCGCCTGTGACGTGGCAGTCCTGCCGATGGGCGCGGCGTCGAAGGAACACGGACTGCACATGCCGAACCAGACCGACCTGTTGACGGCCGAGGCGCTCGCTGCGGAGGTCGCCAACCGGTTGCCGGTGCTGCTGTTGCCGCCGCTCGGCTACGGCTACTACCCCGCCTTCGTCGACTGGCCGGGCAGCATGTCGGTCGCGCCGCCGGTCTACCTGGCCGTGGTTTGCGACATCATTGGCTGCCTGGCCGACGCCGGCTTCCGGAAGATCGTCTTGCTCGATACCGGTCTCTCGACTCGCCCGGTGCTGGAGATCGCGGCGCGCGAGGCTCTGCGCGAGCGCGGCGTCCGGGTGGCATTGACGACTACCGAATTGGGCCGGGAGACAGCAGCGGAGCTCTTCGCCGGCGAGGGCACCCACGCCAACGAGGATGAGACGGCCATGATGCTGGCGATCGCTCCCGAGCAGGTCGATCTCAGCCGGGCGCGGCCGGAGCTGCGGCCGTCGACGATCATGTCACGCCGCGACCCCTTCGCGCCGCCGGCCTTCGTTCAGGGTGGCAAGATGGAGTCCGAGACCGGCGTCTTTGGCGACCCAACCAAAGCCACCGCCGAGCACGGCCAGGCCTACTTCGCGGCCAAGGTCGCCGATCTCATCCGCTTCCTTGAGGATTTCATGGCCCTGGAAGTGTAGAAGGCGGCGCTGCCGTCAACCGACAACAGCCACGGTAGCGTGCTTCGGCGGGATGCTACGATCTCGGGTTATCAGAGGGGCATGATTCTGGGAGGCGGGCTTCGTTGCTGAAGGTCGAACAGCTCCGGGCGCGGCGGCAGAATGTCTTTTATGGCTGGTGGATCGTCGGGGCCGGGATCGGCGTCCAGGTGCTGCTGACCGGGCTGCTGATGCAGGCCTTCGGTGTGTATGTCTCGGTGCTCCAGGCCGACTTCGGTTGGAGTAAGACGGCGCTCTCCGGAGCCTTCTCGCTCCAGCGCATCGAGAGCGGCATCCTCGGACCAGCCCAGGGCTGGTTGCTGACGCGCTTTGGTCCGCGCAATGTGATGCGCTTTGGCATCGTCATGTTCGGTGTCGGCTTCCTGCTCTTCAGCCAGGTCAACGACCTGCTGCAGTTCTATCTCGTCTTCATGATCATGGCCGTTGGCGCGAGCCTCGGCGGGTTCATGGCCGTCATCACAGCGTTGGTCAACTGGTTCGACCGGCGGCGCTCGACGGCGATGGGCATCGCCTATACCGGGCTAAGCCTCGGCGGGTTGGTTGTGCCGCTGGTGGCGTGGTCGCTCGACTCGCTGGGCTGGCGCACCACCGCGGTGATCTCGGGTGTGCTCGTTCTGACGCTCGGTCTGCCGCTGACCCAGCTCATCCGCACCCGGCCCGAGGATTACGGCGAGTACCCTGATGGTATCGACCCGGCCATGCGGCGCAGAGCCCACGCGACGGAGTCTGACGAACCGGAGGCCGCGCCAGAGCCGGAGTTCACGGCGCGCGAGGCGCTGCGGACACGCGCCTTCTGGTTCATCTCGCTCGGTCACGGCGTCGCGGTGCTGATGGTCTCGGCGGTGATGGTCCACCTGGTGCTCGATCTCAACGAGGAGCTGGGCTACTCGCTCCAGACGGCGGCGTTGATCGTCGCCTTGATGACGTTGCTACAGACCGCCGGGCAGGTCGGCGGCGGTTTTCTCGGCGACCGCTTCAACAAACGGCTCATGCTGACGGCGACGATGATTGGCCACGGCTCGGCGATCATCGTCCTGGCCTTCGCGACGAATTTCGCGATGGTGCTCTTCTTTGCGGTCGTCCACGGGCTGGCCTGGGGCGTTCGCGGGCCGATCCTGCACTCCTACCGCGCCGAGTGCTTCGGCCGGGAGTCCTTCGCCCAGGTGCTCGGTTTCTCGTCGATGATCGTGATGTTCGGGATGACTCTGGGGCCGTTGTTCGCGGGCTTCCTGGCGGACCGCACCGGCGATTACCAGCTGGCCTTCGTGATCCTCGGCGTCATCGCCTGCCTCGGCTCGCTGCTCTTCGCGTTCGCTACCAAGCCGACTCCGCCGAGCGCGCAGCCCGTCGAGCCACTTGCACCGCTGCCCGCCATGCCTGGATCCGAGCCCAGCCTGCAACCGTGAAGTTGCCGCCGGGTGTCGTGACCTACTGCTAGAGCGACGCCCCTTATTGCAGGGTCAGCTCGAATTCTGCAATAAGCGCCGGTAGTCACAGCCGTTGTTGCAGCCGGTTGTAATAGCGGCGGCTGGACGGGGGCGTTATTCCAAAACACGGGATGATTTTGGAGTAACGCCGGTGGTGTGCGGCAATTGCTCACTTGCCGACACGGTCGCCGACATCCTATCCTCAACAGCAATGGCGTGTGGTTCGGTGTAGCTGGAGGCGGGGCGATGGTGGCAGAGCATGGCGTCGGTGGCGGCAATGGGCGCGGGGAGTCTCCACGCTCGATCCTGCAGAGCGACTCGGGGCTGGATCTGGCCAGTGACTTCTGGATGCACCGGCACTTCCGGGCGATGGCGGCGCTCTACAATTCGCTGCTCAACGAAGCCAATCTCCTGCCCGGCGACCATGTACTCGATCTCGGTTGCGGGAGCGGGACGCACTTCGACTGGATTGCCGCGCTGGTCGGTGACGACGGCCAGATCACCGGGGTCGATTCCGATCCGGACAATCTGGCGCAGGCGCGCGAGCGGATTGCCGACAAGCCATATCGCGACCGGGTAATGCTTCAGGAAGGCAGCCTGACGGAGCCGCTGCCCTTCGCGGACGGGACCTTCGATTTCGTCTGGTGTGCCGGCTCTCTCCAGTATGTGCCTACACCGGTCGAGACAATCCGCGAGATGATGCGCGTTGTCCGGCCCGGCGGGCGTGTCGCGGTCCAGGATGTCGAGATGACCTCGATGTTGCTCGGGCCGATGCCGGACGAGCTCCTGATCGCCCTCAAGGGCAGTCTGCCGCGCGGCTACACCTCCGGCGACGAGCACCATGACTACGTCGATTGGCTGATCGGCCACAAGCTCCGCAGCTATTTCGTGGCCGCCGGCCTGCGCGAGATCCGCGGCGTGTTGCGGACGCGCGTCTACACCCCGCCGTTCACCGAAGATGAGCGCGGATTCCTCGATGTCGCGGTGCCATATTTGAGCACCGGGTCGCCAGGCATCCAGGATCTCAGCTACCGGCAGGTGCTCGAATTGCAGCGCCTTGTCGATGAGAACTCACCGGATTATCTGCTCGATCAACCGGATTTCATCTTCGTCGAGGGCCGTTCGCTCGCGGTTGGAATACGCTGATACGAGGCTCCTGATGAGTCAAGATACGCTCGGCAAGGCGCATACGTACTAGGTTATGAGTAAAATGTCCTTGCAGAGGTTGTGAGAAACCGGCACTTGACAGAAAACTGGCATACCCTCAACATGACATGTTGAGGGTCAGAGGTCTGAGAATTACGAAAGCCTGACGATTTGCTCCCTGGTCCGTTAGCCGTATTGCTACTTGAAGATAACCCCGGTGATGCGCGGCTCGTCATGGAGTCGCTGGGCCCCGAGCAGCGCGCTTCAATCGATGTCACGCATGTCGAGACGCTGGCGGAGGCGCTGCCGCTATTCGACTCGCCGCGCTTTGACGCGATCCTGCTCGACCTCTCGCTACCCGACAGTCACGGCATGGAGACGCTGCGGCGGGTGCGCGCCGAGACGGCGCTACCGATCATCGTGCTAACCGGCGCGAGCGACGACGAACTCGGCCTCGCAACGCTCCAGGATGGCGCGCAAGACTACCTCGTCAAAGGGGAGATCCCCGGATCACTGCTCGTCCGATCAATCCGCTATGCCATCGAACGGGCGCGAACACTCGACGCGTTGCGCGAGTCTGAGGAGCGTTATCAGCTGGCGATCGCCGCGACGCGCGACGGGATTTGGGACTGGAACCTCGTCGACGACACCATTGACTATTCGGACCGTTGGAAGTCGATGCTGGGCTACGAGCCGCTTGAGCTGAGCGCAAGCCCGGAGACCTGGTTTAGTCGCGTTCACCCGGGCGACCGCGAGCGCTTGCAGGCGAGCCTGCGGGAGCATCTCAGCGGCGCTGTGCCGAACTTCATCTGCGAGTACCGCATGCAGCACCGCGCCGGCCAGATGCGTTGGATGCTGGCTCGCGGTTTGGCCGTGGCCAACGAGGATGGCGAGCGGCACCGGATGGTTGGCTCACAGACTGACATTACCGCCCGCAAGCAGGCTGAGCTGCGGCTGCAACGCGCCGCCTACCGCGACCCGTTGACCGGGTTGGACAACCGCACCCAGATGAAGCGCGGCCTGGAGCAGGCGCTGGCCGCCAGCGCCCGGCACGGAACCGGGGTCGGCGTGCTCTTTCTCGACCTCGACAACTTCAAGTCAATCAACGACACGCTGGGCCACTCGGCCGGCGACCATGTGCTGCGCGTGATCGCCCGGCGCTTGACGATCGAGCTGCGCGGGTATGACCGCATCGCGCGCTTTGGCGGCGATGAGTTCATGATCCTGATCGACGATCTTGAGACAGTGAGTCAGGCCGAACGGATCGCGCAGCGCGTGCTCGAGGCCATCGTCAAGCCGATCCGGCTGGGCGAGCGCGACGCGACCTTGAGCGCGAGCATCGGGATCACCGTGTGCATGACCGGCGATACCGATCCGGAGTTCCTGCTGCAATCGGCCGATGTCGCGATGTACCAGGCAAAGGGCAACGGCAAGAACGGCATCACCGTATTCGAGCCGACGATGATGAGCAACCTGGTGGAGCGGATCGAGCTCGAACAGCTCCTGCGACGCGCGCTCGACGACCGCGCGATCCTGCTCAACTACCAACCAATTGTTGATCTGGAGACGCTTGAGATTGTCGGGGTTGAAGCGCTTGCCCGCTTGCAGGACCACGAGTCTCGCTGGGTGCCGCCGGAGATCTTCATTCCCATGGCTGAGTCCACTGGGCTGATGTTCCCGCTGGGCGAGACGGTCGCGGAACAGGCGCTTGTCGACGCCATGCGGCTCCAGGAGATCCGTCCGGGACTCGGGCTTAACATCAATGTCTCGGCGTTACAGCTACAGCACCAGGACTTCGTGCCCAGCCTGCTCCGGATTCTCGAACGCACCGGCTTCGACCCGGCGTTGTTGACGCTTGAGATCACCGAAACGTCGGTGATGACCGACACGCTCTCGGTGATCGAGCGGCTACGCGAGATCAAGACTCACGGCGTCTCGATCGCGGTCGATGATTTTGGCACCGGCCATTCGTCATTGAGCGTCCTGCGCGAATTGCCCGTCGATGTCCTGAAGATCGACCGGACCTTCACGATGCGGTTGGAGAGTGATAGCAACGGCCTGGAAATCATTAGGCTGATTGCCGTCATGGCCCAGGCGTTGCGGCTTGACGTAATTGCCGAAGGGATCGAGTCGGACGCGCAGTTGAAGACGCTCCAGGGGCTCAACTGCCGGTATGGTCAGGGCTATCTCCTGGCCCGGCCCGAGGCGCTTGAACGGGTCGAGTCCCGGCTCGTGGAAAATCTGCCGGCGCGCGACACAACTCCAGACTGCGTACCCCACGTTCGAGCCGATTAGGCGACCGCGTTCGATAGCGCAGGCGAAAGGCCTGGACGGTGGATTCAGTTCATAGCGCCGACATTACTGACGCAGTGGGCAATGCTCTGGATGTGTTGATATCCGGGGATGACCGGCAGGAGGGCCTGCGGCTGGCCTGCGCGGTGCTCGCGGACGCGGTCGGCAGCGCGCGTATCTGCATAGCCGACTATGGCTCGCCCGGCGCTGGCGAGCACAGTCAGGCGCGCTGTCGCCTGGACTGGCGTAGCGCGCAGGCCGATGTGTTGATCAACGATTCGGACGCGGCGAGTCTGCCTGTCGATGGTCATCGCTCGATCTGGGCGCGACCCGGCCTGAGCGCCGCGCCCGTCGTCACCCAGGCGAACGATGCCGGCCCTATCGAACGTGTGTGGCTCGAAGGGCAGGGGGTCGCGACGATTGCCTCGATCCCGGTCCACATACCGGACCGATTTATCGGGTCGCTCAATCTCTTCCATACCGGTGAAGAGTATCGCTGGCCGGCTGAAGATCTCATTGCGCTGTCGACCTGCGCCCGCCCGTTGGTATCAGCCTACTTGCGTTACGAAGCCGGCGCGAGCCTGGACGCCACGCGGGATCTCTCACGCGAGGCGTTTGAGAAGTCCGTCGTCGGGATGACGATTCTTGGGGCTGACGGCACGATGCTCGAAGTGAACGACGCCTATTGCCGGCTCTTCGGCTACGAGCGGCACGAGCTGCTCGGCCGCAACACGTTGATGCTCGCCCATCCTGACGATATCGCGCTGGTCCATGAGATGCGTCCGGCCGGCTTGATGAACCCAGAACTGACCGACGCTGAGCGCCGCTTTGTGCGCAGCGACGGGACCGTCATCTGGACGCAGTGCACCGTCTCCCGGCTCGATCCCGGAAACCGCGAGCCGGGGCCCAGCGTGCCCACCTTTGCCGGCCAAGTGCGCGATATCACGAGCGTGCGCCAGGATAGCGTCATCCTCGAACTCCAGCGCTCCAACCGCGAATTGGAGCAGTTTGCCTACATCGCGTCGCACGATCTTCAAGAGCCGCTACGGATGATCACGAGCTATCTCGAGCTCTTGCAGCGCCGCTACGCCGGGCAGCTCGATAACGATGCCGACGAGTTCATTGCGTTCGCGGTGGACGGGGCGCAGCGTCTACGGGCGCTCGTCAACAGCCTGCTGATCTACTCTCGGCTGGATAGCCAGCCTGCAACCTTTCAGCCGGTCCGGCTGACCGAGTCGCTGGAACACGCGCTGCAAGCGTTGCGCTTGCTTATCGAAGAAAACGAGGCGGAAGTTGTCTACGATGACCTGCCGCTGGTAAACGGCGATTCTGCCCAGCTCAGTCAGCTTTTCCAGAACTTGATCGAGAATGCTGTCAAGTTCAGACGCGAGGACGCGCCGCAGATTCGGATTGTCGCCGACCGCAGCCACCAGCTCTGGACGATCGAGGTCCACGACAATGGCATCGGCTTCGACCCCGAACAGGCGGAGCGTATCTTCGGGGTCTTCCGACGCCTACACGGATACGGTCAATATCCCGGCACCGGCATCGGCCTGGCCATTTGCAAGCGCATCGTCGAGCGCCACGGCGGCCGGATCGAAGCATCGGCTACGATAGGGGCCGGCTCGACGTTCCGCTTTACCCTCCCAGCGCTCAGGTCGTAGAGGAACATCAGCGTGCAACTCGCACAACAACCCGAAACCGTCCAGATACTTGCGGTCGAAGACAACCCCGGCGATGCCAGGTTGCTGCTCGAAGCGCTCAAAGAAGCCAGCGTGCCGAACAACCTCCATGTTGCCGCGAGCGGCGGCGAAGCGCTTGATCTGCTCTTTGGTCATGGCGCAGCTGGACGCAAACTCTCGCCCGACATCGTGTTGTTGGATCTGAATTTGCCGGATGTCAGCGGTCACGACGTGCTGAACCGGATCAAGTCGCACCCGACACTACGCCGAATCCCGGTCGTCATACTGACAACCTCGCAGGATGAGCGTGACATTGCGCGCTCCTACCGCGGCTACGCGAACAGCTACATCACTAAACCGCAAGACTACGAGCAATTCATCAGCGCCGTGCGGTCGATTGAGGATTTCTGGTTGACCACGGCGAAGCTGCCGAGCACTCGTTCCAACTGACGTTTCTCACGGCCGGGAAGCAAAGCAGGCCAAGGCTCTGTGACACGTGAATCGTCAGTACGAAATCCGGTGGAATATCCTGTTGCCATGTTCGCGTGGTCGCGACCAGCGACGCGCCGCGTCGCCATACCCGCTGTGCTCACTCTCGGCGGATGAGGAACCCATCACCAGGGTTCCGTATGGCAGGGCGCTAATACTGTTTCATTTTGTAGGTGACATAAACTGGCGGACGTCGGTAGCGGCGTGATTCATCACGCCAGCGCTGCGATCCATGCGTACGTTCGAGGGATGCGACTGCCGGGCGTGAGGGGTACCCCTTGGGTCCACGCCCCTACATCGATCGCGACAATCTCACCGTGAGTCGGCATAAGTGCTGTCGCTTGAGGTAGACAGCTTCTCCAGACTTGACCGCAGCTCGCGCCGGTCCGGAGCCGGCCGGATCGTCTCAACAACCTGCTGCGCGAGATGACAGAACCTGGTAACCCAATGCTCGGTCGTTGCAATCCAGAGTGAATCGGGAAAGATTTCTCCCGAGCCGGTGCGCGCGTGTGACTTCACGTTCGTGACCTTTCGGCGACTGCGCCATGGCCCAGCGGGATAACGAGCGGGCAGTCGTGGACCGGATGGCTGACGATGGCAACCGGGCAGGCAAAGACGCTGCGTAGCCGCTCGGCGGTCAGGACCTCGCGCGGCGGCCCGCTTGCCGCGACCCTTCCCCAATCGAGCAGGATGAGCTGGTCGGCATAGACGGCCGCAAGGTTCAGGTCGTGTAACACGGCGACGACCGTCGCTCCGGCGTCGGCCAGCTCGCGGGCGATGTCGAGGACGAGGTGCTGGTGGCGGATGTCGAGCGCCGCGGTCGGTTCATCCAGCAGCAACACCGGTGTCTCCTGGGCCAGGACGCGGGCGAGGTTGGCGCGGGATTGCTCGCCGCCGGAGAGCGTCGGGTAGGTGCGCTGCGCGAGCGGCGTCGTTTCGGTCGTCTGCATGGCCTGTTCGATGGCCGCCTGGTTGCTGGCATGGTCGCCTGTTGCCGCCCCGTGGTGCGGATGGCGGCCCATCGCCACCACCTCTTCGACGGTAAAGGCAAAGGTCAGCAGCGTCTGCTGTGGCAGCACCGCGCGCAGGCGGGCCAGGTCGCGCGGGCGGTAGGCGCTGAGCGGGCGTCCATCCAGCAGAATAGCTCCGCTGGCCGCTTCGAGATCACCGGCAAGCGCTTTCAGCAGCGTTGACTTGCCCGCGCCATTGGGCCCGGCAATTGCCGTAATCTCGCCGGGGCGGGCGCTGATGGAGATGTCCTCGATCAGGAGCTTGTCACCAGCAGCGACTGAGAGGTGTGTGGTTTGGAGTGGGAGGCCAGATTGCATCGTTACCACCCGATCCGGGTGCGCTTCGAGCGGTAGAGCAGCCAGAGGAAGAAGGGCCCGCCGATCATCGTCGTGACGACGCCGAGCGGTAGCTCTGCCGGGACGACCAAAGTCCGGGCGGCAAGGTCGGCCAGGACGAGCAGCGTTGCGCCGCCGAGCGCGCTGGCCGGCAGAAGCGTGCGGTGGTCCGGCCCAACAACCAACCGCACCAGGTGCGGCACAACGAGGCCGACAAAGCCGATGATCCCCGCAACGGCCACGGCCGCGCCGGTCATCAACGCCGTCAGGCCGATCAGCGTCAGCCGCACGCGCTCGGTGTTGACGCCGAGATGGCGCGCTTCGGATTCGCCCAATACCATCAGATTGAGCGCCCGGCTCCAGATCAGGATCAGCAGCGCCGCTGGGAGGATGAATGGCGTCACGATTTGCACGACCGGCCAGGTCGAGCCGCCCAGGCTGCCGAGCGACCAGAAGATGATGCTGCGTAGCTCAGCGTCGTCGGCCTGGAAGGTCAGGTAGCCAGTTGCCGCGCTCGTGATCGCGTTGACGGCGATGCCCATCAGAATCAGCGTTTCGATGCTGGTACGGTGCTCCGTGCGGGCGATTGCGTAGACACTGAGCGTTGCGATGAACGCCCCGCAGAAGGCCGCTGCCGGTAACGACCACCGGCCCAACACGGTGAAGCCGAGGACGATGGCCGCGACCGCACCGAGCGAACCGCCGCCGGCCACGCCCACGAGCGCCGGTTCGGCGAGCGGGTTGCGAAAGACGCCCTGGAGCGCGGCTCCGGAAATGCCGAGCGCCGCGCCGACGAGACAGCCGAGCACTACGCGGGGGAGCCGGATGGCCCAGAGGATGGCGTCTTGCTGGTCCGTATACGCGATTCCGGTGTCGAGACCGAGATGGGCCAGGATGATCCCGAGCACCTGGCTCGGACTGATCGAGACCGCCCCGTAGCCCGTTGCGAAGATCGCCGCAGCTGCGAGCGCCAGAGCCAGAATCGGAAGCAGCCGCCGCGATGCCGTGCCGGAACGGAATGGACGGCTAAGCAAGCCGCGTTCGAGCGCGCTGGATTCTGCGACGGCCATCCTGCTTCTCCTCTTGCCTATTCGTCAGCCAGCTCGGGGTGGAGCGCGATGAGCAAGTCGTGCAAGGCGTCCGGCGTGCGTGGCCCGAATCCGAGGAAGTAGAGGTCGTCGAAGTCAATGACCGCGCCATTTTGAGCAGCCGGTGTCTGGGCAACCCCAGGGATCTCAAGCAGACCCTCGACGCCGCCGATTGATTCCAGGCCAGCGGTCAGGAGAATCAGCAGGTCCGGCTGCGCGGCGGCGAGTGATTCTGCTGTCATGGGCTGGAAGCCAACGAGGCCGGCATCGGCAGCCGCGTTCGTTGCGCCGGAGGCGACGATCATGGCATCGGCTGTCGTCTCCGTGCCGCCAATGAGCTGAGTCGTCGCGCCACGCACATAGAGGAACATCGCCGAGCGCTGTTCGGGCACGCTCGCTGCTAACTCCTGCACTTCGGCAATCTCGGCCATGGTTTCGTCGGCGAGCGCAGTCCCGGCCGCGGATACGCCGAGCGCGTCGGCGACAGATTGGATCTTCGTCGAGATGCCGTCGAGCGTCGTCACCTCCGGAAAGATCACAACGGTGACACCAGCCGATTCGAGTTGTTCGAGCACTTCCGGTGGCCCGGCCAATTCGTTGCCGATCACCAGCGTCGGCTCCAGCGCCAGGATGCCCTCGGCCGCCAGCGTCCGCTGGTAACCGATGTTCGGCAGATCAGCGAACGATTCCGGATACGTCGCGGAGCTGTCGACGCCAACAATGTTCTCGCTGAAGCCGAGATCGTAGACGATCTCAGCGATATCCCCGTTGAGCGGCACGATGCGGCTGACATCGGTAACTGTGACTTCTGCACCGTCGACGTCAACGACCGTCGCCGGGAGCTGCGGCTCCGGCGCAGGGATGGCTGTGGTCGCTGGTGGCTCCGGAGCCGGCTCGGTTGACGTTGCTGCGGGCATGTCGGTGGCGGTTGGCTCATGGTCCTCGGTAGCGGTTGGCTCCGCAGACTGCTCGCTGGGCTCTTCGTCAGCTGCCTCGGTCGCCGTCGGCTCGGCGGCGGGTGTTGTTGCCGTTGCCGTCGAGGCCGCCTGACCAGCGCCATTGGCGGTGGCAGTCGGGTCGCTGTCGTCGTCCCCGCCGCAGGCGACAAGTACCAGCAGTGCAAGGGCGGCAAGCAGTGTCCAGTGTGCCGGCAAGCGCGAACTGTGTTGGAAGCGCATCATCAGGCTTGACCATTCCAGGGCCGCTCGTTGCCCGGGCGCTGCTATACTCGCGCCCGACGAGGAAGCGACCTGCCTCCGCGTTGCGGAGGCGTGGCAGGCATATCGCGGCAACGATGCGCCTGCTTCTCGATTTTCTCGTTCCGACCGGGGGTCGTCTGTCGCTGACAGCGACCCCTGTTCTGCTGTTTCCCGCGCCGCCTAGCCCTCGCGGTACTCCAGCTGACCGCTTTCGCCGTTCTCCGACGGCTCCAGCAGGCGGTGCTCGCTTAGCGCCATGCGCCGGGTGGTGATGCCGGCGTCATCAGCGCTGATGATCTGCCGCGAGATCGGCAGCGGCACGCCGCCGACAGGCTCGTAGACATCGTGATAGACGTCGCTGCGGCTCAGGCGCTCGTTCTCCGTGTCCCAGTAGAAGACGGTGAAGTTGGATGGCAGGCTGCGGCCGTCCGGCGCCTCGTCGCGGGATTGGATCTGAATCGAAAAGCGGATCCTGCCCATCGCCCGGTTGACCTGGCTGATTTCCTGCTCAAGCACACGATAGGACGAGTCGTAGCTGTCCTGTATGACATCGATGGTGACGCCAAGCGGATTGTCATCGTCATCACCCAGGGCCAGCTCATGCGCTCCGTCGGCCTCCTCGTAGGGCATGTGCCAGCGGTGGCCGACCATCGAGCCAAGCTCGCGCCGGAGCCAGCCGCGGCCCGTCTCCTCCGCCAGAATCGTCACCTCGACCGAGCGGGCGCTGGTGACTTTGACCGTCCCGGTGGCATCACCTTCCGGGCCGGTGTAGGTCAGCTTTGCTTCAAAGCCGCCAAAGTCCGTTGGGTACCGATAGCTGCGATCATGTGCGACCCGCATGAGATCGTGCGCGGCCGGGTCTCCCGCCAGCGTTTGATCCGCGACGTTTGCCATGATCTCCTCCCATTCCGTTAATCCCTAGCTCCTGAGTCGGGATTATCGAACGCGCGTGTTGCCTGTGTCAAGCCCTGCCAGGGTATCGCGGTGTAACGTGAGATAATCGGTGGAGAACGCGGGATTCAAGGCGGGATCGCTATTCTTGTCATATGCACTTGGAATTGACCTGGGAACGACTTTCTCAGCGGCGGCTGTAGCGCGCAATGGCCAGGCTGAGATTCTGTCGCTGGGCTACCGTTCGCCGACCCTGCCGTCGGTGATCGTCGCGCGCGAGTCGGGCGAGATTCTGATCGGTGAGGCGGCCGAGCGCCGGGCGATGATCGAGCCCCTGCGGACGGCGCGCGAGTTCAAGCGTCGGCTGGGCGATCCGACGCCGATTCTCCTCGGTAGCGCCCCCTATGGCGCAGAGACCTTGATGAGCTATCTGCTGCGCGGCATCTATGATCTTGTGGTCGAGCAGCAAGGGGAGACGCCCTCGTCGTTGGTCATCAGCCATCCGGCCAACTGGGGCCTCTACAAGCTGGACCTGCTTGAGCAGGCGGTTCGCATGGCCGATGTCGGGAACTCCCAGTACATCACCGAACCCGTTGCGGCGGCGCTGCACTATGCCGGCCGTGAGCGCATCGAACCGGGCGAGATCGTCGCTGTCTACGACTTCGGTGGCGGCACCTTCGACGCGGCGCTCTTGCGGCGCACTGAGTCGAGCTTCGAGCAGCTTGGCGACCCCGAGGGTATCGAACGGCTCGGCGGCATCGACTTCGACGAGGCAGTCTTCGGCCATGTGATGCAGTCGCTGGGCGATGCCGTTGATGAGCTGGACCCGTCTGATTCGACGGCGATGACCGCTGTAGCCCGCTTGCGTGACGAGTGCCGTCAGGCCAAGGAGGTCCTCTCCGTCGATACCGACGTGACGATCCCGGTCATGTTGCCGGGCGTCCAGACCGAGGTGCGCCTAACCCGCAGCGAGTTCGAGGAGATGGTCGAGCCACGCATCGGCGCGACGATCGCCGCCTTCAAGCGGGCGGTCCGCAGCGCTGATCTGGAACTAAGCGATGTCGACCGGATACTCCTCGTCGGCGGTTCGTCACGCATCCCACTCGTGCGGCAGCAGGTGCGGGAGGAGACCGACAGCGAGATCTTCCTCGATGCCCACCCGAAGTACGCGATTGCGCTCGGTGCTGCGATTGCCGCGGATCTGAACCTCGGCACGTCGATCATGGCCCAGATGGCCACCCTCGCCGCGCCACGCGTTGAGCCACCGCCCGCGCCGCCGGAGCCGGTCGCCCCGCCGCCCGAAGCCCCTCCAGTCGTCGAAGTCGATGAGCCCGAACCAGCGACGCCGGAGGCAGTGAGCGCGACGCCCGCACTGGACGCGGCGCTGGCCGAACCGGAGACGAGTGAGCTCGAAGCTCCGGTTGAGGCGCCACCGGCTGATGTTGCCGCGCCCGCCGTCGACGAACCGGATAGCGCTCCACCGCCGGTGGAGGACGAGGTCGTCGAAGTAGAGCCGGAGACCGGGGAGCTAGCGGCCGTTGAGGCGACGGAGCCGTTGACCGAGACTGGTGAGTTCATTGCCCCGGCGACGGCGGAGGAGGTCGCGAGCTCACAGTGGCAGGACGGCATCGCCCTCTCGCCCATTCTCTTCGCCGCGCTGGGTGTCGTCTTGCTCGGTTCGGCCCTCGTGACCTTCGTGCTCCTGACCCTCGTGATTGATTAGGCGAGACCCAGCCGCCGCGCGGGTGACCTGAACGCCCCGGCTCTATACACTTGGCGGCGGAGGTTGCACTATGAACCGCGCCGGCACGCAACACGCGCGTATGCCTGAACTCATAACCCAGCTACCGGACCTGGAGCGCGATGTGTCGCTAGCTCTAACGTCGACGTTTAGAGACGCTGGCGAAGAGCTATTCCTTGTGGGCGGGGTCGTCCGCGATCTGCTGCTCGGGCGGCCCCGCGCTGACCTCGACTTCGCGACCTCCGCCCTGCCGGAGAGGACCCGCGAGCTGGGCAACCGCGCTGGCGCCGCCAGTGTCTTCGACGTCGGCGCGGCCTTCGGCACCATTGGGCTGGTCTTTCACCGGGGCGACGCTGAACTAACCGTTGAGATCACGACCTACCGCAGCGAGGTCTACCCGACCCGCGATCGGCGGCCGGCGGTCCAGCACGGCGTCTCGTTGCACGACGATCTCTCGCGCCGCGATTTCACGATCAACGCCATTGCGTTGGATGCGACGACCGGCGAGTTGATCGATCCGTTCGGCGGGATAGCTGATCTCCATCGCAAGCTGATCCAGGCCGTCGGCAACCCGGCCGAACGCTTCGACGAGGATCCGCTGCGTATTCTGCGGGCTGCCCGTTTCGCGGCCCAGCTTGATTTCGAGATCGCCCCGGCGACGCTGCGGGCGATGCAGCAGACCGCCCCCGAGCTTGAGCGCATCAGTGTCGAGCGCGTCACGGCGGAGCTCAACCGGCTGCTGATCGCACCCGCCGTCGAACGGGGTCTGCGTGTGCTGGATGAGGGTGGGCTCTTTCCATACATCCTGCCGGAGCTTGTCCCGATGGTGACGGATGACCGTGACGGCGGCGCTGCCCGGCACAAGGACATCTGGGAGCACACGATTCAAGTCGTGCGCCAGGCTCCGCCGCGCCTGACCGTGCGCTGGGCGGCGTTGCTCCACGACGCCGCTAAACCTTGGACGCGCAGCGTTGATGAGCATGGCGCTGTGCACTTCTTCGGCCACGAACCGGCCGGGGCGGCGCTGGCCCGCAAGTTGCTCAAGCGCCTGAAGCAGGACAAAGACCTCCAGCGCCGGGTCTCATTGATGGTCGCGATGCACCTGCGGCCCTCGTCGTATGATCCCGATTGGACCGACTCTGCCGTTCGCCGGCTTGCACTGGAGGCCGGCGACACCTTCGAAGATCTCGTCGACCTCGGCGCGGCTGATGTAACCAGCGCCCGTGCTCATCGCCGCCGCGCCGCCGCCCGGCGCATCGAGGGGCTGCGCGAGCACTTCGCCCGGCTCGAGGCCCAGCAGGCGCTCGACAAGCTCCAGAGCCCACTCGACGGCAATGAGCTGATGACGATGTTCGACCGCCCACCCGGCCGCTGGATCGCCGAGATCAAGGACCGCCTGCGCGAGCTGGTCATCGACGGTGAGCTCGATCCCGACGACAAAGAGACGGCGGCGAAGCTGGCGCGTGCGTGGATGACTGCGGCAGGGGATCCGGTATGAGCGTGGAGCAGAAGCTGGTAACAGCCCAAGATCTCTGGGAGATGCCCGAGGTTCCAGGCAAGCGCTTTGAGCTAGTCGATGGAGAGTTGGTAGAGATGCCGGGTGCCGGTGGTGCGCACCTGGTCATCGTAGTCGCCCTTTTCAAGCTGCTCGACGAGTTTGTACGGGCGCGCGACCTGGGCTATGCGTTCCCAGACGGACTCTCGTTTGTCGTTGCTCGGGATCCGGATCGAGTCCGGATCCCGGATGGTTCATTCGTCTCCTGGGAGCGTGTTCCTGAGGGCGGCCCTCCTGAAGGATATTGGCCCGACGCGCCTGATCTGGCTATCGAAGTCGTTTCTCCCCATGATCATGCTTCGGAGCTACAGGAAAAGGTGCAGGATTATCTTGGCGCTGGGACGCAGGCCGTCTGGGTCGTCTGGCCAAAGCTTCGCTCCGTAACCGTGCATCGCTCGGATGGCTCGTCTCGAAGCTTCGATATCCATAACGAGCTTGACGGAGGCGATGTACTCCCCGGACTCCGCATCCCGGTCGCGGCCATCTTTGAGTCCGTTTCCTGAGCGCTTGCCTGGCCCGAAGCCCACGAAAGCGAGCCAGATATGCAGGAATCTATCCTGAACGTGATGGCTGTCGTCTGCCATCCCGCCGACGCGATCGACGGGGCGGGCGGCACGCTGGCGCTGCACGCCGACCGGGGTGATCTGGTGACGGTCGTGGTCTGCACCCACGGCGTCGATACCCATGACCTCGAACGCAACGATGTCTTCCGCTATGGGGTCCAGCGCGAGACGCTCGACCACGGCACTGCGCTCGGCCGCAAGGAACGCGAAGTCGCCGAGGGGCTGCGGTTGCTCGGGGTCGAGGATGTGCGCTTCCTGCGTTTTCCCGACGAGCTATTGATGGTGACGCGGGATCTGATCGAGGCGATCGCCGAGGTCATGGCGGAAGTCCAACCGCACCTGCTGGTGCTCCACAACCCGACGGAGGATCTCGGGCTGGCCGACGTCGGCCACGCCGATTCAGCGATCGCGGCGCTGAAGGCCCGCTATCTGGCGAACACGCCGCGCTTTCTGGAGGGCAAACCCGTGCCGGGCCGTCAGTTCCCGGCCCAGATCTTCTTCATGTGTATGAACGGCAAGACGACGGTGCTGACGGCCGCAGGCGAGCGTTGGGGCAACGTCCTGGTCGACATCACCCCGGTCGTCGAGCGTAAGGTCCGGGCGATGGACTGTCTCACCAGCCAGTACTACCCTGGTGATCTGGCCCGCAAGTGCATCGAGGACGTCAATGGCCGGATGGGACTCCACTGGCGTTTGCCCTACGCCGAAGCCTTCCAGAGCTTCCACCCCGACATCCACAGCCACCTTCCGGTTAACCCGTACCTCCTCGACCGCGCCGCGACCCCCGCCGCCGAGGAGCTGGCCCGGATGAAGATCACCGTGACGGATGTGCCGTTCGACTCCTAGCGGAGACGAGCGTTACTGGCTGAACGTCGTGCCGGCGCAGTAATCAACGTGGAGGCTTGGACCGTCGAAGACAATGAACGCGATCGCGAAGGACATGCCCGGTGACATCGGGACCGGGGTCGACAGGTCGCCGCCGTACACGAGCAACCAGCCAGTCTCGTCCTCTGGCTCGATGATCGTAACAGTCCCGTCGATTGCTGAGACGCCACCGCCGGTCTCTGTAGTGACATAATATGAGATCTGTAGATCTCCGAGGACGGGGAAGGTTGTATCGCGAGACCGCTCCTCGTCGGCATATGTTGCGGCTATCGCTTCCGCTTCCGAGGCAGAAACCGGGGCATCTGCAATATCAAGCATCTCGAACTCCTGATTGAAACAGGCGATGCCTTCGGGTACCGGAGTTGCCGGCGCGTTGATAAAGATGCTGCTGGGGGTAGGTGATGTGCTTGGTTGTTCGCTAGTGCGACAGCCAGATGCGATGAGCAGTACGGTAGCCACGAGTAGTGCGGCCCGTGCCCATTGCGGCGTCAGGGTGGGCACTTTCAGTTCAGCGAACTCTCAATGTAAATCTCCAACGACTCGATCCGTTCCTGGACAAATGCGTCGAGCGCGTCCTGGTAGTGCGCAGTCTGGGTCTGTGGACTCGAGGTAGAACTGTTGGCCGAAGCGACGACCTCCACCTGGACTCTGGCCAGCAGCAGCGATACGCGCATGGCTTCGATGGTGCGAGGATCGGTCATGAACTCGTCGGGTGGCACGCCGAGCTGGTCGGCATACTCGGCGAGCATCTCATTGGCGCCATCGCCAGCGATCTCACGTAGTGTCTGCTCCTGGCGCTCGGCCTCGGCCCTGGCTTCGCGCTCTGTGACATGTATGCCAAGCTCGTCGGCAGCGCCAAGCAGGACACGCTCCTCGATTAGTCGCTTCAACGCGATGTCTTCGACCGTCATTGTGCCAAGCTGTCCGGGCGAAGAGTTCTGTTCGAGGAAGTAGACGCGCTGGGCGAGCGCCACACCTGAAATCTCCTGGCCGTTGACCCTGGCTACGATTGGCGGATACTGGTCGCTGGCATCCGCGAACAGCGGTGCGATCTGCGCGATAGCCTGGTCTGCTTGATCCGGTTCATCCTGCAAACTCGCAGCCACTCCGGCCGTTGCCAGCGATGCCAGCGCGACAACGACCAGGAGCGCCCGCGTTCCCCGGTTGGTAATGGCTCGACGCATCGATGTGTCTTTCGGTCGCTCGGCGCGGCGGCGGCAGCTACTCAGAGACGGGCCAGATCGCCAACTGAAAGCCCGGCAGGACTGTGCGCCCATGCAAGGATGTGTTGCCCGTCAGCATGCCTGCGTTGATGCAGAACACCGCAAGGTGAACCCAGAGTGTACACGCCACTGGCGATCCGGATGGTTGTGACGCCAGCTGCCGCCGCTGGGGAAGCTATCTCCCTGTATCGTCAGGCCAGTCCATGTCGAGGGACTGGATGAAGTCGACGATGGTGGGGTTGAGGTTGTCGCCAGCTGTCGAAGATGCTGATCCAAGGTGGTCGAATGACGAGGTTGGTGTGAGTGACCGGCGGATATGGGCCAGGGTCGCGTCGTCGATGCGGATCGGGCACTTGTTGCGCCAGGCGACGACGATGCCTTCGGTCGTCGAGACCGGCATCATCAGCGTGCCGCGGTTGGCCTCTTCGACGACGACCAGGGCATTGAGGATGCCACGATCATCGCGGCTGATGCGGACCTCGCTGACAGTCGCGTCGAGCCAGCCCGCGACCGCTTCCAGCATTTGGTAGACGCGGCCGGCGTGACGTTCACTATTGAGCGGCGCAGCGGCCATCGCCTCGGCATCCTGAGGCGAAAAGGTGATCCAGAACTGCTCGCTGCCTTCCATCGGATGCAGCGAGACGACCGGGCAGCCGTGGTGGGCGCACCACGACATCCCGCCGAGATATAGATCTTGCATATTGGAACTCCATCCAAGGTGCTTGAGGCTTGAGTAGTGCGGCGGCGGTGGCCGGGCGCGGAGAACTGGTGCGGACGCCGGAAAACGCCGCATTGCCGGTACCGAGCATGAGTGCGCTACGTCGCCGGTTCCGTTCTAGTCAGCCAGTGTTGTCGATGCCTCGCTCGCGGCGCGGCTAGCGACCATGCGCTGGCGGCGTTCGCGCTGCTTGAGATGCTCGGCCACGAAGTAGCTGCCGATGACGAAGACGCCGGCGACGAACTGGAGGATCAGCCCCTCCCAGGTCGGGAAGATGCCAAGCCAGGTCCCGACCCAGTAGGGCACGTTGAGCTGTTCGACCGGCGTGATCGGCATCCAGCCGACGGCTTGGAAGATGTGGACCGTGTTGCCGACCATCGTCACCAGGACGACCGCGATCATGACACCGGTCACGATCAGCAGCTTCTTGTGCGGCAGCTTGGCGTGCAGCGCGAAGACGAGCACCCCGACGGCAGCCGTCGCGATCAGACCAAGCGCGACGCCTTGCATGACGGTCAAGGTTCCGGCGTCGAGTACCAGCGCTTGCAGGAAGAGCGTCGTCTCGAAACCTTCGCGGTAGACGCTGGAGAAGCCGAGCAGGATGAAGCTGATCGACTGCCCGGCGGCCATGCCCATGATCGAGCGTTTCTTGCCGTGCATATTCTGGATCCAGCGGGACCAGTAGGTGTTGTGGAAGAACCAGTTGAGCACCAGCAGCAGCACGCCGATCGCGATCAATGAGACGACTGCCTCCAGCTTCTCGCCGTAGACCTTCAGCGATCCCAGCAGGAAGTGGAAGGCGACCCAGGTCAGCGCTGTCGCGACGAATGCCAATAAGCCGCCGATCACCAGCGGCCGGCGGTAGACCGAGTACGCGCCAATCATCGAAGCCATCAGCGCCGCGAAGATCAGGACGGCTTCGAGCCCTTCGCGAAATACGATGACTGCCGAGTTGAAGATCACGGCCCCGGCCGGCGGCGGCCCGGCGTTGAGCGTCACCCGTGCCTCTTCGAGCGATGCGTCGAGCGTGACGCGGATTGCGGCGATCTCCTCCGGTGAGTGGCGTTTGGCGATGGCCGACGCCAGGCCGGATTCGCCGTCGTAGCCGTGCCAGAAGAGGCCGTCGATACGGGCGACGAGCTCCGGGCGGAAGCCGAGCAAGCGCAGCTCGGGGCCGAAGTCGAAGACGGCATAGGCTTCGAGCCGCAGCTGCTCAGCCTTGCCATACTGCCCGTCGGCCACGGCGGCCTCGATCTCGTCGAGCAGACGGTCGAGTTCGACGAAGTCGCTGTCGCCGCCGGATGAGAGCCACTCCTCCGGGAAGGTTTCACTCATCAGCAGCAGCGCCCGGTCGGTGCTGGCCTGGAATTCCGCCGGGTCGGCGACGGCTTCGCGCCGGTTGGCGGCGTCGAGATCGGCCTTTAGCTCCGCAAAGATCGTCGAGATCTCGGCGAGCGCGTCGGGATCGGCTTCGGTCAGCTGTGGCCAGAGATCCTCTAGCGCCGCTTGCGCGCCATTCAGGAAGGTGATTGCTTCCTGGATCTCGATGTCGATGGCCACTTCGCCGTTGCGGATGGCCCGGCCGTACTCGACCGGGACGAGCGCGAGAAAGCGCACCATCTGGTTCGCGCGGCGCGTCTGCTCCTCGACGGTGAGCGGCACCGCCCGGAAGCCCCGGAGGTGGTTGCGGACATCCCCGACGGCCGCTCCAAGTCCTGCTGCATCGCCACGCCGGGCGGCCTCGATGAGCGTTGCCAGCGACGCCTCGGCGCCGGCGCGGGCATCCGGCCCTAGCTGTGCCTCGTAGCTGTCGGCAATGATGCGCCAGTAGGCCAGGGCGAGACCCGAGGCTTCGGCCTGCCGCAGTGGCAGATCATTCTCCAGCCCGCCTTCGATCTCATTGAGCTCGATCAGCAGGAGCGCCTGGTAGGTGTCGTAGAGATCGGCGCGCAAGGCTCCGGCGGCGTCTTCTGGCGATACGAGTCCTTGTGCGAGGCTCTTCAGTTCCAGTGTCGCCTGGGCACTGGCCGAGGAGAAGCGGGTTGCCGGGCGATACTCACGGAGCAGCAGCCAGCTCTGGGCGGCTGCGACATCGCCGGACTCGGTGGAGGAGATCGCGACGAAGGTCCCGGCTTCGAGCAGGCCGCCCCAGATCTCGGCGCGCGC
>JAUIIK010000216.1 GCA_030431755.1 Chloroflexia bacterium
CTGCTGGAGCGCGCCCGAGAGCGGGTAGAGGAGCAGCGCGCTTCGGACCGCATCCTCTCGGAGGTGCCGCCGGGAGCATCGGCGACGGCCGCGCCGCGGCAACGGAACGGGGCCCCTGGCTGGCGCCGGTGGCCGTTTGGTCTGGCTGGATCAGGCGCTGTCACCGATGCGGGACGAGCTGTCGCCGTCGGAGTTCCGACGGTTGGTCAACTCCTGACACCCTATGTGGGGATCGAATGTCTCGTCGCGTTGTGCGACATCGCGGCGCTCGATCCAGAGGAGGCGATCCAGACGGCACGCTGGGCAAGCGGCAACCTCCTTCGCTCCGCGCTCGCAGCGACGCCGCCTCCGGAGTCTGCCGGCTAGCCCGAGCTGGGTACCGGCGGTGCGCCGCTGCGTCGAGACGCGCTGGCGTCATCAGGGTAAGAAGCGCCATGTGTAGCGGTGGCGCTAGAACATAGTGTTGTCGTTCTTCGACACCTCGGGGACGATCTGCAAGACATCCCAATGTTCGACGACCTTGCCATCATCATCGAGCCGGAAGATGTCGATGCCAGCGTAATCCTGGTCGCCGGGCCAGGTCTGGTGGCAGTGGAGGACGACGTAGTCGCCTTCAGCGATGACACGCTTGAACTCGACCCGTTTGCCGGGATACCCGGCAGCCATGCGCTCGAAGTAGTCAATGAACGCATCTTTACCGTCGCCAACCTCGGGGTTGTGCTGGATGTAAGTGTCACCGACATACCGCTCGACCGCCTCTGCGGGGCGACTCTGATTGAACATGAGATCGTAAAACTCCATCGCCGCCTGCTTGTTCCGCTCAAGTGGGTTCACGTTTCCCTCTCTTCAGCACATCACGCTATTGGACCACTTGTGGCGTGATGCTATCTGGCAGAACGCGGTGTAGCAACAGGAGCCGGCACAGTGAGTGGAAGCGGGCGACAGCCCATCGAGGATCCAGACAGCTTCGTGACAACCCGGCACATCTTGTTATATTAGAACATATGTTCTATTCTAGATTACCAGATACGTTCGCATGTTGAGGAGCGTGACTGGTGCTCGATCATCTGGCTGCCAGCGGCAGAAGGCCCGTCGCTTGCATCCTGATCCCACACTATGAGATTCGCCTGGAGGTCCTCCGTAACCCGGTCTGGGAGGGGCTGCCGCTGGCGCTCACCGACCTGGCCGGCGAGAGCCGCCGCCGGATCGTCGACCACAATGCCGAAGCCGCGGCGCAGGGCGTTCGCGTCGGCATGCACGCCCGCGAGATCGCCGGGCTCGCGCCCGAGGTCACCCTGCTGACGCCTGACCCGCTCTACTACGCCGCCCAGTCGACCTCGATCCTCGGCCGGCTCTACGAGATCAGCCCGAGAATCGAGGCCGGCCAGTCCGGCGCTACCTACATCGACCTCCACGGCCTGAAGCGCCACTATGCCCGCCCGGTCGACGCCTGCCAGGCGCTGCTGGGGCTCGTCGACCCGGTGCTGCGGCCACGCATTGGATTGAGCGTCTCGAAGTTCGCCGCTCTGGTTGCCGCCCACCGGGCAGAGGTCGGTCAGGTACGTCAGCTTGGTGGGAAGAACCTGCAACGTAAGCTCGCCGGCTGCTCGATCGACCTGCTCCCGGTCGAGCCGAAGATCAAAGAGCGGCTGCGGCGTTTCGACCTGCATACCCTCGGGGATCTGGCAGGGCTCTCGTCGAGCGCCCTGCTGGCTCAGTTCGGCACAGACGGCCAGCGTATCTGGGAGCTGGCGCGGGGCGAGGATCACGCGCCCTTTATCCCGACCGAGCCCGTCGAGCCGCTCATCGAACGCGTCGCGCTCCCCGAAGCCTCGGCGCTCTACCCAACGCTGCTCTCGGGCGTCTACCAGCTTATCGCCCGCCTCCTGGCCCGGCCGGAGCTGCGCGGCCGCGGTCTCCGCAAGCTGCGGCTCGGTTTGCGGCTCGAAGACCAGCGTTCGGTCGAGCAGATGATCGACCTCAAAGGGGCCATCCGCGACGAGCGCCGGTTGATGGCCATCCTCGCCCACCGGCTCCAGCAGATCCAGATCGAAGGCCCAGTCGACGAACTGCTGCTGGAGGTGCTGGAGGAAAGCCCGATCCATGCCCGCCAACAGGCGCTGACGGCCACCCGTCGGCTGCGGGAGCGCGAGCAGATGCAAGAGGCAGTTCGCGAGCTGACGAGCCGCTACGGCCGCTCGCCGCTCTATCACGTCGTGGAGATCGAACGATGGTCAAGCATCCCGGAGCGCCGTTGGGGCCTGATTCCATTCGTTCCCTCAACGCGCCCCGACCACTAGCCGTGCAAGCCACCGACCGCGGCGCGCCCCGGGCCGTCCGCCTGCGCGGGCATCATCTGACAGTCAAGCGGATTCTCGATGTCTGGAGGATCGACAACGACTGGTGGCGGCCGCAACCGATCAGCCGGCGCTACTTCCTCGTCGAGCTGAACAACGGCCTGCTTCAGACGCTCTACCAGGACCTCGCCAGCGGCGCCTGGTTCATGCAGCACTACTAAATGCGTGTGACGCCTATGTGCAAGGTGAGACCTTTCGACTTCGTAGGAGCGGAGTTCATCTCCACCCGGCCACCAAGTATCGTCATCTATGGAAGGGCAGAGCACGTCTCCACGCGGCAACGGGTTCGCATGCGTTCGCGGATGGAGATGAACTCCACCCCTACGCCGGCACGGGGTTTTCGCTCCCTCGGCGTGCAAGCAACCCACACACAAGCCTGATGGACGGCTATGTCGAGCTCCATTGCCACTCCTGCTACTCCTTCCTGGATGGCGCGTCGACGCCGCAGGAGCTGGTCGATCAGGCCGTCAGCCTCGGCTACGGGGCGTTGGCGCTGACCGACCACGACGGGCTCTACGGGGCGATGGAGTTCGCCCAGGCCTGCCGCGACACACCGGTGAAACCCATCACCGGCGCGGAGCTGACGCTGGACGACGGCAGCCACCTGACCCTCCTGGCCGAGACCAGCCGGGGCTACGCCAATCTCTGCCGGCTGATCACCGCCAGCTACCGCGAGGGCGACCGGCTCGAGCCACGCCTGCCGCCGGGGCGACTTGAGGAACACACCGAGGGGCTGATCCTCCTGACGGGCTGCCGGCGCGGGCAACTGGCGACGCTCGTTGACGCCGGTCGGTTGGACGCTGCCCGCGAGCTCATCAAGCGCTACCTCGACTGGTTCGGGCCGGGGCAGGTCTACGTCGAGCTCCAGCAGAATATGGTGCATGGCGACACCGGGCGGATCAAGACGCTCAACCGCCTGGCCGGAGAGCTGGGCGTGCCGGTCGTGGCGACGGGCAACGTCCACTATCACGTCCGCGACCGTTGGCGGCTGCAAGGCGCGATGACCGCCATCAAACACCGGCTGACGCTCGACACCTCCTACGACGAACGGCGCGTCAACAGCGAGTGGCAGCTACAGTCCCACGAGCTGATGCACCGCCGCTTCCGCCACTACCCCGACGCGCTGACGAACACGCTGGTGATCGCCAAACGCTGCGCCAGCTTCGACCTCAGCTGCGATCTGGACTACACCTTCCCGGACTACCCCACCGCGCCGGGGCAGACCGTCGACGACGCGCTAGCCGCCGAGGCGCGCGAACGGCTGCGGGAGCGCTACGGCGACGACTCCCAGGCCGACGCGCGACTCACCGACGAGCTGGCGCTCGTCAAGAAGCACGGCCTGTCCGGCTTCTTCCTGATCCACAAGGAGATCATGGAGCTGGCCACGGAGGTGGCAATCGAGGTGCGTGGCCACAGCCCGGCGCGGGCCGCGAGCAATCTGCCGCCGGGCCGGGGCCGCGGCAGCAGCGTCAGCTCGATCATCTGCTTTCTGCTCGGCCTGTCCCACATCAACCCGCTCGAATATGACCTCAAGATGGCCCGCTTTCTCAATGACGAGCTCTATAGTGTCCCGGACATCGACATCGATTTCCCTCGGGACATCCGCGAGCAGCTCATTCTGCGGATCTATGAGAAGTACGGCCACGACCACGCCGCCATGGTCGCCGCCTTCGCCACCTACAAAATCCGCTCGGCTATCCGGGATCTCGGGAAAGTGCTCGGCTTGCCCGGACCATCGATTGATCGAGCGGCGAAGCTGAGCAGCAAACTTTCCATAACGGACCTGGCAAGCCATCTAGCGGAGCTGCCCGATCTGGAGCCACCCGGCTCACCGCTCTGGGAGCACCTGATCGATCTGGCGAACCAGATCGCCGGTATGCCGCGGCATGCCTCCCAGCATTCGGGCGGCATGGTCATCTCCTCGACACCGCTGATCGACCTCGTGCCAGTCCAGCCGGCCGCGATGGAGGGGCGCTTCATCTGCCAGTGGGACAAGGATTCGGTCGATGACGCCCGCATGATCAAGATCGACTTCCTGGCGCTGGGGATGCTGAGCGCCATCGAAGAATGCCTGGAGCTGATCGTCGAGAATGGCAAAAAGCCGCTCGATCTGCTGAGTATCAAGGAAGAACCGAAGATCTACGAGATGATCCAGGCGGGCGATACCGTCGGCACCTTCCAGATCGAATCGCGCGCTCAAATCCAGACGCTGATCAAGACCCAGCCGCGCAACCTCTACGACCTGATGATCCAGGTCGCGATTGTCCGCCCCGGTCCGATCGTCGGCGGCGCGACGACACCTTTCATCGAAGCCCGCAAGGCCGAGCGCGAGCTGGGCTACCCGCAGATCGATTTCCTCCATCCCCTGCTCCGGCCCGTCCTGCGGGACACCTACGGCGTCATCCTCTTCCAGGATCAGATCCTCGAAGTGGCCCAGGCGTTGGCCGGCTTTTCCGCAAGCGAGGCGGACCGGCTGCGCAAGGCGCTCTCGCGCAAGCGCTCGGAGGAAGCGGTGTTGCGCTTTCAGCAGCGCTTCTACCGCGGCGCGCTCTCCAATGGCGCTACCCACGATGTCGCCGAGACGATCTTCCGGAACATCGTCGGCTTCTCGCACTTCGGCTTTCCCAAGGGCCACGCGGCGGCCTTCGCGATGCTGGCCTACCAGTCGGCCTGGCTGCGCTACTACTACCCCTCCGAGTTCCTCTGCGCGTTGCTCAACAACCAGCCGATGGGCTTCTACCCGCCGCACACGCTGATCAACGACGCCAAGCGCAACAGCGTCCAGATCCTGCCGCCGGACATCAATCAGAGCCGGGAAGGCTGC
>JAUIIK010000217.1 GCA_030431755.1 Chloroflexia bacterium
ACATGCCGTCCCGAGCCGCCGCGATCCGCTGTCGCGAGCGGCGCAGCTCGTCGTACCAGATAGCGAGCTTGAAGCCAAAGGTGGTGGGCTCCGCGTGGACACCGTGTGTGCGCCCGATGGTCAACGTGGCGCGGTGCTTCACGGCTTGCGCGCCGACCGCGTCGATTGCGGCATCCAGGGCAGTGAGGATCAGGTTCGCGGCATCGACTGCCTGGAGCGCCAGTGCCGTGTCGATGACGTCTGAACTCGTAAGGCCAAGATGGATGAAGCGCGCGGCGTCGCCTACTGTCTCGCCGGCTGCGCGCAAGAACGCGATGACGTCGTGATCGGTCTCCGCCTCGATTTCCTTCATCCGCTCCAGGCTGACGGTTGCGCCACGGATACTTTCCATATCGTCGGCAGGAATAGCGCCGCGACTGGCCCATGCCTCGCAGACCGCGATCTCGACATCCAGCCAGCGGTTAATCTTGTGCTGCTCGCCCCACACCGCAGCCATCTCAGGCAACGTATAGCGATCGATCAAGGAGACCTCCGTGATGCGGCGCGCAGTAGACGCCTGCCAAACTCGAATTCGTATACAGGTTGGGGGTAGCGGGGCGCGGCCCGGAGTGAAGCATCCAGGGCGAGTGTACCGGTTGAATCCAGGAGCGCTGAAGCCATTTCACCGCCGATGCGCGTTCCGGTCGCCACTTCTAGTGAGTATACATGAGCAGTCTATAGCCCGGCGCAAAACCAGTGTACGTATGCAGTCCGCCGCATCGCACAACGCCCAACGTGGTTGCACGAATCCGTCGCCGGGCCTATAGTTTAGGCGTCCTGGAAGCTCTGGATCACTGATCGTAAGTTGCATGTAGCGCCCGGACTCGTCCAGGAGAGCGAGTTGACGAGGTGGAGGCATATCGAATCATTCGGCGGGTTGCCTCCCGGCCATGACGCGGTCGAAAGTGACATCACAAAACAGGGTGGCGACACCCTGGACAACGGGTCTCACGAGCGTCGTGCTCCAACACTATCCAGGCAAACTGAATATCTGAATACGAGCTACTCCCCAGTTGTCGGGGAGTGGATTGGTGGTAGACCATGTGCGGAATTTTCGGCTACGTCGGCGTGCCCCGCGATACCGGCGAGATGGTGCTCGATGCGCTACGCAAGCTTGAGTACCGCGGCTACGACTCCTGGGGCGTCGGTGTCGGCGTCAACGGCCACATCGCCGTCGAGAAGAACATCGGCAAAATCGGCAGCTCGGTGCTCGACCTGCCGCTCTCGAGCATCGGATTCGGCCACACGCGCTGGGCAACCCATGGCGGCGTAACCCAGGCAAACGCGCACCCGCACGTCGACCCGAGCGGGCGCGTTGCCGTTATCCACAACGGCATCATCGAAAACTTCCGGTCACTCCGCGCCCAGATCGAGGCCGGTGGACGAGCGCTCGTTAGCGAGACTGACACCGAGGTCGTTGTTCATCTGGTCGCCGCGCAGCTCGCAGGAACCTGTGATCCGCAACGGACCGTCGAGATCGTGGGCAATGTCTTTGAACAACTCCAGGGCTTCAACGCGATCATCGTGCTGGATCGGGCGACCGGGACACTGACGGCCGTCAAGAATGTCTCGCCCCTTGTGATTGGCCGTGGCATTGACGGCTGTTACGTCGCCTCAGACCAGCTCGCGCTCGCCGAGTACGCAACTGAGATCGCCTTCCTTGAAGACCGCCAGATCGTCCAGTTGGACGACGACGGCGCACGAGCCTTCGACCTCGACACGCTACGCTCGCTCCATCTCGATTGGAGAGCGCCGACCGTCAAGGGGTATTCCGCCGAGCTAAGCGGCTATCCTGACTTTCTTATGAAGGAAATCCATGAGCAGCCGGAAGTGGTCCGACGGGTGGCTTCCGAGCTCGGCGGAGAAGCACAGCAGCTTGCGGGCGAGATCAGTGACTCCTACGGAACGTTCTTCATTGGCTGCGGCACGGCCAGCTACGCCGCGCTGACCGGGAGCTATCTCTTCTCGCGCATCGCCCGGCGGCATGTCAACTTCGTCGTCGGCAGCGAGTTCAGCTACCAGGAGCACTTCCTCACTGACCGCTCGCTCGTTTGCGCGCTCTCGCAAAGCGGCGAGACGATCGACATCATCCAGTCTGTCCTCACCGCAAAAGACCGCGGGGCCCGCATCGGCGCGCTTGTCAACGTCGAAGGTTCGACGCTCGACCGCATGGCTGACGTCAGCCTCCATCTCAAAGCCGGCCCTGAGCTGTCGGTGCTTTCTACTAAGACGTACACGGCGAAGGTCGCCCTGCTGCTGCTTACCGCCTACGCACTCGACGGCCGTATGAAGGAAGGCGAAGATCTGCTGCTCCAGGCAGCCGATGTCATGGAAGAGTCGCTGCACCCGGACGCGACAGATCGCATTCGCGGGCTGGCCGGCCGATTCCGGGTCTCCCGCAGCCTATTTGCCGTTGGACGCGGTTTGAGCTTCCCTACCGCGCTCGAAGCTGCCCTCAAAATCAAGGAAGTCTCATACATCCATGCTGAGGGGTTTGCCGGTGGCGAGCTCAAACACGGAGTCATCGCGTTGATTGAAGAAGGCACGCCTTGCCTCGTCTTCGCGCCCGAGGACGAGACCTACACCGACATCATCTCCGGGGCAACCGAGCTCAAGAGCCGTGGCGGCTACATCGTCGGCGTCTCATCGCGCAACGATCCGGTCTTCGACGTCCACATCCCGCTTGCGGATGTCGGCAATGCCAGCCCGCTGACGACGGCCATCCCCGCTCAGCTACTGGGTCGGGAGCTGGCGGTCGCGCGCGGCCTGGACCCGGACAAACCACGCAACCTCGCGAAGAGCGTGACGGTCAAGTAATAGTGATCGTCGATACCCACTGTCACCTGGACTTCGACCGCTTCAGCGACGACCTCGATGACGTCTTCGCGCGCGCGGCGGACGCTGGCGTTGCCGGCTATGTGCTCATCGGCATCAACCCCGACAGCTGGCGTGCTACACAAGTGATCGCCGAGCAACGAAGCAACGTCTGGCGGGCCGCCGGGCTCCACCCGAATAGCGTCTCCGAGCTCTGGGACACTGGTCTGCTCGCTGCACTCCAGCGAGAGGTTGAAAGCGGCGAGCTGGTGGCCGTCGGCGAGATCGGCGTCGACCTCTACCGCTCCGACGACAGTCGCGAGCTGCAGCTGGAGGCATTCGAAGCCCAGCTGCTCCTTGCCCAAAATGCCGGTCTCCCGGTAGTTATTCACCAGCGCGCGGCCGAGAGCGAGGTGCTTGACGTCCTTCGCCGGCATCAACCGGTCGCCGGTGTCATGCACTGCTTCAGTGGCGACTGGGACTTTGCCCGCGCCTGTCTCGAAGTCGGGCTCCATCTCGGAGTTGGCGGGATCGCGACCTTCCCAAGTGCGGCAGCGACGCGCGAAGCTATCAGGCAGGCTCCTCTAGACCGCCTGCTCCTCGAAACGGATGCGCCGTTCCTCGCGCCGCAGCCGGTGCGAGGAAAACGCAACGAACCGGCCTACCTTGCCCATGTCGTCGATACAGTCGCCGGAACATGTGGCGTTTCCAGCGCGTCCATTGAAGAGGAGACGACGCGCAACGCGATCAATGTGTTTGGGCTCACGATATGATAACGACACCCGCAGATGAACGTCATAGTGCCCGCGAAACGCTCGTCATTGCGACATCGAACGCCGGCAAACTCCGCGAGTTTGAGGCGCTCCTTCCTGCCAGGCTCAAGCTGCTGTCACTGGCGGACCTGTCGCTCGACAGCCCACCGGAAACGGGACGGACGTTTCTTGAAAACGCCGTGCTCAAGGCAGAACATGCGAGCAGGATCTCGGGCTACGCCGCAATCGCTGATGACTCCGGCCTGGCGGTCGCCGCTCTCGATGGCCGCCCGGGCGTACGCTCGGCCAGATTCGCGGGACCGGACGCATCGGATGAAGACAACAACGCGCGGTTGATTGCGGAGTTGGAGCGCGTGTCTGCGAACAACCGTGCGGCGACCTTCGTGTGTGCCGTTGCATTCCAGTCTCCCAATGGATTGCAGTTAACAGCGCAGGCGGCAGTCGCCGGCGAGATAACGAATGAACCGCGAGGCAACAACGGCTTTGGATACGATCCACACTTCGTTCTCACCGACCCTGATGCCAGGGAATTCTCCGGCCGCACAATGGCCGAGTTGACACTCAATGAAAAAAGCCGCGTCTCACATCGCCGCCGGGCGCTCGCTGCCCTGATCCGCGCTGCCCAGTCGCTTGACCATGAAAAGACGAGCGTGGCGCTGCTGTTGCCCGATTCCCAATGATTGGAACCTACGTCGATGGACCTGCCGGAATGTCACTAACACTCGATCGCCAGCAGCAGACGACGGAGCGAACTACACACAGTGCCCGCCCAGGGCTGCCCCTTATCGTGATGGCAGGCGCCTCCGGCAAGACGTCGACAGGTTGGCGACTCGTCGATCTGTTCGAACAAGCGCAAGTCGAAGCAGTCGCCTGGTTGACCGACGGCGTCTATATCGGTGGCGCACTCCGTCGGGACGAGCTCCACGCCTGGGAGCTTGCTACGCTGGCGGCGCGCGCGCGGGAAGTGGACGCCCTCATTCAAGAGGTGCCGTCGGTGCTTGCCTCGAATCTACCGCCGCGTTCAGTGCGGGTTGCCCTGCTGACGGCCATCTGCGGATCAGATGATCAGTGCCGACGCGATGCCGGATCGGAGCGCGAGCTGGGGGCCGTGCATTCGGTGATCGAAGCACTTCAACCGCACGGCGAGATCGTGGCCACCGCTGACGACTACATGGTCGTCGACGCCGCCAGCAATTCAGGACGTCCAACCACCTACTTTGCGCTGAACGGCGCGAATCCGGTGCTTCGCAGCCATATCAACGCCGGTGGTAATGCGGTCTGGGCACAGAACGGCTGGGTCAAGGCACAGATCGACGGAATCCGCGAACGCATCGCGCGCGTTGAGGAGTTGCCCGGCACGCTCGCAGGCCACGTCATCTATCAGGTCCAAAATGCCCTCGGCGCGTTGGCGGCGGCGGTTGCATTCGGCCTCCCGGCGGGCGCGCTAGCGGCTGGTATCCACGTTGCACAGCGACCCAGCCCGCAACTCGCGAACTCCGGCACGACGGTCAGTGAGTCTGACGGTCG
>JAUIIK010000055.1 GCA_030431755.1 Chloroflexia bacterium
GTCCTGGGCATCGACAGCCGGGAACTCTTCCCATTCCGTGTCGAACGTCGCCCGCGGCTGCTGCTTGCGCCAGAAGGTGACAATATCGGTCAGGTCGCTGTCCGGAATGAATGAGCCCTGGACGCGCACTGGCTTGGCGGCGTCCGGCGGCAAATAGAGCATGTCGCCGCGCCCTAGCAAGCGCTCGGCCCCCGCGATGTCGAGAATGACCCGGCTGTCGGTCAGCGATGTGACAGCGAAGGCGATGCGCGCCGGCACATTGGCTTTGATCAAACCGGTCAACACGTCCACCGAGGGCCGCTGCGTCGCAATCAACATGTGAATGCCGGTGGCGCGCGCCATCTGACACAAACGGGCAAGCAGCGTCTCAACCTCCTCGGGCGTGGTCATCATCAGGTCGGCCAGCTCATCGATGATGACCACGAGATACGGCAGGTGTTCGAGCTCGTCATCATCATCGCGCCGCAAGTTATAGCCGTCGATGTTCCGAACGCCCATTTCCGCGAAGAGCTGGTAGCGGCGGTCCATCTCGTGCAGCACCATCCGCAGTGCGGAGACAACCTTATCCATCTCAGTGACGATCGGGCCCTTGAGGTGCGGGACATGTTTATAGCCGACCAGCTCGACCTTTTTCGGGTCGATCAAGAGCATCTGCAAATCGTCCGGCGTCCGGGTGAGCAGGAAGGTTGCGATGATCGTATTGATACAGACACTCTTGCCCGACCCGGTCGCGCCGGCGATCAACAGGTGCGGCATTCGGGCCAGATCCACAATGACCGGACGCCCGTTAACGTCGCGACCTAGCGGCATCGGCAGCTTGGCGGTACTCGCGCGCATTTCGGCCGAGTCGACGATATCGCGGATGCCTACCGTTGAGACATCGGCGTTGGGAATCTCGATGCCCACTCGCGCCATGCCCGGAACGGGGGCTTCGATGCGTATCGAGGGCGCGGCAAGCGCCAGAGCAAGGTCATTCTGAAGCGACGTGATCTTCGAGACCTTCACGCCGCGGCCCGGTTCCAGCGCAAAGAGCGTGACCGCCGGCCCTGGAAAGACCTCGCGCACCGTCGCCTCGACCTTGAACGAAGCCAGCGTCTCTTCAATGCGCTCGGCCTTGAGCTCCAAATCGGCCTCGTCGGGGTCGGATGCTTTGAACGACGTGAGCATCGTGAGCTTCGGTAGCTTCCAGCCAGTCCCTGACTTCGGCGCTTGCACCTCACTGAACATCGCCGAGGCCGCGCCGGCCACCGCGCGCTTGATCTCGTCGATGCCGCTCTCTTGCTTACCGCTTCGGATGACTGGCTTGACCGGTTCAGGCGCGAGTTCAACTTCAGGGACTTGTTCGAGCGCCCGCGAGTATGGCGTTGTATCTGCGGCGGTCTCCCCGCTCTCTGTGAAATCGTCGAACTGCAATGTCTCATCAGCGGCGCTTGGTGCGCCGTTGTGGCGAATGCGCCACCAGGACTCGCGCATCGAGCGGCTGTCTGCGCCGGTTACGAGCACGACGCCAACGACGCCAATCGCGAAGAGCGAGAGCGCTGTCGCAACCTCGCCGATGACCGACATCATTAGCGCGGTCGTTGCATCGCCAATCCAGCCCCCGGCGTTCTGCCAGCTTGCGCCAGCGTTCGAGAGGGTCAGGAAGCCCACAACACTCAACAGCAGTACCGCGCCGCCGAAAATGCGTCGCGCGCGGTCGCCCGGATCGTCGGCGCGCCACACCTCAACGGCCAGGATCGCAAGCCCAATTGGCGCCGCGATGGCCGCGACACCCACTGAGGCGCGAAGACCATCGGCAAAGATGCCAAGTAGCGCCGCGTCAATCTGACCAAGAATCGTCAGGGTGAGGATAACCGCGCCAACGAACAGCAGGAAGGCGAAAATCTCTTCTTTTAGCCTGCTAGGAATCGAAATCGTCCGGACGACGCGACCGATCCAGGTTGGTTGGCCCTGCTCACCAAGCATGTGGAGGCACGCACCCTTCGCTCCAGGTTATCATCCAGCACTCGCCAGAGTGTCCGTACACTCTACTTGGAGCGTCGCCTGACAGTCAAGCCGCGCAATCTAGAAGAGCTTCATTTGCTCCGGATCACTCTCAGGCTCATCAACGTCTGCCAGACCCTGCTTTGCCTCCTCGAGGATCAGCGGCAGCTTCTTGAAGTCGGCCTGGATGACCGCCCGCAACGATGGTTGGTGCAGCGCCGCGGCCGGATGGTACATCGGCACGATCATGCGCTTGCCGTGTTGGCGGTGCTTGCCGTGGATCCTCGAAATGCGCTCGTTGGCGAACCAACGCGCCATCGAATAGCGGCCGAGCGTGACGACGAGCAACGGGTCCAGCGCCTCGATCTGAGCATCGAGATATGCCGAGCAAGCTGATATCTCGTCCGGGAGCGGGTCACGGTTGCCCGGCGGGCGGCACTTGACGATGTTCGTCACAAAGACGTCGTCGCGACTCCACTCGATCGAGGCCAGCATGTCATCGAGGAACTTGCCGGCGTTGCCGATGAATGGCAACCCTTGCTTGTCCTCGTTCATGCCTGGCGCTTCGCCGATGAACATCACGTCGGTCGTCTCCGATCCCGCGCCCGGCACCGCCAGTGTCCGGCCCCGGTGAAGCTCGCAGTCGGTGCAGACCCGAACCTGGGCCGCGATCGTTGACAGTTCACTCGCTGCGCTTTGACTCACGCACTCTCCTCCAACTCTTGAATATCATCGGTGTTGAGCGGCCGTGTCTCGAGCACGACGCCCGCAATGTCCGCGGCGGCAACGGTCGCGTGCCAGGGAACGAACGCTTCGGCGTTGCCATACTTCCGAATCCAGCGCGAGATAATCGACGCCTCATCGACCGTATGATGAGTCATCGCCGTCTCCAACCGGGCGCGTCCGGCCCGCGCTCGCGACGCGGCCAGCCGCCCGGCAAGTCGGTCAACGGTCGCGTCGCTCTCCACCTCGATGCTTGCCCAGCGCACGCCGTTGACCATGTGCCAGACCTGCCGTGCCCCTGGCCGCTGGGAGGGCAAGACGATCAGCAGCTCGCCGGCCTTCGCAACGACGTCGAGGTGCGCCTGCTCGAGAGAAATGCGGTCCAGGCGCTTGATCTGATCGCGCAGCTTGCCGGCCCGCTCGAAGTCCTGGTCTTCAACGCACTGCTCTAGACGCTCGTGGAGAATCCGCAGGAGCCCATCGCCGTCGCCTTCGAGAAACTCAAGCACTTCGCCGACGAGCCCAAGATAGTCATCGGGAGACGCTTGCCCGATACATGGACCCAGGCAGCGCCCAAGACTGAGCTCGATACACGGCGAACCAAGCGAGCGGCTGTTACGGAATGACCGCCGGCAGGTCCGGAGCGGGAGAATGTCGTTGATTAATCGCACCGCGTCCCTGGCATGCCGCGCGCTCCTGAATGGGCCGTAGTAGCGCGCGCCGTCGTCGCCGTAGTCCTTTGACGTCGTCACTGTCGGCCAGCGGTTGGCGACATCCACCTTAATGTAGACGTACTGTTCGACGTTCCGCTGCTGCGAGTTGAAGCGCGGCCGGTAGCGCCGGATGAGCTGTGACTCGAGGACCAATGCTTCGAGCTCTGAGCCCGTCGTCTCGATGTCGATCCTGTCGATGGATTCGAGCAGGCCGTCCATCTTGCGGGTGTAACCGAGCGGCTGCGAGTAGTAGGAGCTCAGACGTTTCCGCAAGTCCTTCGCCTTGCCGACGTAGATAACCCGCTCGCCGTTGTCCCGCATCAGATAGACGCCAGGCTCATGCGGGATGCCATCCAGGTGGCTGGTGTCGAGGATAGAGCGGCCGCGGCTGACGTTGCGCTGGGTCGCCCGACGGGTCCGGCGCGACGCCGCCAGACTGGCCAGGGTGTCAAGTGTCCCGTCACCGTTCTCGTCCGCAACCGCCCGCAGCCGCTCCAGCACGCTCAAGGTCGTCTCGGCGTCGGCGGCTGCCCGGTGCGCCTCCGAGTGTCCGATCTCGAGGTGCCGGGCAACCTCAGTCAAGCTCAAGCGCCGCAATTCCGGCAACAGCGCATCGGCCAGCGCCAGCGTATCGAGGCTCTGGTTAATGAGTTTCGGCAAGCCACACCGCCGCAGCTCCGCATTCAGAAAGCCGATATCGAACGCGACGTTGTGACCGACGATGAGCTGTTCGCCGATGAGATCCAGGACTGTCTGCGCGACCGACGCAAAGCGCGGGGCGGACGCGACAAGCTGGTTGTCAATCCCGGTCAGGCGCGATATCTGTCTCGGTATCCGCCGCTCGGGGTTGACCAACGTCGACCAGACCAGCCGTTCACCGGCGTCAGATACCGCGATGATTGCGATTTCGGTTATCCGGTGATGCCGGGCCTTCAGGCCGGTCGTCTCGACATCGACAACGACGTACTCCGCCGGGAAGCTTGACCGCCGCCGGACCTGTTTGTTGCGCCAGATTCCGTCGGCGCCGAGCTCCAGGCCGTCGTTGCCATGCAGCACGTTCCGCAAGAGGCCGCGCCAGAGATCCGGCGCGGAGACCGAGCCAAACACGTGGCCGATGAGCATCTCTTCCGGAACGCCCTGCGGGTGCTCTAGGACAAAGGCGGCAGCGCGCTCAACGAGCGCGTCGTATCGCGTCGCTTCGCTAGACTGTCCCGATGCCGCTTCCACACGCGCCTCTTCGTTGGATATGTCTGGTGCGTCGAACACGAACATATGTCCGTACACCTATGCTATACTGACGCCCCTGACTATGACCACCTGTCAACGGCACAAAATCAAGGACGAGATCCGGCGGATAGGAAGTGACGGCAAGCGTGACCGGAACGACGACTGTCGAGCAACGCGTTGCGGACCTCCGTGACCAGATTCGCGACCACAACTATAACTACTACGTCCTCAACAACCCGACTATCTCGGACGCGGAATGGGACCAGCTCTTCCACGAACTGCGCGAGCTTGAGCAACAGTATCCGGAACTTCAATCGAACGAGTCTCCAACGCAGACTGTCGGTGCGCCGCCCTCCGGCGCGTTCGCCGAAGTACAACATGAGATCCCGATGCTCTCGCTGGGCAATGTCTTCAGTCGCGAGGAGCTCGACGCCTGGATCGCGCGCGTTTACGAACACGCCGGGCACCAGGGCCTCGCATTCACAATAGAACCCAAGATCGACGGCGTTGCAGGGAGCTTCCTCTACGAGAACGGCCGCTTCACACGCGGTGCCACCCGTGGCGACGGGCGAGTTGGCGAGGATGTCACGGTCAATATGCGCGGCATCCTGGATCTTCCAGAGCAACTGGCCGGGGACCCGCCGGACCTGCTCGAAATCCGTGGCGAGGTCTACATGCGCCGCTCGGAGTTCGCCGAGATGAACCAGCGCAAGCTCGAGCACGATGAAACGCCGTTCGCCAACCCGCGCAACACCACCTCTGGCGCGCTCCGCCAGATACATCAGACGTCGGAGGTCGACAAGCCGCTCCGTGTCTTTGGCTACGGTTATGGCCGGCTCGTCGGGTCACTTCCGCCAGACCACTCCGGCTACATCGAGGCGCTGCAAGAGTACAGCTTCCCGACCGCGCCGTTCTTCGAAGTCCATACCGAACCAGACGCGATCTGGGCGACCTACACCGCCTGGCTCGAGCGCCGTGATGAGCTCGACTTTGACATCGACGGCGTCGTGATCAAGGTCAATGACACGCGGCTGTATGACGAGATCGGCACGGTCGCCCGCGAGCCCCGCTGGGCAACGGCGCTCAAATTTCCCGCGCTTCAGGCGCGCACGCGCATACTCGAGATCGAGATCAACGTCGGGCGCACCGGCTCGTTGAACCCGCTTGCCCACCTCGAGCCGGTCGCCGTTGGCGGTGTGACGATCAGCCGGGCAACGCTCCACAACCAGGACGAGATCGAGCGGCTTGGCGTGATGCTCGGCGACACTGTCCTGGTCGAACGCGCAGGCGACGTGATCCCGAAGATCGTCGCCGTCGTCGAAGACGAGCGCGACGGCTCAGAGCGCGCCTTCAAATGGCCAACACGCTGCCCGGTCTGCGACTCGCTGATCGAACGCGTCGAGGGCGAGGTTCACTGGTACTGCGTCAATGCTTCGTGCCCGTCACAGCTGCGCGAGTCGCTCAGGCACTTCGTGTCACGCGGAGCGATGGACATTGACGGCCTCGGCGCAAGGCTCGTTACGCGCTTTCTCGACGAAGGGCTGATCGCCTGGATCCCGGACATCTACGCCCTCGATTGGGACGCGGTAGCCGAGCTTGAAGGTCTCGGCGAACGGAGCGCCGGCAACCTCCGCGCGGCCGTGGAAACGAGCAAAGCACAGCCGATCTCGCGGTTGATCTTCGCCCTTGGCATTCGCCACGTGGGCGCGCAAATCGGCGAGCTCCTTGCCGGCGAGTTCAGATCCATTGACCGCCTCGCAGCCGCGGAACTCGACGACATCGCAGCCATCGACGGCATTGGGCCGGTCATCGCACAATCCGTCTATGACTGGTTCCGGGAAACCCGCAATCTCGAACTAATCGCAGCTCTGGCAGAGCGTGGCGTCAATGTCAGTGACGGCGATGCGGTCGTAGAGCAGGCGAGCGATCCCCGCTGGGAAGGGCTCACCGTCGTGCTCACCGGCCGCCTGGAGCAGCTCACGCGGCAGGCTGCGACCGAGATGCTCAAGAACGCCGGCGCGCGCGTCACATCGTCGGTATCGAAGAAGACCTCGCTGGTCGTCGCCGGTGAAGATGCGGGCAGCAAGGCGGCCAAGGCGGAAGAACTCGACATCGAGGTCATCGACGAGGCCGAGTTTCTCCGCCGCATGGAGTAGTTTGCGGCAAACTGGCGATGACCAAGCCACACTTCCACGCCTACGATGCGGTAAGGCGATTTTCTCGTCGGCGGATCACGTCGGATCTGAAGCGGTCGTACCCGGCTTTGTCACCGGCATCGCCGCCAAATGTTCAGGCAGATCGTCCGCTGGCCAGGTCTCGATGTCGAACTCTGCCAGCGCAACCAATGGCACGCCGAAGTCTGCCTGTCCACCGGATCGGTCGACCAGGAGCGCCACCGCGACGGCCTCCGCATCTACGGCGGCGACGGCATCGAGGGTCGCCTGGACCGAACCGCCAGTCGTCATCACGTCATCCACGACGAGCACCCGCGTGCCGGGAGCGACAAATGTCCCACGCTTGAACTCGCGCTCCGACGCGCCATCCTGGACACGCTCGGCATAGGCCGCCGGCAGACCGAGCTGCCTGCCAAGCTCGAACGCGAGCAGAATTCCACCGGTCGTTGGGCCAACAACGAGATCAACCTGGGCGAGGTCGCCCAACGCACGGATCATCTCCGCGCAGGCCTGCTCCGTCGCTTGCGGTTGCCGAAGAAGATCGAACTTCTCAACATACTGCTCGCTGTGGCGGCCCGAGGCGAGGACGAAGTGCCCTTGCTTGAGCGCTCCTACCCGTTTGAGCTCCTCGATGAAATCGTATGCCACACGGGCCTCCCTCTAATACTTGACCGAGACCGGCTTGCGGTACTCCGGTAGCGGCTGGATGGTGTATGCCTCCGACGCGCGCGACATCGCCTCGACGACGGCACGTGCCGTGTCGATGGAGGTGATGCAGGAGATGCCTTTCTCAACCGCTGCCCGGCGTATCCGGAAGCCATCGAGCACCTCAGCCTCCGAGTAGCCCGGCGTGTTGACGACGCCGCTGATCGTGCCATCGAGGATGACATCGAGGATGTCGGGTTGCCCCATGCCGATCCGTTTGGGAATCAACTGCACCGGCATGCCCTGGCGCTGAATCGTTGCAGCCGTGCCTTCGGTCGCATAGATCGAGCAACCCATCCGCACCAATTGCTCGATCATCTCGATAGCCTGCGGTTTGTCGGCGTCCGCCAGGCTCAACAATACTGACGAACCCGGACCAAACGAGAGCCCGGACGCGAGCAGCGCCTTATAGAAGGCCGGCGCGAACTCGCGGTCGATACCCATGACCTCACCGGTCGACTTCATCTCCGGACCGAGATTCGGCTCGACTCCGCGCAGCTTGGCCATCGAGAAGACCGGGGCCTTCACCGCTACGAGCGGCATCCGCGGCCAGAGACCGCCACTGTAACCCTGCTCCTCCAGCGAGACCCCGAGCATCGCCTTCGTCGCCAGCTCGATCATCGGGACGCCGGTGACCTTGGACAGGAACGGGACCGTGCGGCTCGACCGAGGGTTTACCTCCAGCACGTAGATCTGGCCGCAGTGGATGACGTACTGAATGTTGACGACGCCGACGACCCCGAGCTCAAGCGCGATGCGAGTGGTGTACTCGATAATCGTATCGACCTCAGCCGGAAATAGGTTGAGGCCGGGATAGACCGCGAACGAGTCACCGGAATGGACACCGGCCCGTTCAATGTGCTCCATCACGCCGGGGATGAGGACGTCTCTCCCGTCACAAATCGCATCGACCTCGACCTCTTTGCCTTCGAGATAACGGTCGATGAGAACCGGACGATCCGGGCTGAACTCAACCGCGGTGGCTAGGTAGCGCGCGAGGTGATTTGAGGAGTGCACCACTTCCATGGCGCGTCCGCCGAGCACATAGGACGGCCGCACGAGCACCGGGTAGCCGATCTCATCGGCAACCTTGAGCGCGTCGTCGAGGGCCGTCACGGCTTGGCCCACAGGCTGCGGAATGCCGAGCCCGCGCAGGAACTCCTCGAAGCGCTCGCGATCCTCCGCCAGATCTACCGTGCTGAGGCTTGACCCGAGCATGGCAGCGCCGCGCTCTGTCAACGGCTCGGCGAGATTGATCGCTGTCTGACCACCGAACTGGAGAATCAGCGGAACCTCATCAACGTTCGCGCCCTGCTCGTGCCGCACGATCTCGTAGACCGACTCGTCGTCAAGCGACTCGAAGTAGAGCCGGTCCGACGTGTCGTAGTCCGTTGAAACCGTTTCGGGATTCGAGTTGACCAGAATCGACTTGTAGTCGGAGGCGCGCAGCGCCTGCGCCGCCTGGACACTACAGTAGTCGAATTCGATGCCCTGGCCAATGCGGATCGGGCCCGACCCAACGACAACGGCGCTCGGACCATCGAGCGGCGGCGCTTCGTCCTCTTCGTCGTAGCTGCTGTAGTAGTAGGGCGTATAGGCTTCAAACTCGGCAGCGCAGGTGTCGACCATCTTGTAGGTCGGGACGATGTCGTGTGTGTAGCGGAGCGCCCGCACCTCGTCGACCGGCACTCCGGCCAGATCGGCAATACGCTCGTCCGAAAATCCGAGCCGCTTGGCCTCATAGAGCCGTTCCGGATCGAGGTCGCCGTCGGCAAGCACTTGCTCAAATGTAGTGATGCGGGCGATCTGGTAGACGAACCAGCGGTCATAGCCGCTACGCTCAGAGACTTCGTCCGGCGGCATGCCACGCCGCAAGGCAGTTGCCACGGCCCACATGCGCGTGTCGGTCGCCCGGCGCAAGTCCTCGTCGAGCTGCTCTTCGGTTTCCCAGACAGGGTCCTCCCAGGCCAGATCGGCTCCGGTCGACTCGAGCGCTCGAACCGCTTTCTGCAGCGCTGCAGGAAAGCTGCGGTCGATGGCCATGACCTCGCCGGTTGCCTTCATCTGCGTGCCGAGCGTGCGGTCGGCCAGCCGGAACTTGTCGAAGGGCCAGCGGGGGATCTTCACGACACAGTAGTCCAGCGCCGGCTCGAAGGCGGCCATCGTCTCGCGGGTCACCGCGTTGCGCAGCTCGTCGAGCGTCTTGCCAATCGCGATCTTCGCGGCAACTCGGGCAATCGGGTAGCCGGTTGCCTTCGACGCCAGCGCCGACGAACGGCTAACGCGCGGGTTCACCTCGATGACGTAGTAGTCGAAGGACTCGGGGTCGAGCGCGAACTGCACATTGCAACCGCCTTCGACACCCAGCTTGCGGATGATCGCGATCGAGGATGTGCGCAAGGTCTGGTAATCGCGATCCGAGAGCGTCTGGCTTGGCGCGACGACGATGGAGTCGCCGGTGTGGACACCCATCGGATCGATGTTCTCCATGTTGCAGACAGTAATGACGTTGTCCGCGCTGTCGCGGATAACCTCATACTCCATCTCTTTCCAGCCCTGGACCGAGCGCTCGACGAGCACCTGGTTGATCGGGCTGGCCTGGATGCCGCTGGTCACGATCTGATCGAGCTCTTCGAGCGTGTAGGCCGTGCCGCCGCCGGTGCCGCCGAGCGTGTAGGCAGGCCGGATAATCAGCGGCAGCGGGTGATCGGCGGCGAACGCGCGCGCCTCCTCAACAGTGTGGACGACCTCGCTATCGAGGCACGGTTCCCCGATTTCTTCCAACGTCTCTTTGAAAAGCTGGCGGTCTTCGGCAGCTTTGATCGTTTCGAGCGGCGTGCCGAGGAGCTCGACGTTGTAGCGGTCGAGAATGCCGAGATCCGCGAGCTCGACCGCAAGGTTGAGACCTGTTTGGCCGCCGAGCGTCGGCAACAGGCCATCGGGCCGTTCGCGGATGATGATGCGGCGCAGCACCTCAGCCGTCAGCGGCTCAATGTAGACCACGTCCGCAACATCTTCATCGGTCATGATTGTCGCCGGGTTCGAATTGACGAGGATCGTCTCGATGCCCTCCTCGCGCAGCGCCCGGCACGCCTGCGTGCCGGCATAGTCGAACTCAGCTGCCTGGCCGATGATGATCGGCCCGGAGCCGATCACCAGGACTCGTCTCGGGTTGCTCATCGCCGCGCCTCCGCCCCGTCTCGTGCTTCTCGCGTTGTGTTGACCAGCGCGATGAAGCGGTCGAACAGCTCGTCGCTATCCTCGGGGCCAGGCGAGCCTTCAGGGTGATACTGCACGCTGAACACCGGCAGCGACTCGTGCGCCAGCCCCTCGACCGAACCATCGTTGAGATTGATTTCTGACACGCGCCAGCCAAGCTCGTTTGGCACCGATCTCGAGTCCACCTGGTAGCCGTGGTTCTGGGCGGTGATACGGACATGTCCATCGTCGAGGTTCTTCACTGGATGGTTGCCGCCCCGGTGCCCGAATTTCAACTTGCTCGTCGTTGCGCCAATCGAGAGCGCCAGGAGCTGGTGGCCCAGACAGACACCGAAGTAGGGAGTCCCGGATTGGATAATCTCGCCAACCACTTCTGCGGTGCCATCGACCAGCTCCGGATCGCCGGGGCCGGGCGAGGTAAGCACGCCGTCCGGCCCCAGTGCTCGAATCTCGGGGGCACTCGCCGAGAAGGGCACGACCGTTACGCGCGCGCCACGTTCCGTCAATGATTCGATGATGTGATTCTTGACGCCGCAATCGATCAGGACAATGTGCGGATCACCGTCGACGCTCGACGAGAAGGTCTCCGGGATGCTGACGTCGGCGACAACATTGCTTTGGGCTGGCGTCCAGGCTTGGGCCGCCCGCTCGATGGCTTCGGGCAGCTCCTCGTCCGCGATACGCGAGTAGAGCACGGCCGGCATCGCGCCTTCGCGCCGCACATGCCGCGTCAATGCCCGCGTATCGACGCCCGTCAGCGCGGGGACATCGTGGGCCTTGAAGTAGTCACCAAGGGTAGACGTCGACCGCCAGTAGTTCGGCTCATCGCAGTATTCACGGACGATCATCCCCGATATCCATGGTTGCCGCGATTGATCGTCCTGCGGGTTGACGCCGTAGTTCCCGATCAGCGGGTAGGTCATGCAGACGATCTGCCCGCGAAACGACGGGTCGGTCGCGACCTCCTGGTAACCGGTCATCGTCGTCGTGAAGACGGCTTCGCCCTCGACCGTCCGTTCCGCGCCAAAAGGTGTGCCCCGGAACACGCGGCCATCCGCAAGCACAAGCGCCCCCGCGCGTTGACTAGCGAACATAGTGGCGCACGTTCCCTCCAACAATTGTCATGATTGCTCTCCCCTGCAGCCCTATCCCTAACAACGGCGTGTTCTTGCTCCTGCTTGCTATCGTCGCTTGTGATGGCGTCCAGCGGTGGTCTGGATCAATCACCGTAACGTCGGCTGCCGCGCCGGGAGCGAGCGTCCCACCCGGCAAGTTCAGCGTGCGCGCGACGTCGATGGTCAACATCCGAATGACCGTTGGCCAGTCGAGCCGATTCATGCGGACAAGCTCGGCCAGCGTCGGTATCGCAACTTCCAGCCCGAGCATCCCGGACGCCGCTCTGCTCAGATCAGCTGGTTTATCCTGCGGCGCGTGTGGCGCGTGGTCGGTCGCGATGAAGTCGAAGGTGCCGTCGGCCACGAACGCGTCGAGACCCAGCGCGTCACTCTCCGGGCGCAAGGGCGGGTTGACGACCGCATTCGGGTCCGCTCCAGTGGACTCGGCAACGACATCGGCAGCGCCCGCGTAGCGCCGGCGGCCCGCCACCCATTCCTCCGTCAGCAATAGATGATGCGGCATGACCTCCGCCGTCACCCGCGCGCCGCGCGCCTTCGCCGCCCGAATCATCGCCGCTCCGCGCGCGGTCGAGACGTGCAGCACATGCAACCAGCCGCCGCTAGCCTCAGCGAGTCCAATGTCGCGCTCGATGAAGCGCTCCTCCGCCTCGGCCGGAATTCCGGGAACGCCGAGCTCGGTCGAGACGGCTCCGCGACTGATCGAAGGACCGCCCATGAGCGCGGGATCTTCGCAGTGCACCATGATCGGGACATTCAGACGCCCGGCGATACGGAACGCCGCGAGCATCGCGTCCTCTTTGCGAGTGCTCTCGCCATCGTCGGAAAACCCGATTGCGCCCGCCGCCACCATCTCTGCTAATGGCGCAACCTGTTCGAGCCGCCGGCCCTCGGTGATTGCGCCAATTGGGTGGATATGGACGCCGGTCTCCGCGCCGCGTTCTACGATGTCTCGAATGCGCTCCGGCGTATCCAGCGGCGGTTCCGTGTTCGGCATGCAGCAGACGCGCACGAATCCCCCCGCGAGCGCCGACCGTGCGCCGGACTTGAGGTCTTCCTTGTGGGTCAAGCCAGGATCACGGAAGTGTACGTGGGCGTCAATCAATCCAGGTGCGACAAGCGCGCCGTCCAGATCGTATTCACGGCGGCCGGCCCGACGCGCGATGTGCCCGGCTACCTCGGCGATCTTGCCGTCGGCAATCAGGATATCGGCGATGCTATCCAGGTCGCTCGCTGGGTCGATCACGCGCCCGTTACGAAGCACATATGCGCTCATGAGTTTCGCTCCGAGCCCAAAAAAAGAGCCCCCGGCAAAGCCGGAGGCTTCGAAGTCAGCTCAAGTAGCGAGTAACTGCAATTCGATAGCAAATAGCACTCACCTTCGTACGAACGCACCCGATCGTGCCGCACGTCGGACTATGATACGGTCAGCGGGTCGCGAGCGTCAAGCGCGCTGCTAGAATCAGTCGGCGATGGAGGGGGAGTAGCGCGACGTGGAAACGGCATATCCGGCGAGAGTCATCCTCGAACGCCTAAAGGACGTCCATGGAGAACCGGAGCGCCACGCTACCGGCGATCCCATCAGCGGGCTCGTTGGCACGATCCTCTCGCAAAACACCACAAACGTGAACTCCGGTCGCGCGATGGAGTCATTGTGCGCGAGCTTCCCCGACTGGGGCGACGTGCTCGATGCCCCAACAGCTGAAGTCGCCGACGCGATCCGGTCTGGCGGGCTTGCAGACCAGAAAGCGCCGACGATACAGCGCGCGCTGGCGGCAATCGAGCGGCAATCACCCGATTTCAATACGGGCTTCCTTGACGAAACATCCAACGAAGCAGCGATGGACTTTCTGACGGGGATCAAGGGCGTTGGCCAGAAGACAGCCGCCTGCGTCTTGATGTTTGATCTCGACCGCGAGGTGCTGCCGGTGGACACCCATGTCCATCGCGTGAGCCGCCGCCTCGGACTCGTTCCCGACAACGCGAGCCCAACGGCAACGCAGGCGCATCTAGAAGAACTCGTTGCGCCCGAGGATCGCTACCCCGCGCATGTGCTCTTCATTCGACATGGACGAACGACCTGCAAAGCGCGCAATCCGCAGTGTGGTGATTGCGTCCTGATCGACATCTGCGACTACGCGGCACCGCTAGAGCTTGACGAGATGGCCTGAGATGCCAGCGCGACGGGTCACTCATCTCTATTTCGTCCGCCATGGCGAAACCGCATCTAATGTCAACGGCCTGCTGCATGGCGTCACGGACGTGCCCCTCAACGACATCGGACTGCGCCAGGCGGAGCTCATCGCCGATCGGCTGGCCGCTGTCGACTACCTCGACCGCATCGTGGCGAGTCCACTCCAACGGGCGCTGCGGACCGCGCAAGCGATCCAACGCAAGTCAGGGCTGCCGTTGCGAATTCACGATGGTCTCTCCGAGATGAACTTCGGTTCGGCCGAGGGTATTCCATTCAATGAGGTAGCAGAGCGATATCCTGCGCAGTCGCAGCTCTTTCTCGATCCGTCAGTTGACCATGCCCGCTATCCCGGCGGCGAATCCCGCGCGGAGTTCTTTGGCCGGGTCAACCGCGCCGTCGACGACATCGCCAATCAGTATCTCGGCCAGCACATCGTTGTCGTGGCCCATGGTGGCTTCATCTCTGCAATGCTCACCGTGTTGATGTCCGATCACCCGAACAACTGGCAGGACCGGCCAATAGAGAATTGCAGTCTCACTCACATCGAGCTATCGACTGCCGCGCCCGTGGCCCACCTCGTCAACGACGCAGTTCACCTGGATCAGCTCAACCTGCTCGAGGAATCCGTATGACGTTGCGCTTCACGGTGCTGGGCGGCTCCGCTGCTGTGCCAAACCCCGGCCAGGGCTGTTCGGCGTATCTAGTGCGCGACGACACCACGACGGTATTGCTCGACTGCGGGCCGGATACTCTACTGGAGCTCCGAAAGCACGTTGACTTCCGAGGCATCGACGCAATCCTCATCAGCCATTGCCATGCCGACCACATCCTCGACCTCGTCACCTTGCGCTACGGCCTGGTCTATGGGCCAGGCGGCCCTTATCCGCCGATTCCACTCTGGTTGCCACCAGGCGGCATCGCGATCATCGACGCGCTCGGGCAGGCACTGGGTTCACAGGGCGAAGATAGCGCAGATTTCTGGCGGGAATCGTTCGAGTTGGTCGAGTACGATCCCAGTGCGTCGCTGGACATTGGTTCATTGACCGTGCGGTTCGCGGCAACTCAGCACTTCACCGAGTGCTACGCCATGCGCGTTAGCGCGCCCGGGGGCCAATCGCTAGTCTATGGCGCAGACACCGGAAACATTGAACCGCTCGTGGGCTTCGCCGAGGGCGCGGGGCTGCTCGTGGCCGAGGCCACGGCCGACGACTATGGCGAGCTCATGCCAGAGAAGCGCGGGCACATCACTCCCGAAGATGCCGGCGCATGGGCGAGCCGAGCGCGTGTCGAGCGACTGCTCATCACTCACCTCTGGCATGAGCGCGATCCCGCGAGCGTCGTGCGACGAGCGGCAACGAGATTCGACGGACCCATCGACATTGCCAGCGTGGGCCAAACGCTTTATGTCTAACAATTGGTTCCGCGTGGGTCACGTTGCCGACGAGGTAGCGCAAACCGGCTGTACGGTCATCCTCTTCGACGATCAGTGTCCGGCGGCGGTCGACGTGCGCGGCGGCGCGCCCGGAACGCGCGAAACAACCTTGCTCGGCGCTGGCCAACGAGGCGCTGTCGACGCGGTCGTGCTCTCGGGTGGGAGCGCCTTCGGTCTCGGCGTCTCGGACGGCGTGATGCGTTTCCTCGCCGAGCAAGGCCGCGGCGTCCCAACCCCGGCCGGCACAGTGCCACTAGTTCCGGCGGCGATCATCTACGATCTGGCGGTCGGCGAAGCCCGTGCCCCTGATGCTGATTGGGGCCGGCGCGCCGCCGAGTCCGCGACTGCCAACGATTTCCGCACCGGCCGTCTCGGAGCCGGTGTCGGCGCAACTGTCGCCAAACTTGGCGACGGGTCGACGCCAGCCGGCATCGGCTGGGGATTTTCCTCCGCCACGCTCGGCACGGTCTCGGCAGCTGTCGTGCTCAACGCCGTGGGCGATGTCGTAGATCCAGGGACAGGGGCGCGGCTCGCGTTCGCCGCCGACCCGACCGGCGCTAACCAGACGGGCGAGCATCTTCTCCGCACCGGAGTTGGGCGCGGACGAGCGAGCGAGAACACCACAATCGGCTGCATCATGATTGACGCGGCCCTCGACCGGTACGCGTTGACGCGTGCAGCCATCGCCGCGCACGACGGCCTTGCCCGGACGGTCGTTCCAGCCCACACGCCGTTTGACGGCGACACGTTCTTCGTCGTCGCGCGCTCACTGGGATCGCCGGATATCCTGGACGTTGCGTCGCTCTGCGTCGCCGTGACCGTTGCGGTCGAGGGAGCAATCGTTGGCCTCTTTGACCAACCCTGATCGGTTGCACCTGCGCTGGGGCTGGCTCGCACATCGCTCGGGATTTTGTCGTATGCGACATGAGTTTGGAGATCAAGGCCGATGGATTTAAGTACGTTTGAAGTCCTTTCGTTCGATTGCTACGGAACGCTCATCGATTGGGAAACCGGCATCGTCGATGCGATGCGTGCGATCCTGGATAACCACGAGGTTGTGCGTAGCGACGACGAGATCCTTGATCTCTTTAGCGAGCTCGAAACGGTCGCCCAACAGCCCTACCAGCGCTATGACGCTGTTCTCGGCGAGGTCGCGGACGAGTTTGCCGAGCGCTGGGCATTTCCGCTCCTCGCTAACGAGCGGGCTGCGTTCTCGCGCTCAGTCGTTGATTGGCCGGCGTTCCCGGACTCCGCGGCCGGGCTTGCTGTCCTGGCCGAGCACTACGACCTCGTGATTCTCTCGAACGTCGACGACGATTTGTTTGCGGCCTCGGCTGAGAAGCTGGGAGTTACGTTCGCGGATGTGATCACAGCCGAACAGGTGGGCAGCTACAAGCCCAATCCGCGCAACTTCGAAGTCTTGCTCGACCGCATCGAGGCACCGCCGGAGAAGCTACTGCATGTTGCCCAGAGCCTCTATCACGACATTGCACCGGCCAACGCGTTCGACCTGACGACGGTCTGGGTCAACCGGCGTGCGGGCCGTGCTGGCGGTGGAGCCACGCCGCCGCAGGAAGCAACGCCTGACCTTGAAGTACCTGATCTCGCAACGCTGGCCGCGTTGGCCAGTCGCGCCCACGGTTCGTGACCGACCGTCTCCGCCAACCACCCCGTCATCAGGCGCCATGTAGAAAGGCAAGCCACCGTTGAGCAGAGATAAGCATTCGACCGGAAATGCTGCGTGGGACCTTGATACGCAACTCATCCACGGCTGGTCGGAACCTGATAGCGCGGGGGCAATTGTCCCGCCAATCCATCCGGCGTCGACCTTCGTTCGGCAGCAAATCGACGATGATGCGCCGTTTCGCTATGCGCGTGGCTCGAACCCCACCAGGAATGCGCTCGAAGACCTGCTCGCCGGACTGGAGCATGGCGTCGCAGCCTCCGCGTTCGCTTCGGGCATGGCCGCGGTCAACGCCGCGCTGCAGCTGCTCTCGGCAGGGGATCACGCGATCGTTGGCTATGACTGCTACCTGACGACCTACGACATCTTCGCCAACGACTTGCCGCGTTTTGGAATCGAGTCCGACCTCGTCGACCTGTCAGACATTGAAGCTGTGCAGGCGGCGATCAAATCAAACACGCGCCTGATCTGGATCGAGACCCCGACGAATCCGCTGCTGGACATCATCGACCTGGCGGCTATCGCCGAGATCGCCAAGGGCATCGGAGCTATTAGCGTCGTCGACAACACGTTTGCGTCGCCCTACTGCCAGAATCCGATTGACCTCGGGATCGATCTCGTCGTCCACAGCACGACGAAGTATCTGGGCGGCCACAGCGATCTGGTGGGTGGCGCGGTGATAGCAAATTCGGAGGCGCTGGCTGCCAGAATTGCGGACCGGCAGTACAACCTCGGCGCAGTGCCAAGCCCCTTCGACTGCTGGCTGCTCATGCGCGGCATCCGCACCCTCGGCGTGAGAATGCGCCAGCATATCGCGAATGCCCAGGCCATCGCCGAGTGGTTACAGGCTGACCCGCGGGTGCTCCGTGCCCTCTACCCAGGGCTTCCGGATCATCCGGGGCACGCGCTTGCACGCGATCAGATGCCGGGCGGCTTCAGTGGGATGGTGAGTTTCGAGGTCGCGGGCGGCTCGGCCAAAGCTCGCGACGTGTCCGAGCGCACGTCGATCTTCCAGCTCGCAACGAGCCTCGGCGGTGTCGAGTCGCTCATCTACCCGCCAACAGCCTGGCTCGAAACAGAGCCGGAGCTCATGGCCGAGATCCCTGGCTCGCCCTGGGCGCAGCATCCAGGTCTGCTCCGCCTCTCTGTTGGCATCGAGGCCACCGCTGATCTGATCAACGACCTCGACCAGGCGCTGGGATAGCATGGCGCTGGCGCGCTTGTGTCGCACGAGATGAATAGAGACATGGCCGGTCAGATCTGACCGGCCATGTCGCTTATGCAATGTCTTGTTGGTGAATAGCGTTCGCGGTTAGCGCTTGGTGTACTGAGGCGCCTTGCGCGCGCGCTTGAGGCCCGGCTTCTTGCGCTCCTTGACTCGCGCGTCACGCGTCAGCAGGCCGGCCCGCTTCAACGGTGGGCGCAGCTCCTCGTCGGCGATCGTTAGCGCACGGGCAATCCCGTGCCGTACAGCGCCGGCCTGGCCGCTCGAACCGCCACCCTTGACGTTGACGATGACGTTGTACTGATCGAGCGTATTGGTGAGACGCAACGGCTGGGCGATCATCGCCTGGTGCTGGATGCGGCCACCGAAGTATTCAGTCGCCGGCTTGCCGTTGATCGTGATCTCGCCGCCGCCGGGATAGAGACGCACCCGCGCGACCGCAGACTTGCGTTTGCCGTTGGCGTAGAAATATCGCGTGCTGCTCTGGCTCAATGTCGACTCCCCATCTGGTCAACTCTCGTATCTAGGCGACATCCAGCTGTGCTGGCTGCTGGCCGCTATGTGGGTGCTCGGGGCCACTATAGACCCGCAGCTTGCGAAGCATGCGCTTGCCGAGCGCGTTCTTCGGCAACATCCCACGAACGGCGGTCTGGATCACCCGCTCCGGATGCTTCTCGATCATCTGTTCAAAGGTCAGCGAGCGCATTCCGCCCGGATAGCGACTGTGGTGATAGTAGCGCTTCTGGTGGAACTTGCCCCCGGTCACGCGCACCTTCTCGGCGTTGACAACAACGACGAAATCGCCTGCGTCCAGATTCGGTGTGAACTGCGGCTTGTGCTTGCCGCGCAGCACGGTTGCGACCTGCGTTGCAAGACGACCGAGGACCATATCCTCAGCGTCGACGACAAACCACTTGCGTTCGATCTCGGATTCTTTTGGTGTGTATGTCTTTACGGCCATAGCATTCCCAGTCTCAGCCCTTGCTCCCAGTCTCTGCGTCACGGTTCCCCGCATACTCCACATTCCACAAAACCAGGCCATGTGGAGGAGCCGGAGGGCCAAGCAGGCGCCTGTCGCCGGACACAAGGAGGAATTCTATCCATTCCAGCGGCTTTTTGCCACTGGCAACCTCGACAATCGCCGCCGTCACATTGCGGACCATCTGCGGGAGAAAACCCGAGCCGCGAATCCGCAACTCATGTATCTCCTGTTCCTCGGGGGCTAGAAACGCCTCGTCACGAACGACACGCCACTCGCAACTGAAGATATCTCGTTCGAGTTCGGACTCGGCGCGCTGCTGGCTCATACCCAGCCCCGCGAACGAACCGAAGCTATGCCGGCCGACGAACATGCGCGCCGCGGCCGCTGCGATGTCACGGTCGATCTGAGTCGTGGCTGCCCACACGTAGCGGGCTAGCAACGGCGGCAACACCCGGCGCTCCGAGAGACGGTAACGGTACTCGCGCGCTCGCGCGTCGAATCGAGCGTTGAAGTCACTCGGCGCTTCGTCACAGGACAGAATGCGGATCGTGGCTGGCAGAACGCTGTTGAGGCCATGTCCGAGCCGCTCGAACTCCCGCTCCCACTGCACGTCGCAGGAGACAACCTGGCCGACGGCATGAACGCCTGCGTCAGTCCGGCCAGCGAAAGCTGTCCGACCGGCAAAGGCTCGAATTTGCTTGAGCGCGTCTTCGAGCTCTTGCTGTACCGTCGCGACGTTTGGCTGGATCTGAGAACCCCGGTAGGCCGAGCCGTCGTAGGCAACTACCAGCTTGACACGCACCGGGGCAGACTGAGCGAAACCGGCTTACTCGACGAACTCGATGAGCGCCATCTCGGCGGCGTCACCACGCCGGCGGCCCATTTTGTAGATGCGCGTGTAGCCGCCATTCTGACCATCGAAGCGCGGTCCAATGACTTCAAAGAGTTTGCGCGTTGCCGCGTCACTGCCGACACGCGAACGCACCAGCCGCCGGTGGTGGTCGGTGTCCTCGCGCGCCATGCTGACGAGCTTCTCGACCATCGGGCGGATGTTCTTGGCTTTGGCCTCGGTCGTCGTAATGCGTTCATTGAGAATGAGCGACGCCGCCAGGCCGCGAAACAACGCCTTACGCTGGTTTGTATTGCGACCGAACTTGCGGCCGGCTTTGCGATGCCTCATCCTGATCTCCCCTAATCTGCTAGTGCCCGACGGACCTGGCTAACTTACCGTTTCCTCGGCCAGCTCACCCATGCCCATAAGCGGGGATGGCAGATCATAGCCATGCTCTACGAGCGAGTCGACAAGCTCCTTGAGCGATTGCGGCCCGAAATTGCGGATGGCGAGCAGCTGGTCCTCGTCCATCAGCAACACCTGGCCTACCTGCTCGATCTGGCGGCTCCGCAGCGCGTTCAGCACGCGCGGTGAGAGGCCCAGGTCCGCAAGCGGCTTCGACTCGATTTCGGCCGGAATGAGGCCCTCTTCTTCTTCCTCTTCCTCCGGTTCGGCAGTGAACCCGGCGATCATCTGAGCGTGCTCGACGAGGATCCGCGCCGCTTCCGAGAGCGCGTCGCCGGCTTCTATCGTGCCGTCGGTCTGGATCTCGATGATGAGCCGGTCGTAGTCTGTCTGGCCACCGACGCGCGTCTGCTCGACGACGTAGTTGACTTTCTCAATCGGCGTAAAGATCGCGTCGATTGGGATCTCGCCAATAGCAAAGACCTCCTGGGCCTCGGCGGGCATGTAGCCGCGTCCGGCCTGGACGATCAGATCGAGCTCAATCTCGGCGTCGCTGTCTTCAAGTGTTGCGATGACGAGCTCGGGATTGACGACCTCAAGCTCGGCCGGCCATTCAATGTTCCCGGCCGTCGCCTCGCCGCTGCCCTTCATGTAGAGATGGGCGCGGTGTTCCCGGACCGAACCCGTCGCCTGGATACGGACGCGCTTGAGGTTCAGAACGATCTCGGTGACATCCTCTCGGACGCCTTCGATCGTCGAGAACTCGTGCCAGACATTGGCGATACGCGCCCGGACGATGGCAGCCCCCGGTAGCGACCGGAGGAGAATCCGACGGAGCGCATGGCCGAGCGTCAGCCCGTAGCCGCGCTCGAGTGGTTCGATAGTGAAACGCCCGTAATTGTGGCCTGCGAGCGTCAAGTTAACGGCTGGTTGCGTTAGTTCCTGCAATGGGATTGCCTCCCCTGGCGCGTGAAATCCCGGCGGCGGATCGTGCAATTCGACACGCTCGCCGTGAAGGTGAACGATTCGATCGACCGGGCTACTTGCTGTAGAACTCGACAACAAGCTGCTCGTTGATCGGCGGAAGCACCATCTCATCTCGCGACGGCGGATGGAGAATCGTTGCGCTGAAGTTGTCGTCGTTGCGAGTAATCCAATCCGGGCAATCCCGGTGATTGATCTCTTCGGCCAGGATCTTGAAATACTCCTTCTGCGCGCTCTGCGGGCGCACAGAGATCACATCGCCCGGCTTGACCGCAGCCGACGGGATGTCGGTCTTGCGACCATTGACCATGATATGGCCGTGAGTCACAAGCTGTCGGGCCTGTCGCCGTGTCGACCCAAAGCCGATGCGATAGACCGTGTTATCCAGGCGCATCTCGAGCACGCGCAACAGATTCTCGCCAGTCACACCCTCCATCCGCGACGCGGAATCGAAGTGACGCCGGAACTGCTTCTCAAGCACGCCATAGAGCCAACGCACCTTCTGCTTCTCACGGAGCTGGATGCCATGCTCTGACGGGCGCCGCTGGCGCCGGTCGCCGTGCTGGCCTGGCGGGTTCAGCCGGTTCTGGCGTCCGCCGCCGCGTTTCGCGAAATGCCGCTCCGACTTCTCGTCGAGTGGCACACCCGTTCGCCTGCTCTGCCGGACGCTCGGTCCTCGATATCTCGCCATTGAGTTTCCTGAGTCTCCCCCACTGAATCGGAATAGTGAACGGGCCTACGACCCGCGTGTTCGCGTATGAAGTTCGCCGGGCGTTAGTTGCGCCGTCGCTTGCGCGGCCGACAGCCATTGTGTGGAATCGGCGTGCGGTCGGCGATCGATGAGATCTGCAAGCCGCTCGCCGCGAGCGCGCGGATAGCCATCTCACGTCCCGCGCCAGGGCCGGTCACAACGACCTCGACCTCGCGCATACCGTGCTCCATCGCCTTGCGCGCCGCGCTCTCCGCCGTAACCTGCGCGGCGTAGGGGGTGCTCTTGCGGGAGCCGCGGAAGCCGGAGCCACCCGCGCTCGCCCAGGCAACCGCATTGCCGGCCGGGTCGGTCAGTGTCACGATGGTGTTGTTGAACGTCGACCGAATGAACGCCATGCCGCGCGGGATGTTCTTACGATCCCGTCGCCGTACGCGCGTTCTCCCTCTACCTCGCCTGCGGTCTGCCATCTTCCCCAAATGCCTTTCTCAAAATCACAGTTTGCTCTGAAATCGATCCAGTGCCGCTACGTGTTATGCGGTACTGCGCCGGCGGCTGACAGTGCGCTTGGGACCGCGCCGGGTACGCGCATTGGTACGCGTGCGCTGGCCCCGTACAGGCATGCCGCGGCGATGCCGCATGCCGCGATAGCAGCCGATATCCATCAGGCGCTTGATGTTCATCTGCACTTCGCGCCGGAGATCGCCCTCGACGAGCAGATCGCGCTCGATCACCTCACGCAAGCGCGTAACTTCGGCGTCAGTGAGATCACGAACACGGGTCGACGGGTCGATGCCAACTTGATCGAGGATCTTGGCACTGGAGGTGTCACCGATGCCGTAGATATAGGTCAAGCTGACGTTGACCGTCTTGTCTCTTGGAATGTCAACACCGGCAATACGAGCCATGCGGTCCCCTCCCTCTGCTGGAATCTAGCCTTGGCGCTGCTTATGCTTCGGGTTTACACAGATAACACGCACGACTCCGTGCCGCTTGATGATCTTGCACCGCTCACAGCGGCGCTTGACGGACGCAGAAACCTTCATCTCTTAGAACCCTCGTCCCCAGCTAGGCATGGCGTCGCGCGCAATCGCGCCCGCCATCTTGCGATCAGGCTCGAAGCCTGTAGGTGATTCGGCCGCGCGTCAGATCGTATGGCGAGAGCTCGATGCGCACCTTATCCCCGGGCGAAATACGAATGTAGTTCATGCGAAGCTTGCCGGAAATGTGTGCCAACACCTCGTGGCCGTTATCCAACTCGACGCGGAACATCGCGTTGGGCAGCGGCTCGGTGACCTTTCCCTCGACTTCAATGACGTCTTTCTTGGCCAAATATCCTCCATTACAGGACAGCCCAAATTATGCGCCAATGCGCATCACAGCCGCTTAGTATACCACCATTTCGACAAGGTGGGTAAGCCGCTCTGGAACCCCGTCGGTCACCAGCACCGTGTGCTCGTAGTGCGCCGCCGGTTTGCGGTCCACAGTCACGACGGTCCAGCCGTCGTCCAACTCTTCGGTTTCGTGGCTTCCCAGGGTAACCATTGGCTCGATGGCCAGGGTCATGCCTGGCTGCAGCTTCGCGCCGGTTCCTGCTTCGCCATAGTTCGGCACGGACGGATCTTCGTGCATCCTCCGTCCGACGCCGTGTCCGGCGTAGCCACGCACAATGCCGAAACCCGCCGCCTCGGCCGACTGCTGGATCGCAGCGGAGATATCGCCTACACGATTGCCCGCCACAGCCGCCGCGAAACCGGCTTCGAACGCTGCCTCCGTCGCCGCAATGAGCGCCGCGGCTTCGTCAGAGATCGTGCCGACGGGATACGTAGCGGCTGCGTCGCCGTGAAAGCCGTCCAGGAAAACCCCGACGTCAATCGAGATGACATCGCCCTCGAGCAACGCCCGGTCGCCGGGGATGCCATGAATGACTTCCTCATTGACCGACGCGCAGATGCTCGCGGGGAAACCACCGTAGCCGAGGAAGGAAGCGCTTCCGCCGGCCGCCGATATGATCGCGACTGCGGCCGCGTCAAGCTCGGCAGTGGTGATGCCGGGCTCAATAATCCCCGCCATCTTGCGATGCACCTCGGCTACCACTTGCCCGGCAGCACGCATTGCTTCGATGTTCGCGGCACTCTTGATCAGAATCGGCATCAGTCGACATCTCCAGCTGGCGCCAGGACGTTGGAGATGGCACGCTCGATATCGCAGGCTACCGCGTCAATCGACTGATCGCCATCGATGTCCAGAACAATGTCGCGGCTGCGCCAGCGAGCGATGAGAGGCTGGGTTTCCTCGAAGTAGATTGACAGTCTCCGCTCCAGCGCCTCGGGGGTGTCGTCCGAGCGCCCTTCGCGCTCTGCGCGGAGCATAATGCGCTCGGTCAGCACCTCTACCGGCACATCAATATGCACGACCGCGACCAGCTCCTCGCCGCGTCCAGCGATTGTCTCGTCAAGCACCTCCGCCTGGACTGCGTTGCGAGGGTAGCCGTCGAACAGCGCGCCGGTATATGCAGCGCCGGCAGAGGACTCATCAAGCTTTGCAAAGAGTACGCGCGCGGTGAGCGCATCAGGCACGAGCGCGCCCGCGTCAACGTAACCCCGCACCTCATCGGCCAGGTCAGACTGCGTCCGCATCAGCGCCCGCAGGATGTCACCGGTCGAGAGGTGCAGCAGATTGAACTTCTCGGCAAGCAGTGCGGCCTGGGTGCCCTTGCCCGCGCCCTGTGGACCAACAATGACTGCATGTTTCATCGCCAAGCTCGCGCTCCAGGTTACGAGAAGTGAATCGGGCGGGACGCGCCCGTGGGCGCGTCCCGGATTGCACGGAAGATCAATAGACGGGCACGGCTAACCGATGAAGCCCTCGTAGTTCCGCATCATCAGCTGTGCTTCAAGCTGCCGCATGGTATCGACGGCGACACCAACGACAATCAGCAACGACGTCGCTCCAAGGAAAAGCGTCTGAATGCCCGTGAGCTGCGAAACGATGTAGGGCAGAATCGCGACGATGCCGAGGCCGAGTGCGCCAACGAGCGTGATGCGCGTCAGCACACCAGTCAGATACCTGTTGGTATTCGCGCCCGGCCGGATGCCGGGGATAAACGCGCCCTGCCGCTGCAGGCTCTCGGCGATATTCTGCTGCTGGAAGACGACCATCGTATAGAAGTAGGTGAACAGCACGACCATGAAGAAGTAGATCAGCTGATACTGGAGCGTGTTCGCGTCGAACCAGTTCGCGAGATCGCCGGCCAGGTCCCGCAGCCAGGGCCGCTCCGAACCCGTCAGGAAATTCGCCACGAGGCCGGGAAAGACCATGATCGACACGGCGAAGATCAGCGGGATCATCCCCGCCGAGTTCACCTTCAACGGGATGAAGGTGGAGCTACCGCCGTACATCCGCCCGCGTCGGACGCGTTTGGCGTGATGCACCGGTATGCGCCGTTGTCCCTCGTTTAGCAGGACGATGCCGACGATTGTCAGGAGCCCGAGCGCGACGAACGCCACCGTGCCGATGACGTTGTCCTGGAACGATCCGCCAAAGACGAGATTGCCAACCGAGCCCGGCAAGCTCGCGACGATGCCGCCGAAGATGATGATCGAGATGCCGTTGCCGATGCCACTCTCGGTAATCAGCTCGCCCATCCAGACCAGCACCATCGTGCCCGCGACGAGCGTCGTCAGAATCGCAACCGAGTGCAACCAGGTGTCTGCCGAGAAGAGGCCGAAGTCCGCGATGACGTTCTGGTTCTGCATCAGGATGATCTGGCCGTAGGCTTGGAGCAGCGCGAGCGGGACCGTCATGTAGTGCTGGTAGCGGTTGATCTGGCGCCGACCGCTCTCGCCCTCTTTCGAGAGCTCGTCGAGCTTTGGAATGATCGGAGTCATGAGCTGCATGATGATCGACGCGGTGATGTATGGGTAGACACCCATCGCCGCAATCGAGAAGTTGCTCAATGTCGATCCGGAGAAAAGGTTCAGCACGCCAAGGAGCTGGTTCTGTTCCAACAACGTGTTGAGCGCCTCGCGGTCGATCCCGGGAATCGGGATCGTCGCAATGAACCGGAAGATGATCAAGATAATCAGCGTGAAGAGAATCCGCCGGCGCAGATCGGGAATGCGAAATGAGTTGATCGCCGCTTCAAGCATTAGTCGATAACCTCTGCTTTGCCTCCGGCTGCTTCAATCTTCGCGCGAGCCGAAGCCGAGAATTTGTGCGCGTGGACCTCGATTGCCGCCGATATTTCACCGTCGCCGAGCACCTTGAGTGGCGTCGTGGTCGAGCGAATGAGTCCGCGCTCGTGGAGCGACTCCGGCGTTACCGGGCTGGACAGCTCGAACTCCTCAAACGCGCCGACGTTGATGATCTCGAACTCCTTCTTGAAGTAGTTCTTGAAACCACGCTTGTACGGCATGCGTTGGTAGATAGGGTTCTGGCCACCCTCGAAGCCGGGCCGCGTCCGTCCACCGGAGCGGGACAGCTGCCCCTTGGTGCCGCGACCGGCGGTCTTGACATGCCCGGACCCGTGTCCTCGGCCGACGCGCTTGCGGTCACGAGTCGAACCCGGGGCGGGTTTGAGATCGTGCAGTTCCATTGTGGCTCCATCCTCGTGCTAGCGAGCGCTACTCGTCGCCGGCGTCGTCGCCAGCTTCATCGGTTTCAATCTCCAGCAGGTGGCTGACCTTGTTGATCATGCCGCGCACGTCGGGCGTGTCAGGCTTCTCAACAGACTGATGCAGCCGGCTCAGACCAAGCGATCGAATCGTCTGTTCCTGGTCGTCGGTGTAACCTGCCGCACTCTTGATATAGGTGATCCGGATAGTGCCGCCAGCCATCAGCTCGCAGCCTCCGCGCCCTCACGCACGGCCCGCGGCAGCAGCGTCTCGGTTGGAACACCGCGCCGGCGGGCAACGTCCTGGGGCGTCTCGAGCTCGTTGAGCGCCTTCAGCGTGGCCCGCGCCACATTGAGCGGATTGTTCGAGCCGAGCGACTTCGCGAGGATATCGCGCACGCCGGCCAACTCCACCACTGCGCGTACCGCGCCGCCGGCAATGACCCCGGTACCCGGAGCCGCCGGCCGCAACATCACGCGCGCGCCGCCGTACTTGACCTCGATATCGTGCGGAATCGTCGTGCCCGCTAGCGGCACGTTGATCAAGCTCTTGCGGGCCTTATCGACACCCTTGCGGATCGACTCGGGCACCTCGCCAGCCTTGCCGAGGCCAACGCCAACGCGGCCCTTCTGATCGCCAACGACGACGACACTGCCGAATGAGAACCGCCGGCCGCCCTGGTGGACCTTGGAAACGCGGTTGATCTGCACAACGCGCTCTTCGAATTCTCTTGGTTCATCCTGGCGACGTCCACGCCGCCGGCCTCTATCTGCCATGGTTTCTTTCCGTTGCGACTAACAAGCTTGCAATTGCCAGTGTGCTAGAAATCGAGTCCGGCCTCGCGCGCGCCATCGGCCAGCGCCTTGACACGCCCGTGGTACTTGAACCCGCCGCGGTCGAAGACGACGGTCTCAATGCCCGCCGCTTTGGCGCGGTCGCCGACGACCTTGCCGACCGCTTTGGCGCGCTCGGTCTTCGTCGCGCCATCGGTCTCGGACGTAACGGCGTCCTCGACCGACGAGGCTGCGACCAACGTGTGGCCTTCGCTGTCGTCAATAATCTGCGCGTAGATGTGCGCTGAGCTGCGAAAGACATTCAATCGCGGTCGCTTGGCCGTCCCGGCCAGCTTCGCACGTACCCGCAGATGCCGTCGCTTTCGCGCGCTCAATCCAGACTTGTAGTGGTATCGCATCCCTCACCCCTCTCCGGCTCAAGGAGAGAACACTTCAATCGTTCTACGTTCCGACCTTGCCGGCTTTGCCAGCCTTCTGGCGGACATACTCGCCTTCGTAGCGAATGCCTTTGCCCTTGTATGGTTCCGGCGGCCGGACGCGGCGAATACGCGCCGCCATCTCGCCGACCATCGCTTTGTCGACACCGCTCACCGTGATCTGGGTATTGCCCTCGACGGCGAATTCAATGCCGTCTTCGGGCTCCATGCGAACCGGGTGGGAGTAGCCCACGGTCAGGATCAGCGTCTTGCCGTCCATCGCGGCGCGATAGCCAACGCCGCGGATCTCAAGCCGCCGAGTATAGCCGTCCGTCACACCGACGACCATGTTGTGGATCAATGTCCGCGTGAGGCCGTGCAGCGAGCGGTTCTTGCGGTGATCATTGGGGCGCGAAACGACAATTGCCCCGTTGTCGCGGGCGACCGAGATCGGTTCCGTCACTGCAAGATCGAGCGCGCCCTTCGGTCCCTTGACCGACACATTTTGGCCACTGATGTTGATGTCGACGCCGTTCGGAACCTCGATCGGCAGAATTCCAATTCGCGACATGTTGAACGTCCTTTCGCTGTTCCGTAGCGCCGTCGGGCTAGAAGACCGTACAGAGAATCTCGCCGCCGACGCCGTTGCGACGCGCTTCGGTGCCGCTCATGACGCCGTGCGACGTTGTCAGGATCGAGATACCCAGCCCGTTCTTGACGCGCGGGATCTCATCGCGGCCCACGTACACGCGCAGCCCAGGCTTCGAGACCCGCTTGAGCTCGCGGATTGCGTGGGTCCGGTCCGCGTCGTACTTCAGGTACACCGTCAGCGTGTTGTACGGCTTGCCATCGCGGACATTGAAGCCGGCGACGTAGCCCTCACGCTGCAATATCTGGGCAATTGCGACCAGCATCTTTGACGACGGCATCGAGGTGCTCTCTTTGCGCGCCATCCCGGCATTGCGAATGCGGGTTAGCATGTCCGCAATTGGATCAGTCGTCACGCTCACTTCGTTCTCCTCACACCTGGCTACGCGGGGGAGCTGCCTCCCGGCCGACTACCAGCTCGACTTTGTAACGCCCGGTAGTTTGCCGGACAGCGCAAGCTCACGGAAGCAGATGCGGCAGACGCCGAACTTCCGCATGTAGGCGCGTGGGCGCCCACACCGCTTGCAGCGGTTGTATTCGCGTACCCGGAACTTCTGTGGCCGGCTTGCTTTGACAACGAGCGACTTCTTCGCCATCGGTTCCCATTCCCCTCCAGGGGTCTCCGTCGAAAACTATTCTGCGTGCTGGAACGGCATACCCATCAGATCGAGCAGGCGCAAGCCTTCTTCGTCCGTTTGCGCCGTCGTTACGATTGACACTTCGAGCCCGCGCACCTTGTCGATACTGTCGTACTCGACCTCGGGAAAGACGATCTGCTCGCGCATCCCCAGCGTGT
>JAUIIK010000218.1 GCA_030431755.1 Chloroflexia bacterium
ATTTCGCGGGCGCTCGATCGATGTTCTCACGCCCCTGGGCCAGTAATGCGGGCACGCGCTCGAAGCGTCCAAACGCGGCGTCTAGACGCGCATCCAACGGCGCGCCGGGTCGAAGCAGGAGAGATAAGGGCCCGAACACTGCCTCGCTCGTGTAGACAGCCGGATTGCCCGCCTGGAAGTGTCGTGAGCCGAACTCCCAGAGCTGGACGCGCAGATAACCTCCTGCCAGGGTCAGATCGATCTCCTGCGCCGCGCTCGCGCCGCTCCGGTCGAGCGCATCCAGATCTTGCAGCAGCGTCCACATCTCGCTGGTCACGTCGGCGACGCCGTTGTTCGAATAGTCGGGCAGCCGATCATCGTACTCATGGACACCGATAAAGGTCGCGTTAACCGGGCGATGCCGGTAGTAGGCGTCAAAGAACCGGTCCAGCCAGCGCTCAATCGTCACAGCGGCCACCTTTGCCTCTATCTACGTGCCGTCGCTGGATCATCCTAGTCCTACGGGCTACAAAGCAGTACAACGGACTTTCGCGCTCGCGCGGACTCGTATGACCAACACCTGAAGGAGGCGCAATCCATGGAGCTCACGATCCGGCCAGGACGGCTTTCAGATATCGACGCTGAGGCGCGGCTCAACCGCGATGTCGGCTGGTGCTTCGACGAGCGCCATACGCTCGCCGAGTACCACGACGACGCCTACGAGCCGTCGTCGGTCATCGTCGCGGAACAGGACGGCGAGATCGTCGGCAAGCTGGAGTTGTTCATCGGCTGGAAGTCGAACCACGGCAGGTTCGGGCTCATCCGGCGCTTCGTCATCGCGCCCGGCAAACGCGGCCAGGGCGTCGGCAAGCAGATGCTCGACGCCGCCCTTGCCCATGCCACTGAGCAAGCGTGCGCGTTCGTTGAGCTATCGGTCGATGTCACCAATCCGTTCGCCCACGCCCTCTACGCCCGCGAGGGGTTCGTCGAAGACCGCGTCGAGGTGCTGATGCGGCGGCCCCTGGGGACCTACGCTGTATCGTCGGAATACCCTCGCGAAGCGCCCTGATAGATAAGATTGAGCCAGCGCGTCGACCGCACCCATCGCCGGAGGCTACCTGTGAGCGATTCAACGAACTCCGACCGACCGCAACAACCACCGCTTTTCGATGTTCAGGACGAGGGGCGCTTCGAACCAGAAATCGGTGTGATCGGTCCATTGCGGCCCGACTCGAAGCTGCCAGTCGCCGCCTACTGGTTCCGCGAGCACCTGCTCGACGAGCAGCGCCCGGACAATACCGTGAAGTCCTATATGTATGATCTGAAGCTGCTGGAACGCAAACTCGTTGCCAAGCCGATCAACCAGGTCACCAAGCAGAACATTGCGAGCTTTCTCGGCGATACCCAATCGCGCTCGACCAAGAAGCGCCGGTTGACCAGCGTCAGCCAGTTCTTCGGCTGGCTTGTCAAAGAGAAGCAGGTCCTCGCCGAAAACCCGACCGCGGATTTCTACCCGGACAAGATCGCGTTGAAGACGCCCAAACCGCTCCATCCCGACGAGCAGGAGGCGCTGCTTGTCGCGGCCGCGGAGGACTCGCCACGCGCCGCGCTGATGTGCTGGATGATGCTGCGGCTCGGGCTGGGCCGTAGCGAGCTGCTGGACCTTGAGCGGATGGACATCGAGCTACACGCTGGCGGCGGATCGGAGGTCACCATCTTCCCGCGCACCACCCATATGCGCAACAAGGAGCGCAAGCTCCTGGCGACGGCCGAGTTCGGGCCGCTCCTGGCGGCCTATGAGGCCAACCGTGAGCCGACCGCCAAGCTCTTCGACATCAGCCCGCAGTCGGTCAACAAGATGATCGACCGCATCAAAGCGCGGGCCGGCATCGAGAAGAAGGTAACGCCCCAGACGCTGCGCGACACCTATGCCGTCGAGCTCGCCAAGGAGGGCGCGACGGAGGAACAGCTGCTGGCGATCCTCGGGCTTGCCGACGACGCCCGCAACCGCATGAGCGTCCAGCGCTACCTCAAGCTCGGCGGCCCACCCATCAACGGCAGCGTTGGGACGCCTTAGCCGTCGCGATCTTCTATGACCGCGCCAGCGAAATCTCCAACAGGCCGTCTGCCAGGCTGATGAGATGCTCCCTCGCCAGCAGAGCCTCAAGCCAGCGCTCGGGTATCTCTGGGTAACCCCAGCGCGCGCCAGCCAGGGCTCCGGCAACTGCGCCGGTCGTATCAGCGTCCTGCCCAAGATTGACGGCCGTCACAACTGCATCTTCGAAGGTTTCAGCCGTCGCAACAGACCAGAATGCACTCTGTAGGGTCGAGAGCACATAGCCGCTGGCGTCGATGCGCTCAGCATCTTGCTCTGGAACAGCATCGAGCGCCGCCCGTACCTGGTCCTCTGTTGCCGCCGCTGTCGCGACTGCCAGGAAGTCGGCTCCAGGATCGTCCAGCAACGCCGCAATCGTCGCGTTGAGGGCCACGCAGCCATCGACCGACAGCGGGTTCGCGTGCGTAATTCGCGACGAGTCGGCGGCGGTCTGGGCATTGAGCGCAGCGTCGCCTCGACTGTAGAGCGCTGCCGGGGCGGAGCGCATGATCGAGCCATTGGAGGCGTCACGCGGCCGCATCTCGAGGTGTGTCCGGTAGCCGGCCTCGTCCCAGGGCACGCCATCCGCAAGCGCCCGTATCGACATCACCGTCGTATTGCCGATATCGGGTGGATTCGAGCGGTACCAGGCGACGAAGCGCTCGGCGATGTCTCCCGGATCGAACACGCGCCGTTCAACTATCGATTCGGCGATGCAGAGCGCCATCTGAGTGTCGTCGGTGATCTCGCCGGCCGGGAGACTCAACCAGCCGCCACCGGTGATCTCGCGATGCACGCCGTAACGCTCCCTGATCTCTTGACGCCCCATGAATTCGACCGTCGCCCCGAGCGCGTCGCCGACCGCCTTGCCGACCAGCGCCCCCCGATACCGATCCGTCAAACCACCCATGCGCCCTCCTCAATACTCCCGGTGTCCGCCTCGATACGCCAGACAATTCTCTCCCTTCGGGTGGTCCCTGGCGAGGCGGAGCGTACTAGACTGCTCTGGACGATCAAACACGGGAAAGGGAACATGATGCGCGAAAACACGGCTAAGGCGAAGATGCTCGACGGCAAGCCTGCCTATGGCTATGCCCTCGGGATGGGTTCGGTGCGCGCCGCTGAGATGCTGGCTTACTCCGGGATCGACTGGATCCTGCTCGACACGCAGCACGGCTCCTTCGGCGGCGATCAGATCAACCAGTCCTTTGCAGTCATGCGACATTCGCCCGCCATCCCGATGGCCCGGGCCGCCCGCAACGACTACACCCTGATCGGCAGATTGCTCGACGAAGGCGCGCTGGGCATCATCGTGCCGATGGTCGACTCGGTCGAGGACGCCCAGCGCGCCGCCGACGCCTGTCTCCACCCGCCGCGCGGCAAGCGCTCCTTCGGCTGGGGCGGGGCCGGCGAGTATGGCGCGGACTATCCGGACTGGATCAACCAGGAGCTCTTCGTCGCCGTCCAGCTTGAGAGCATCACCGCCGTCGAAAATGCCGAAGCGATCATGGCCGTCGACGGCATCGACGGCTGCTGGGCCGGCCCCGCCGACCTGGCGCTCTCGATTGGCGTCGATCCGCGTCAGGCCGCAGAGAGTGACCGGCATGCCGAGGCGCTGGCTGAGATCGTTCGGGCCTGCAAGGCCGTTGGCAAGATCCCCGGCATCGCGGCTGCGTCACCGGAGGATGCCGTGGCTCGCGCTGAACAGGGTTTCCAGTTCATCACCGCCGGCGGAGACGCAGGCTTCATGATGAGCAGCGCAATGGCCGGCATCAAGACGCTGGGACTCGATGCCTAAGGAGATTGTGAAACACCGTACAATCTCTATGACGGCTGCAAGTACCGCCGGGAGGTAGCAATGACGACGTTCAAATCCGAAGACCTGATGGGCATCAGCGAGCGTGTCTTCGGCACGCGCGAATCGACCCTTGAAGAGGAAGCCGCTGCGGCGTCGGTTCCCGATCTCAAGCAGTCGGTCCGGGCGATTCGCCGGATGCTCGCAAGCGCCGCCGGAGCCTTGCCCGAGTCGGCGTATGCGGCGCAACCGGACGATCAGGACGGCAACGATGTCTGGTCAGCCGGCGAGATCGTCAGCCACATCGCCGGCACGATGATCTGGACCGACGCCAACCTCCATGCCGTCAACGTGACGTTCGAGGACAACGACGTCACGATCGGTTCGGGCGGCGCGCTGAGCGGTGGCCGGGCCTACTTCTCGACCTTCGTGGACAACAGCACCGGGACCCTCTTCGTCGAATCGGGTGGTGGCCACTCCATCTCGTACGCCGTCATCGGCGCGTCCATCGTCGTCGGCGGATCGTCACCGCTGTGCGGCAGCAGCGGATCGGCCGACTTCAACATCGGCTTCGACGCCTCGTGCGGGTCCAAGCCGGGCGACCAACCGAACACCAACCCGGTGATCGGTGATTTCGAGGTGAGCGCCGGTTCGACCGCCACGCGGGTCCCGCTCGTGGGATCCCCCGCGATCGACGCCGTTCCGTCCGGCACCGCGCAACTGTGCGACGGGACCCTCCCGATCGACCAGCGCCTGTCCGGACGGCCGTCGGGCGCAGCGTGTGACATCGGGGCCGTCGAACGTCAGCCCGGCGACGGGTGAGTCACCCCGCCAACCCAGCCCGGCTCAGCGGCCGAGCGTCTCGGCGCGCGCCTCGAGATCGGCGCGGAAGTCGGGGTGGGCGATGGCGGCCAGGGCGCGGGCGCGTTGCCCGACGGTGCGACCGGACAGCTCGGCCACCCCGAACTCGGTGATCACCACGTCGACCTGATGGCGCGGGGTCGTGACGATCGTGCCGGCCGGCAGCTCAGACCAGATCCGGCTGACGGTTCGACCGTCCACGACGGCGGTGGAGTGGAGACAGATGAGCGAGCGGTCCTCGATCTCGAGGCCGGCACCCGCGATGAAGTCCTCGTGTCCGCCGATGCCCGAGTACTGGTTCGACCCGATCGTGTCGGCCACGAGCTGCCCGTAGAGGTCGACGGCGAGCGCGCCGTTGATCGACACGAAGTGATCGTTGCCCGCGATGAGCTCCTGGGAGTTGA
>JAUIIK010000056.1 GCA_030431755.1 Chloroflexia bacterium
GCGTTCACAACATCAGCACGTTGTGAACGCTCTACCGGTCCACTTGACACTATATACCGTTATCGGTAGGATATATACAGAGGTTGAGGCAACGGACTGGGCGGCTGCCCATCGTGAGAGGATTGCTCCAGTGACAGCACGAGATACCCGACCAACCGAGTTCGCCGGCGTCGAAGCCCTCGGCTACGCCACACGAGCAGAGGCTGATGCCGCAGCCGACCGCTGGCACGCTGAGCAGGGCTGCGCTGTTCAAGTTCGCGAGGCCGACGGCATCGATCAAGCGTATTGTGATCTTGGCGCTGAGATGAAGTGGGTTGTCGAACTGGTTCACATGGAACCGGAACAAGGAGCGTCGTAAGAGGCGCACGGGGCATGCACAGAACGGGCCGGGCAACACGCCCGGCCCTAACCCCTCAGAGGTTGAGACTGAAAGGATGTTGCGAGGATACCAAGTGCTGCGACATGTGCGCAGACAACAGAAAAGGATGCAGCGATGAGCGAAGACGAACTACTCGGAACCGCCGATGCCGCCAAGCGTCTCGGCGTCTCTGCCCGTCGCGTCCGGCAGTACATCGACGACGGCAGGCTGCCGGCCCGACGTGTCGGGCGTGGTTATGTCCTCCGCGCCGCAGACCTCGACGACCTCGAACGCCAGCATCGGTTGACAGAAGATCAGGTACGTGAGATCAAGCGCCGCCTGGCCGCAGGCGAGCCGCAGGCTGGCATCGCGCGCGACTACGACGTAACCCGAGGCGCAATTGCCGCCATCGACTCTGGACAGAACTGGGGACATGTAACGATCGATGAGAAGTGCAGCGATATTTGACGGCGACTCAGTACAATCCGCAGCATGCGCTGGATCATCCTACTGACCATAGCCCTCACGGCCTGCGGTGGCTCCCCTGCTCCGCAACCGACCATCATCGGCTACCAATCCTTCAATCCCCAGGACGCGCCACACATCGACATCATCTCGCCGCTCGACAGCACGACCACGCCACAGCAGCCCAAGAACCTCACCGACGTCCTCCACCTCGCGCCCGGCACCTGGCCATTCAGCTGGACGCCGATCGACAACGCCGACAACTACACCCTCTACGTCTACGACATGACCGGTGTCGCCGACGGACTGCGTTCTGATTTCGATTTGTATGCCGAAGTGCCTGTCTCCGAGCCCGCAGCCGTCGTTGACCTCACCGGCGAGCCGCTGGACGGTCTCACCCCGCGCGTCTACTTCTTCGAGGTCGCAGCATTTGAGGGGCTTGAGCTCGCCGGCCAGTCCGACACATGGGCCATCGCCATCGTCAATTAGCGGCTCAACCCATCCACATCGACGGTGACCGCCCACTCCACGAACCCAACACCGCATGGAGCACCTGCAGCTGATGCGCGCTTGTCAGGTTTTCAGGGGTCCGCAACAACCGCTCAATCGTCTCCGGCAACGACGTTGGCGCAATCGTTGTGATCCCCGTTGAGATCGGCACATCGACGGCCGGCAAGCCGTCAGCCAGCATCCGCCGCAGCGAGTCGGCAGCGACCGCCGGCGGCTTCCACCGCGGTCGGAGCAACAGTTCGACGATCTGCGCCTCGTAGCCATACAGATCCTCGAGTAGCAACAGCGGCAGGTCGCCGTGATGCCGCAGACGTCCACGCTCGACGTAGAGCGTTGCGCCCTCGTCGATTGCCTGCTCAATCCATAGTCGGCATGGGGGAATTAGATAGGTGCGCTTGGCCATCGGCTCTCGCTTTCGGGGGAGAGGTGGCCGGTCTCGCTCATCGGACTCAGCTCAGCCCCGGAGAATGACGGCGCTCCAGCGCTCAGCAGGAACTATAGAACACATGTTCGTATTCTGCAACTACGCGTGAATGCGGTGCATCACGACAAGCACGATCGACGCGGCAATCAAGAGAACGCCCAGGAGCACGTCAGCAAGCGGCACAGTGAACTCCAAGTTGAATGTGAAGAGTGACCGAGGTAGCTTCAGTGTACTCGCGCATCGCGCCCGGACACGCAGCCCAGGAGTCCACGTTGCGCCGGTTCAATCGTCGCTTAGTAGAAACAGGTCAGCCGGCACGAACAGATGGCGGTTGGGCGGCAGCCTATCCTGACGGCGACGGCGCGTGTCCCACTCGATCACCGCCGACATCATCAACTGCCAGGCAGCGGTTGAGAGATCCGCTTCACCGTTCGCCTCTTGGTATCGCCGGAGCAGGTCGAGCTCTGCGGGACTGAGCCGCACCATGAGCGTCATATCGTCAGCAGTAGGCCGGTCGGCCGGCATGGGCCTCTCGTCTCGCACATCGCTGATTGGCATCGCGCACCTCCGCGTCTCCGAACGGTGCCTCACAGAAACCATGCCACGCACCAACCGTCAGCAAGGACCCCATACGTCACATTCGGGCGTGGCCATTCGGACACCAACACGCCCCGCCGTTTCCAGCGGGGCGTGTCATGGCGAGCACATAGGTGGTTGGCCCAAGGCAATGCTCGGCGGCATCCTACCATCAGCGATCTACCCGCTCACGCACCCCCAACCATCACTATCGCGATCAAAGTCATGCGGATCCGGATTCGGCACATTGTGGAGCACGCGGATCGGCTTCCATGAACTGGGGAGATCGGCGCAGTTGAGATCCGGCGGCGGGGGCGCTATGCAATGGTCAGGGTAGGACGGATGACAATTCTGTGGGGGCGACGTCGCCGTCGGCGCAGGCGTTGTTGCCGTCGGTGTCGCTGTTGGTGGGACCGTTGGCGTGGATGTTGCCGTCGGCGCAGGTGACGTCGACGTTGCCGTTGCTGGAGGTGTGGTAGCCGTGGCGGCTGGGGTGGTTGCGGTGGGTGCTGCTGGGGGCTCGACGCCGGCGTAGCGCCAGTCATAATAATGCTGGCCGACGTTGCCGGCCTCAACGACAAAGCCGTCGGGGTTACCGGGCGTGTAGGTGAGGCAGCGCCGCTCGAAACACTGAATCAACACGTCCCGTGTGACGTTGGCGACCTTCACAGACGCCCAGTACGGCTCGACGATGGGCCGGCCGGTCGCGATATAGGGATTCTGGAAGAGTTGCGCCTCAACGTACTGGCCACCTTCGAAGACAGTCCCCGTTGAGTTCATGAACTCCCAGAACGGCGCGGCAATACCGTGCTCAGTGACGTCGTCCACGACTGCAATCGTCACGTTCTGATCGCCCAGGTCCGGCTCGAAGGTGATGCTGCTATCGCGGTGGAGCCGGCGTCGAAGGACGGTGCCGACCGCTTGGTCCGGTTCGTCCAGGAGCAATCCGATGGTCCAGTACGTCGGGCCCGTCGTGCCGTCAACGTCTCCGGCCACGTTGATGCCTGCCGGAGCGCGCTGCTCGAACTCCGCATCACCGAGCTGCAATTGGCCTGTCACGAGTTCGTTGACCAGGAGGCCGTTGGTGACGTACCAGATGGTGTCCGGGTCCCCAGTCGTCGGCTGGGTGATCTCCATCCGCGACTTGTCGAAGTACTGGACCTCGCGCTCGCCGTCCGGCGATTCCTCGTAGGGCTCGATCATGACGTTCGTGAAGGCGTCCGGCCCCCACATCCAGGTACGCGCAACGACGCCGTCCAGCACCGGCTGATCGGGCCGCTCCCAGGTGCGTTGGAAGTGTTCGTTGCCAGGCGCGACCGTCAGGGATTGCGCGGCCACCGCGCCTCCAGTGAACGCGATGACCAGCAAGAGTACGAGAATTCGACGCACGGCATTCCCCCAATGTGTACAGCGTTTGCATTCACCATCTGGGAGCACGTTAGCAAGCACTGTGTCAGTGGGTCAAGCCGTGGCCGGCGCTCCGGCCGTTAAGGATCCTCGAAGACGCCGGTCCGCTCCCGCTCCGTTCGGCGCGCAGTCAGCCACTCCCGGAACTCGCCCAGCGTCGTGATCGTCTTGTGGACGCCCACCGCGCTAAAGCCCCAGACCGTGCCGGCGATGAAGAGCTCTGTTGTCACCTCGACGCTCGTCATCTCCGACCAGTTCAAGAGCCACGTCAAAACGCCGCCGGCCAGTGCAGCGGCAACCGGCGCCAGTGTACGCGGCATTCCCAGTGTCACCGCGACCCAGACGAGGATGATCAGAAAAGTGATGTTGCTTTCCGCTCCGGACAGGGTCGCCATCTCAGTCAGCATGCGCTTCGCTCCGTATTCGTTTCATGATGGTTTCCAACAGCTCGGCGGCACGCTCGTGGGACAGCAACGCGCCTGGGGGATCGTTCAAGGCGCAGGTGTCTCGCCCGTCGTGAGGGCCACCGGCTCGCCCGGTCTCGACCATCCAGCGGAGATACTCCCATTGGCGGATCTCCAGCACGCGCCGGGTGCCGAGCACCGGTCAAACCGCCGCGTCGTCCGGGCTCATCGCGAGCTGTACCCGGCCCATCTGGCCCATCAGCTGCATGTAGCGTTGTCCCAGACCGCCTGAGCGCCCACCCTGCCCGACACGCCACTCCAAGAGCCGGTTTTCGCAGATCTGGCGGTAGACGCCGTCCTCATCGAGCGTCATGCCCGACAGCGGATACCCGACGGGGTCCGGCTCCTCAAGTCCGCCCAGATCCCGCCAGAGATCGAGCATGCGGATGTCGTCCTGATTGACGATCCAGTGCCCGGTCTCCTCGAAGTGCTCGGCGTTGGGGTCGTTCTGGGGGCCAGTGCGGTTGCGATACTCCCGCGCCCACGACAGCAACTCCCCAGGGCAGTCCGTCGAGTTGCGAGAATCGAGAAAAACGAGCTCGTCATGGCCATACACGCCGGTATGCCCGAGCAGGCTGGGGAGCTCCGGGGCGTCGCTGAACACGTCGCAGGCCGTCTCGATGGCCGCGAGCATCTCAGGGGTCGGCGTGTTGGTGCCCGTCAGGTCTCCGGCAATCGCCAGTGTCTGATAGTTCGCGCCCTCGTAGGCGTGATAGCCGACGATGGCGATGTCCTGCAGGATGAAGAGCCGGCCCGACAGCGACACGCCGATGTCATAGGCAATCGTCGGCCAGCCTCGCGTGTGGACGTGAAACTGAGCGTGTCCTTGCCAGCTTTCGATGTCGCCGGCCAGTGAACGCCTGCCCCGGCTCACGCCGGTGTGGTGAATCGCAATGTAGCGCCAGGCGTCGGGCGGTCGCGTCTCAGGGCTCTTCGACGCGTGCCGTTCGAGCTGATCGCGAAGGTCGTGGACTTCGATCCCACGTGCTGCGATCCGGTCCCGGATGATCTCCGTCAAGCCCACTGGGGAGCCTCCTGTCTGCTCAAGCACCTCGTTAGCCTTCACCTCGATCCCGCGCGCGTAGCCATTGGCGAGCGTGCCGCACTCGAGATCTCGCGTATGCGCCCAACGGCAGTTGACGAAGTCCCGCAGGACGGTCACGACGCCCAGAAAGCCGAGCAGCGAGCCGTCCGGCAGCCTGCGGTTGGCGTGTGCCCAGCGCACGGCGTCCAGGCGGTAGGCAAATGGCGCATAGGGTCGGATACGCTCCGGCCACCGGGCAGGCTCGCCGTGGATGTAGAGCGCGAGATGGCACATGTAGGCGACGATGCCGTGATCGATCGCCGAGAGTTGCGGGTCATCATGAGGAAACGCTGGGTCTGGGCCGAACACCGCGCCCGCTGCGCCGCTGTTGTCGGCCCCCAGTCCGCCCCAGTTGTTCTGGGACGGTTGCACCTGGTTCGGTGTGACGCGGCTCCAGAACCAACCGGTCTCGTGGCCGGCTTGCCCCCAGGTGACTGAGCGTAGGAACCCAAAGACGTCACTCCAGTACGCCCAGCGATGGGCGATGGCGTCCATCTTGGCGCGGTCGTAGGCCGGCCGGTGGCCGTTGGCATAGACCACGGCGAGCATTTGAACTGGCGTGACATCGGCCGTGTGGCCGGGCTGGTAGATCGCGGTATCGAGCGTCACCATGTGCGCGGCATCCTGTCTATGTAATGCCGTCGCGCCAGTCCCGCGCCGATAACCACACCGGCAATCAGGAACACCGCGAACTCGCGAATCGACCGCCAGTTCCAGACGCTCATGACCGGCCCCTGTCCCGGAAACCTGCGAGCGCCTGCTGCAAGCGGTCCGGTATCGGCACGCCGGCGCGGGAGAGGTTCTCGAGGATGGAGATGCCCTCGTTGCCGATCAGCGCCCAGGTCGTGATGATCGTGAGGATCGCCGGCTCTGCCCCGGTCATCCGATCCAGCTGCACCGCCATCACGACGGGCACGAACATCAGGACCTTCCGGAGGATGCCGCGAAACCCGCGCCGGCTCGACAGCTGCCCGTCGATAGCCGCGGCGGTGATGCCGGTCATGTAGTCGAGCAACATGAACAGCGCCAGCGCGATCATCAGATCCCGGTCGACACCGAACAGGTAGGAGATACCCGACGTCGCGCCGGTGAAGACGCTCTTCTCTAGCCAGGCGTGCTTCATATCCTCAGTGAGGACGCGCATCCCGGTAACGAGCTGCAAGGGGTGCTCATTGCGCTCGGTCATCGCGAGCGTGCTCCTATCCGCTTCTTGACTTCGGTTCGGGTACTGGGGTGAACGACGCTGTGGCTGCGACGCGCTAGATCTCTTCGATGAGGCTGACGTAGAGCAGGATGCCCAGAATGCCCTGGACTACCTGCGCGTCGAGTGTTTGCCCGTCGACGGCGTTGTTCTCGATCTCTGTTTCGCTCGTGCCGGGATGGTCGTCGATGTACTGATTGACCGCCTGGATGTTGCCGTTCTCGCGGTGGGTCGAGATGAAGGACTTGACCTGCTGCCGCGTGATTCCGAACTGGGAAGCCAGCGCGTCGAGGTCGTCGACATGCACGTAGCGCGCCATCAGCGCCTGCTTTCTAGAAGTTCCATTGCGTCTTCGTGACGGGGTCATGCTTCGCGCGCAGCGCACGGGCGGACTCTTCCGCACGCATCAGGATCTTGGTCAGCCGGCTTCGGGTTGGTTTGCCCAGATCGAGACTGAGCCGTCCTGACGAGGCGTCGAAGTCGGTTTTTTCAATCAGCAGCTTGCCGAGCCCGTGGATCGTGACCCATTCGCCCGCCTGAACCAGCCAGACCGCACGCTCGCCGCCACCGGTGAGCTCCAATCCGCGGTCGTAGTCCCGCCGGACGGTCGCCCCGATGTCTGGGTCGGCATGGAGCGTCCTCTGCGTTTGCAGGAACTGCTGGGCCGCGCTCGCCGTCGGCGTCGAGCCGGACAGCAGCTTGCGGCGAGTGAAGCCCAGATCCGTCGCCGTCCTGGGGTTCTGGAGCTCGATGTAGCCCCGCTCGCCCTGGTCGTCTGTGCGGTATGCCATCGCGAGATGGGTCCGCATCGGCTCGTAGTCGCGGGAGATGTCGACGGTGTCATCGATCGGGATCGTGTACTCGGTTTCCTCCGGCGGCGCGTAGGGCACGAAGCGCACGATGCGGTCGTAGACGGTGAAGATCCACGGCGTGTTCTCGCCGCCGCCTTCGGTGGCCAGCGCATCGAAAATCTCGCCGGGCGTCGACTGATCGAACTCGGCCGCGCTGTGGTACGCGCCCGGGTCGACGAAGTCCTCACCGGTAGCCACGACGAGCAGCGGCGCGGCATCGACAATCGCTCGTACCGCTAGACGGCCCGATGTCGTGAGGTCGGTCGAATGCCACTCGACGAAGTCGTCGTCCATCGCGCCGAAGCCGTAACCCTCGTACTCGATGGCGCGCACCTTGCCGCCCGGCATCTCGTCGTTGATGATGCGGCCCTCACTAACGACGTCGCTGCCCGCCCGGATCTCGACATGGCCGAAGGGCCGGGACTCCATCGTGTCCGGCATGTACGCCCGCCGGCGGCTCACCTGGCCGTCGGCCTCGCGCACATCGAGCTCGTCAAAGCCAATCTGCCCGCCGGCGTCGCCGCCGGGCACCTGCGTGCGCCAGCTGAGCGAGGTCTCGGCAGGCACCGGGTGCATCGCCAGCAGTTCTTTATCCGGCAGCGGGCCATACAAGGCCACATGGAACTGGGGACGCGAGCGTGGCACGGATACCGGCGGGAGCTGCTGTGGGACCTTGCCCGTCGTCGACCCCAGCAGCGCACTGGGGAGTCCGAGCGGTCCCAGACGCGCACGAGCCGACATCAGACGATGTCAAACGTGGTGCCGTCGGCGGGCGCTTCGGTCAACGCCTCCTCGACGGTGATCTGCCCTGCGCCGTCGTAGTCACTGATCACGCCGACCTCGCCGGCCAGCGGCGCGCTGGTGAAGTAGATCGGCCGGCCAATCAGCCGGTCGGCGTCGTAGCCAGAGAGATCTGTATCGAAGACCGTCGTCGTCAAGGTGCCCGTCTGGCACGCGCCTGAGATGAGGAGCAAAGCCCCTCGCTCCAGCGCGTCTGCGGCGTCTGTTGAGCCGCTCACCGCTTCCGCATCGCTACGCATACGCCCGCCCGAGAGCGATGCAGGCAGCCGGTTTGTGATCGTGGTGAGCGCGCCGGCGTCCGGGAGGTTGTCGGTGACTGTTTGAATCGCGCCTGCGGCGGTGGCGAGCGCATCGAGCTTACCGTCGAGGGTCGTCCCAGTGTCGGTCAGGACGGCCCCCAGGTTCGACAGGATCGTTGCAATCTCGGTGTCAACGTAGCCAATGATCGTGTCGAGCTTGCTGTCCAGCGCATCCAGATCCAACCCACCGGCATCGCTCACCGGCAACCCGCCGGCAGCGTCGGGAGCGGCGTTGGGCAGCGCGGTCAAGCCCAACCGGACGCTGTCACTGGGGTCGTACCCGACCAGCTCGACAAGACATCCGATAACCACCATGCCGGTGACATCGCCGAACACGAGCACGAACGGCACGCCCGCCGCCACTGCCGCATCCGGGAGATCGAGCCGGTAGTACGCTGACCCAAGGTGGATGAACCCGCCATCGGCATGGCCATCGTCGATCGCCGGCGTCGCGAGCTCGGCTTCGGCAATGCTCGTGACCGCCGCGCCCGGACGCCAGTACTTGAGGTCGATACCGGCGGTGTCGTAGACAACCCCGGTCTCAGGCGTTCCGTCAGTGGCGTCGATGATGCGGAGGACCACGCTTTGGTCTGTCGCGCCGGCCTGGATGCGTCGTGTCAGTGTCACCGTCTAGCCTCCGTGGTGCTGCATCATCATCGGCAGGATCGTCGTGGCGCTCGCTCCTTGGGGCCGCAGCGCAATGAGCTTCGTGCCCCAGCCGGTCGCAGACGACAGCGATGAGCCGCTGTAGTCCCCTGAAGCGGTCGCAGGGTCGATCTCCTCATAGGCGATGGCTCCATACGAGAATGAGCCATCGTTCGGCGTCTGAGCGATGGCTGTCAGCGCCCCGTCCCAGGTCACGGTTTCGTCTTGATCGTTCGCCGCACCGATCTGCGCGATCACCCATGCCCCGTCAGTGACCGGCGTGATCGATGACCACACTGGGGAAGCGCCGAAGTCGCCTTCCGGGTCGCCTGCGGCCACGTCGAGCAGCTGCGCCGTGTCGACGCCGCGGAGAATCACCCAATTGCCGCAGCACTGCTCATTCCCCGTCAACGTGATCGTTACGGTGCCATCCTCAGTGCCGTCTAGGACCTTGTAAGCCGCGACATGCTCGCCATCGCTGCTGTAGGCAAACCCAGGCACAGCCGCGTAGCCACTGGGGTAGCTGTCAAGCGAAACATTCGAGCTGAACTCCCCGAAGAGGATGGCGACGTCGTTCTCCTCTACGGTGGCCGCGCTGGGGAGCGAGAAGTCTATGTGGTCCCAGAACCAGCCGTTCTCTGTGCCGTCGTCGACGCTGCTAATCGGCATCAGCGCGCCTCAACTACATCCAGGGCATCGCGTGCGATGTCCGTCGTGATCTCCAGCACAACCCCGTCGGCAGCGAGGTCCTCCTCGTCGAAGCGTGTCGCCGCGCGGAGCTCAGGCGATCTGGGGTGAATCCGTACCACCGTGGGCACGACAGCCGCCAGCATGCGGCCCCGTTGGCGACGCTCGCGCTGGAGTGCGGTCAATCTTGGCCCCAGCATTAGCCACGATCCTCGGGCTCCAAGGACACGGACGCGGCTGCCAGCACCGCCTCCAGCTCGCTTTGAGCGAGCACGATCCCGTTGAAGATCTCCGGCACGCCATAGAAGTCTGCGTTGCCGTTGCGGCCGCGAAGTATCCAGACGCCGTTCCCGGCATAGGGCTCCGACTCCAGCCAGCGGGTGAAGTAGTACTGATTCTGATTGCCAGAATTGCCGGATTCTGGCAGCGTCGCGACGCCTGCCCAGTCCTCGACCACCGCGCCGGCGAAGGCGTTCCAGGCTTCGTTGTCGTCTTCGTGGGCGATGGTATTGCCGCTGACGAGGTTCCCGACGACGTTGTTCCAGCGCGCCTCGCCTCGGTCCTGGGAGATGACAACGACGCCATCTCCATTCCAGGCCAGCAGGTTGTTGATCACCGTGCAATGGTTCGAGTTCTGGAGCAGGATGCCCGCCCCGAAACCCCAGGCGCGGAAGCCCCAGCCGTTCTCATAGACCGTGTTGTTCTCTATCCGGCCGCCACTGGAGAGCTCGTAGTTGATCCCCTGCCGCGTGTTGTGATGCACGACGTTGGCGCGGATCACACAGTCGGTGGCGTCGACGTCGAACCAGATGCCGGGGCCATCGTTGTCGTGGACCGTACAGCCCTCGACAGTGACATTAGAGATGCCGCCGTAGTTGCCGGTTGCCTTCAGCCCGCCGGCCTCCCAGCCGGGATCGAGTCCGCGCGTGTTGTTGCCTTTGAGGTAGCAGTCCCGCACATCGGAGGCCGTCAGGCTCTCCAGTCGGATACCAAGCGCGCCGTTCCAGCGCGAGTCGACTTCCTCAATGCAATGGCCGCCGCCGCCTTTGAGTGCGATGCCGGCCCAGGCCGAACCGCTAACCATGACACTGGCCAGATGGACATGGTCGACGCCATCGCTCCAGATCGCGCCCCAGTGGTCAGGCGCGGACTCAGCGCCCTCCTGGACCGTCACATCTCGGAGTGTGACGTTGTTGGCGGCGATATGGATGCGACCGATGATCGTCACGTCCCCATCACCGCGTACAACCACACCCGCCCGATCGAGCCGGAGCTCTTCCGTATACGTGCCGGCCGGAATGACCAGCTCGGCCGCATCGTCCGGGAGACCGTCGTAGGCAGCCTGGATGCCGGGGAACTCCGGGTCTGGGGTGGCATGCGTGTGTTGCTCTACAAGCGTTCGGAGTTCGCTCAGATTGGCCTCGATCTCTGCAAAGCGCTGCATGGTCCCGTCAGCCATTTGGCTCATTGCAGCTTCAAAGCTCGTGATGAGTTCGCGGATACTAGCGAGGGCGCTATCAAGCTGTTGGCCTACGGTCATCAGTGATTCCTATCCAGTGCCCGCCTGGGCGTCGTAGCCGGCGGCGAATTCCAGGGTCTGAGTCCAATCGGTGTCGCTGAGCTCGAACGCCCCATCGGCCAGCTCGGCCAACACAGTCAGGAAGTTGCTGCCCGGTGTCAGGCTCATCTCCCCGGTCGCATCGAGCCGCCCGACGACGTTGCCTCCGCCGTCTTCCAGCCAGGCAGCGATGCGACCATCCGGCCGTTGCTCGATGATCCAGGTCCGCGGCGTGGTGATTTCTGCGAGCGGCGCGACCATGAGCTGCGGGCCGTCGTGGGCAAAGATCCAGATGGCGTCGATCTCGACGTTGGCAGCCGGCCCGCCGCCGTTCGCGCTTTGGAACTGCATCCGCCAATCGGGACGGTCCCCGTTGAAGAGTCCCGGCACCGGCGGACCGTCGAAGGAGCCGATGTGCACCTTGTGCCAGGTGCCATTCCGGACCATCCGCACCGACTTCCAGGCGCTCGTGGCGCCGGCGTCGAGCCCGATCCGGCCCCGCAACCAGTTCGGCGAGGGCGTTGCGCCACTTGTCGCCGGCAGGCTGGGGACGATGCTCGCGTCGGCTTCACTGGTCAGGGTGTAGGACTCCGCGTTGGTCGGCGTCGCGAGTTTGCGAACCGTGCCTGAGCGCGACCAGAAGATCTCGTAGTAGCTGACATTGCCGCTGGGAGCCGTCCAGGAGAGATCAATCGCGCTGTTATCCTCGTCGACCACGACCGCCTCCGTGGCCGTCGCGTTGCCAGGGTTGCCAGACGTATCAACGGCGCGCACACGCACGTCGCAGCTGCCCGCGGGCATCGCGCCAGGCGTCGGCTCCGCGTAGACCGCTGCTGCATTGACACTCGGTCGCAGGTGCATGACGAACCCGGCATAGGAGTCTTCCGCTGACTCCAGGTGAACCAACGGCTCCGGCGGGTCGGAATAGGCGTTGTCGGCGTCCAGGAGCGCCGAGACGATGCCGTACTCGTCAGCCAGCGGGTTGTAGCCACGTTCCCAGTACCGTGCGGCCAGATCGGAATCCAACGCGAAGGCCGCCAATACCTTCTGGTTTGCGAAGACGGTCTCGACCTCTTCATCTGTCACTTCGAGCGCCGTCTCGCCGGTCGTGAACGCCTCGAAGAATATGCGCGTCCACGGCACCGTCGGGTGGACGTTCCCAAACTCGTACAGGTGCACAGAGTGAAAGTTCCCTGCGGTCGAGTTGACCCCCGCCGTGAAGTTCTGATTGCTCGTGCTCTGGACACTGGCGTTCTGGCGGTAGTAGACGTGCAGCTTCACGAACCCGGTCGCCCCAGTGACCGCGATCCGGTCCCAGAGCGTCCAACCTGTCGGTGGAGCCGGGCTGGTGTCGGCGGTCCGGATCGCGAGCAAAGCGACCTGGAACGTGCCGAGTGTCGTGTTCTGATCCCAGCTCACCGTGACGAACGAATTCGCGGCCCCGTTCTCTGCGGCCACCGACTGGATGACGAAGATGTCGCCGGCGGACTTGCTGGAGCCAATGATGGTGGGATCGCTGACGCTGCTCCCCAGGCCCGTGGGCGCGCTCATGGCCGTCGCGTTGTCCCGGCATCGCACCCAGACATCGAAGCGACCGCGATTCAGGAAGCCGGCCGGCATCACCGCTTCGGCGAGATCAACCCACGCCGTCGAGCTGATCGAGCGCCGCGCATAGCTACTGCCAAAGGCGTCGCCATCGGCCACGTCGGACGCGCCCGTCAGCGCCGGGGCGTCGATGATGGCGTCGAAGTCGCCGGCTTCCCCGGCATCGCCGCCAAGGCGGCCAATGTGCAAGTGGTTGATTGCCCCGCCGGCCGTCGTGTCCACCAGCGTCAAGCGCATCCGCCGTGTGTCTCGGTCGCCCGGCACCTCACTGCGCAGCTGGGGCTGGTCGACGTTGGTGAGCGTCCCGCTGGTGGCATCCGAAACCGTCTCGAAGCGCGTGCCGGCGTAGATCGTGAGCGTCAGGACACCTTCCTCGACCTGGCCTCCTGGGAACTGAAGCTGCGTCTCGTACGCGCCATGCGCGACGTCGTAGTAGACGATCTCGTCAGTCTCGTGCCGAAAACCGAGCGTGACCGTCGTGCCGACGCCGTGCGGTCCCGAGGCTCGCTCGGCCTGCCGCAGCTTCCGCAGCAGCGCGCGCCGGTTGGCGACCATCAGGTTGGCCGTCGCTCCGAAGATCGCGAGGGGGACTGTCAGCGTCCCGTCGCCGTTGTCCAGAAAGCCACCGTCGCGCGCGACGAAGTTGAGCCCGTCGTCGAGATTGAGCTCGTCGCTCGACGAGCCGCGCTCGCCAACGGACAGCCACAGATCGCTCACGACTTGGCTCCCTGTAACGGCACAAAGCGCCCGAGACGGCGCTCGACGTGGGTCGACACGAGGCGCTCATCGAAGTGGTTGTGGACCTGCACGGTGAGAGGCGCGCCACTGCTGCGGCCACGTGAGACCGAGCCAGACGCCGCCGCGCTGCGCAGCGAGCCAGTGAGATCATCACTACTGTCCACGGACGGCGACGCGCCCCGTCCTTGCATGAGCGCCATCAGGGCCGTCGTCTTATAGCTACCCTGCCGGCCCAGTGGACCGCCCGTGTAGCGCACCAGCAACACGCCACGCTCCAGCGCGCCAGCGAGCCAGTTGTACGCTTGATCCGGCTTCGCGCTAGCATTCGACACAGCGCGTAGCACGTCGTCATCGCCGACGTAGTAGATGCGGTCTTCCCCCAGGCTGTTCACGGCGCCATTAGCGCGGAAGCCGGCGGCTGGGGGGTTCTCACCGCCCTGCGCAACCACGTTGGAATCGCCTTGGATCAGCGCCTGCTGCTCTTCTGTGAGGCCACCTACCGACTCGTCGAACGCCCCGCTCGCCTCGCCTGGCGACTCGATGATGATGTCGCCGATACCGCCACCCTGACCGGGACCAGCCGGCGCGGCTGGGACGCCAGCGGGATTCGGCTGCGCCGGCGCACCCGGGCCGCCGCCAGGATCAAACATCGGCTCGCCGATGCCCGTCGCGTCCGGAAGCGCGCCTTCTCCGAAGTCGCGGCCTTCGTCCGCTGGCCCCAAGCCTCGACCTTCATCCGCGGGTCCCAGATCGCGGCCCTCGTCGGCCGGACCGAGCACGCGGTCCTCTTCGTGGGGCAGCACATCCTTGAGAAATGAGCGGAAGGCGAACTGCGCCTGGGGATCGGTGAGTGGGATGACGAGTTCATTCTGGTGCAACTGGGCCGGCACGTCGCCCAGGGTCAAACCACCGACATTGAGCAGCGGCAAGAGGGGAATGTCGGGCACGCCGATGGTGAATCCGGGGATGTCAGGACCAAGCGGCACCTCGACGCCCGGCACCTCGATCTGGATTGAGCTCAGGCCGGAGAGAAAGCCGTTGATGCCACCGATGATGGTATTGATGCCGGTCCGGACGCGGCTCTCGATGCCGTCCCATGTCGTGCCGACGAAGCTCGACACGTTGTTCCAGGTGGTCTCCCAGGTCGTCTGGATAGCTTCCAGCGGCGTCTGGATGTAGCCCTTGACCTTGTTGATCGCGAGGTCGACCGTCAACACGACGCCGCCGGCCCCATTCCAGACCGTATCGAGCGTCGTCTTGATCCCGTTCCAGATGGTGTCCCAGTTGTCGCGGATCGGCCCGAGCGTCGTGTCGATGTAGGTCTGGACGGCCAGGATCGCGAGATCGACGACCGTCTCAATCCCGCTCCAGGTCGTGTCTATCGTCGTCTTGATGCCGTTCCAGACGGTATCCCAGTTGGCCTGGATGGGGCCGAGCACGGCTCCGAGCACCGTCTGGACGTAGCCGATGCCAGTCTCAACGGTCGACTTGATCGTGTCGAAGTGCGTGATGATCAGCGCCACCATCGCGCCCACCGGCCCGCCGACGATGGTCAGGATCAACGGCCAGTTCGCGCGCACGAAATCGAGCACGGTCCTGAACGCGGCCGGCACCTCGGTCGTCAAGAAATCGAGCACCGGCTGGACGGTGTCACTGACCGACGACCAGACGCCGTTGACGATGTTCCGGAACGTCTCGCTCTCGCGATAGGCGATGATCAGCCCGCCCACGAGCGCGGTCAGGGCCAGCACAACCAGCAGAATGGGGTTCGCCGACATCACCAGGTTGAGCGCTGCCTGCGCACCGGCCATGAGGTTCGTCGGCGCGATGGCTCCGAGCATCTTGGTCCCCAGTCCGGAGATCATCCCGCCGACGTCGACGCCGATGGCCGACAGACCGGTGAGCCCGGTCGCAACGCCACCGAAGGCAGTAATCGCCTCCTGAGCCGGGGCCGAGACGCCACCCAAGGGACCGGCGATGAAGCTCTCGAACTGACGCTTGACGCCTTCGAGCGTGCTGCCCATGCCGACATACTGGGCATCGAGCGAGCCGGTGACGTCGCCGACTTCCTGACTGGCGTCCTTGGTCGCGAGAAATGAGGGCAGCATGTCATCCAGGACGCCAGCGAGGTCTTCGCCCTTGGTGCCGAAGAGGTCGACGGCCGCGGCGTTGCGCTCCATGGGATCTTCGATCTCATTGAGACCTTCGAGGATGGTGAAGAAGGCTTCCCGCCCGGCCTCACCACCGGCGGCGAAGTTGGCGATCAGCTGGTCCGCCTGGTCCGCCCCGAACATCTCCTGCAGAGCGAGCTGGCCGTCGCTGCCGGTCTCCTGAATGATGATGCCCATCTCCTTGACCGCATCGCCCAGCAGGTCGCTGTTGCGTGCGCCGGCGTCCATGCCGGTCGTCAGGAAGTTGGTCATGTCCTGGGCACTGAGACCGATCTCGGAGAAGAAGCGCGGGTACTCTTGCAGTGTGTCCTGGAGGTCCCCGGAGCGGCCCGCGCCATCCTGGAAACCCTTGGCAATGGTGTCGAGGATCTCGGCGTCGGTCATGTCCGGGAACGCCGCCTTCATGGTCCGGACGTTCTCGGTGATGATGTCAGGCTCGGCCCCCAGATGACCGAAGGCGTCGGTGATGCGGAAGACATCCTCCGTCGCGCTGGCTAGCTCTGAGCCGGTCGTGCCGAGCGCCTGATGGAGCAGCCCGGTCACTTGGGTTGCCTCGCCGATCGAGTCGCCGAAGTTGTTCTTGTAAACCGTCCGGGCGACTGACCCCAGTTCTTGCGTCTGCGACTCGGTCAACCCGAGCTGCGCCTGGAGTTGCCCCAGGCTCACCGTCGTATCCTCGACATGGCCCGTCAGCACAAGCCCAGCGCCGGCCGCTCCAAGTCCGAGCAAGGTCTCGCCGATGTCCGCGCCCGCTTCCTCGACGTCGTGGAGGGTGTCGGTCGCGCCATCATCCTTGACCCGGATGAAGTACTCGAAGACGTTAGCCACGCTAGCGTTTCCCTAACCGTCGCTGCGCCTCGCGGCGTTCGGCGATCTTCTCTGCCAATATCTGTCTGGTCGCTGCTGGGGACTGTCGTGGGGCGGGGAGGCGTCTATGCGGAGCGCGCGAGGGCGGCGATGCCTGCGCTTGCATGCGGCGCATCGCGCTCGGCACCGCCATCAGCAGGAACTCGGCCTGCGTCCGTGTCAGTTCGCTCTGCGTCTGGGCGAGCGGATACCCCATCAGGTGCAGCGTCGCGATCTGCTGCCCCTCCTGGCTCTCCGCGAAACCTGCCGAGAACCGTCAAGTCCCTCTCATCGAGGTCGGAGATGCGCCACACTTCCTTGGCGATCTGCTCGATCGCTTCGGTCGGCTTGATCGCTTCGGCTTCCTCAACCGACCACATCTCGCCGCCCGGCACCGACAGGCCGCAGGCCACGCTGAAGAAGCGCTGCTCTTCGTTCGCGATGGCGATCGACTCCATGTCGAACTGAATCCGCGCCGCCTCCTCCATTGCCCTGTTGGGATCGGATCCCGATGCGCCCGCCAGGTCCGCCAGCGAGAGTTTCAGCCCGCGCGTGGGCATCGCCTTCAGCCGGGCCATCTCGCCGCCGGTCAGGACACGGATGACGACCTCGCCATTGAGCGCCGGGATGTACACCTGCTCGGTGTAGTTGCGCCCTTGCAGCACCTGCGCTTTCGTCAGCGCGATAACCCCCTTGGGACGGTTGCTCACATTGGTTCCTTTCTGCCTCGTAGTAGCGCCGACGCTAGGCCGCGGCCGCCATCTCATCCTGGGCGTTGTCAACGGTTGCCAGGATCTCCGAGACGACGTCCGTCACCGCGTCGGCGAGCGTGTGCGTCGTCTCGTACGCCTTCATCGTCACGTTCTGCATCGACTGCTGCCGTCCGGTCGGCTGGGTGTTGACGGTGTTGTAGATAACCCTCGGCAGCGCCAGCGTCGCCGTGCCGTCAGAGCCGGCGTCAAGCACGAAGTCCATGCCGAACTCGGTCGTCCCGGTCGCGGCCGGACCGCTGGAACCACCCCAGAAGGTCTCGATCTGATCGTCATCGTCGAAGAACAGCTCGGCATTGACCGTTATGTCGCGCGCATTGGCGACGATCCGGCGCGGGTAGCGCGAGCCGATTGAGCGCCCGAAGGCGGCGTCGAGGTTGTTGTTGAGGTTGAAGGTGAAGGTCTTGATCTCCGCCGACACGTCGCTGGCGTCCCGGGTCGCCGTCACGTCGTGGAACATCAACGGGAACTCGCTGGGGAGCAGCAGGTTGTCGACCGTGACCAACGCCGCCTTGCCATCGACAGCACAGAGGAACTCCACCGTGAGCTGTCCGTAGCCGTCGGCGATCTGCAGCGCGAGCGAGTTGATCACGCAGCCGCTGAAGACGTGTTCGAAGTTGTCCTTGCCAATGCGGACACAGAACGATGGCAGCAGCGAGTCGTTGACGCCGTAGATCTCCTGGAGGTGGTCGCTGACCGTGCCGCCACTGTCGGTGAAGACGTAGCCCCCCAGTCCGCCATAGAGAAACCAGCCCAGTGTCAGCACGTCAACTGCGACGACGGCGTTACCGGACGGCGAGTAGAAGCCGGGCCGGTGCGTCCGCGCCGCGCGTCCGATCGAGCCCTCGAACATCACCTCGGTGTCGTTCGGCGCGTCGAGCGTCGAGTTGGCCAGGTCCAGATGGAACTGGGCAGCCGGCGCGGGGCTTTCGTTGAACGGATCCTCCAGCGCCATGCCGAAGTACCGGTAAACGGTCATAGATCACTCCTTCTCAGGGCCGCTCGAAGACTCGGAAGCGCACGGTCACGACCGCCGCGGCGCTATAGAGCAGCGTGTTGTCCAGTTGGGTATCGCGTGCGGGCTCGAACTCGCGCGACTGCACGTCGTCGACGAACGAGAGATTGAGCCGCCGGTAGCGTTTGTCATCGTCATAGGCAAGCACAACCGACCGCGCCGCGGCTGCGAATGTCTGCGCCTGCCGCGCTGCCGTCTCAGGCTCGTCCCCTTTGACGACCGCGACCAGCGCAATGGGCAGCTCCCAGGTCTCCTGGAGCGCGTGCTGCTCGACATTCGTCGCCGTCTCAGCCATGATCCAGAGCACCGGCAGGTCAAAGCCAACCCGCGCCCGGTCGCCCACGATGATGTCGTTCAGCTCGCTCAATGCGGTCGGCAACGCGGCCGTGAGCCGTGCGTCGACAGCGTCGATAACCTGCTCGATCGCCTCCGCGAGCGTGATCTCCGTAGCCATCGGTGTCCTATCTGGGAGCTATGCGCCGAAGACTTCCCGCATAGCCTGGGTGATGTAGCTGTCACGCTTGCGTTCGGCATCGTCGAATGCGGTGTCGACGTAGGGATTGGCGCGCGTGCCGGGATGCCGGACCCTTCGCGCATAGACCGTGTTGCCCGCGACGCTAAAGCGCAGCACCTTCTTGTTGCGGGGCCGGATCTCATGCGGCGCGGTGCCTTCGGAGACGAAGCGCGCATACTCGCGGTCGCTCTCCAGCCGGTAGACGAAGTCGCTGACGCGAACCAGCTTCCATGACTTCCCCAGCTTGTTACTCTCACCACGCGGCGCGGTCTTCTCGATCTGCTCCCGCGTCGCCTCCAGGCTGAGCTCCAGCGCCCGCGCCATGGCCCGGATGCCCTTACGCTCAACGGCGTCCCATTCGGCCCGCTTGGGACCGCGAATCTCGAACTGCACGCCGCCGCTCATGCCTCACTCGCCTCCGCGTCGATCTCGGCTTGACTCCGCACCCGCGTGATGCGCACTGGGAGCGGCTTGCGGTAGCGCGCGAGCCCGGCCCGGATGTCGTCGGCGATGAGCGCGGGATCGGCGATCTCGACGCGCCACTGGGAGATGCGCACGACCGGCGTCTGCCGCCCGGCGACACAGACCGCGACGACGTTGCGCCCGATCTGGTTGGCATATCCATCGATCCCGGCCGGGACCGCCAGGAGTTCGCCGCCTGCCACTTCCGCTTCGAAGTCGCGCCGCGTCTCTTGATTGATCCAGTCAGTGATCTCGCCGAGCCGCGCCATCAGCCATGCGGTAAGGGCCGCTTCGTCGGCAAGATCGAGGTCAGCAGGCTTGACGCCCGACAGCGTCTTGACGTCAGCCGCCGCGCCGTAGGCCATTGCTAGCTCGTCTCGCTCGCGTCCCCAGTGCTACCGTCAGCTTCGTCGGTCGGCGCGTCAGACTGCTCGTTCTCAAAGACCGCGCTGATCGCCTTCCAACTGCCGCCGGCCACGCCGGGCACGTTGGTGATGTCCGCTTCAGTTGCCTGCCGCAGACTCTCGACGTCCTGGAAACCCGCCTCCCAGAGCAAGCGAGCCGGCTTCGGCTGCACCCCGAAGAGCTCGATCATCCACTGGTAGAGATCAGGATCCGTCGCCGTCTCAGTCTCTGTCTCGGTCGCGGTGTCGTCGCCCGTGCCCGCCTCGCTCGCGTCCTCAGTGCCACCGTCAGCCTCGTCGGTATCACCGTCCTTGGTGACATGCGGCGGCAGCTGCGGCGCTGTCGCGGCGGTCTCTTCCACAATGCCGGGGATCTCCGCACCGTTGACCGTCACGGTCGCGTTAGGCGCCTCGTCGGTGTCTGCGCTCGGCTCGTACGGCTCGTCGACGATGCGCTGGAGATAGACGCACGCCTTGATCTCCAGGTACTGCTGCTTTGTGGTCGTGACGACTTCCTTCTCGACCTTCGGCGGGAAGACAAAGCGCCCCCGGCCGATGGTGTACTGCTGGATGTTCTTGACAACCAGGCGTCGTTGCATGTTGAGGTCCTCTCAAAGTGTCGCGGGACTCCCCGGCGTGGGCTTCTACTCGGTCGACGCCAGGTGCGTTCGCGGGTCTGCCGAGGTGATGCCGAGATAGGCGATCTGCACGGCGCTCCCGTCGAGGGCTGTGTCGAGGTCGACCGTGTTGCTTTCGACATTCGCCGCATCGGTCGCGACCGTCGGGAACGTCGACTCCCGCGTCCCGTCGTGGTTGGCGAAGAGCACCGTGTTAGCAGCCAGCGCGTGGTCGAGACCAATCAGATCTCCGAAGCCGATCGCCGTCGTCGCTCCGTTGCCGTCGTGCGCGGGCACCGTGATCTCCGTGACGGTCTTGAACGCTTTCGAGCCGCTCACTGTCCCGGCGTTGTTCTCAGTGAAGGCCGGCAACGTCTCCGTGATCACCTCGTCATCGACGTTGGTGCCGGTGATCGTCACTTGGATCGCGGCGATGTCGCCAGCTGTACCGCCGGCGGTGGCCGTGATGTTCCTGGGGTACGGCGGGTTCGTAATACCCGTCGTGATCGTCTGTTCCGTGCCGTCGTCGACGATGGCGGCATGCACGGCATCAGTGTCGGCGGCAGCGGCTTCGGCGGCTGAAAGCTCGAGCACGCGGGCGGACTTGGTCAGGTCGCCGGCGATGCCGTTCATCAGCGCTTCGAGCTGAGCAACTCCCGCGCCGCCTTCGCCAACGCCGAGCCGGGCCGGTGTCCGTGCCATGACTGGCTCCTTTCAAAGATGTGTGCCAAAACGCCACCTCACATGAGGTCGCGTCTTGGCACTGTGGCGGTTCGTCGGTTACGCGGCCGGGTTCTCGGCTTCGATCAGTGCGACGACGGCCGCATTCGGGTCCTCGTACTGCATATCGCCCTCGAAGGTGAGGACGAAGTCGGTCCGGCGGGCCTTCGCTTCCCGTTCCGGCTCGACCTGGACCTCGTGGAAGACGCCCCAGACCATGTTGGCCGGGTTCACCAGCAGCGAGACGCGCCCGAAGATCTCGTCGTCGTCGACGTTGCCGTACATCGTCGGGGTGCGCTCCAACATTGGGCAGTACTCGACCCGGATGCCCTTGTAGTAGACCGGGCTGCGCTCGGTCTGAGCGCGGTCACCGAGCTGCGTGCCGCGGCTCTTGAGGATGTCCCGGTAGGCGTCGTCGGTCGTGAAGTCCACGAAGTACACCCAGTCCATTGGATTGGAGAAGTACTTCTTGGGCAGCGCGTCGAGCTGAGCCTGGAACATGTTCTCCGGGAAGGTGTTGGCGGTCGGATCGAAGTCCTGATCGCCACCGACGCCGTAGAGCTTCTGCGCCGCGAGCCGCACCCAGCCGTCGGACAGGCTGAGCACGTCGTCATCGGCGAACGCGACGTTTTCGTCGCCGAAGACCGCGTACTCCTCGAAGTCGCGACCGGCCGCTTCGGCAAAGAGCGAGAGCAGCGTCTGCTCCAGATTGCCGCGCTCGATGTTCTCCCGCAGTGTGTCGTCTCGCAGCGAGATCAGCGCGACCAGCTCGTTCGTGATGAGCTTCTGCGTCGCGAACGACGGATCGGCCGAATCGGTCGCGGCGTCGAGGTCCTGATGCGCGCCGCCGGCGTCCTTGCCGGACTTAAGGATCCGGCCCGTCAGCGAGATGCGGTCGATGTCGCGCTGCTTCGCCTGCATCACGACCGACCGCGCGGCCGGCAGGATGCGAGTGGCGAGCTGCATCTCGCGCACGAACTGGGCAGCCTTCTCGGGCTGCAGAATGGCGTCGCCGAGGTCAGAGACCTCCGTGATCGCCTTGATGGCTTTGTCCAGCCGTCCCAGCAGCTGGGCGTTCGAGAGCACCATGTGCGCCCCTTTCCGGGTGCATAGAAAAGACCCGGCACAACGCCGGGCCATCGTTCGTCCCCAGTGCTGCTGGGGGAGGATACTTACGCGACGCGGCGAGCCCTGCCCGCTGCATCGCGGCGATAGCGCTCGCCGAACGCGTCGGTGTAGGTGCCGTCATCGTCCGCGCCAGCCGGCGCATCGCCATCGCCGTCCTGACCGGTCAGGCTCTTCGGCACCGTGGCCAGCCGCTTCTCGACGGCCTCCTGGAGCTCTTCCAGTTCCTTCTGGGCATCCGCCAGCTTCGTTTCGAGCTCCTGCTCGCGCTCGCTCGGCTCCTGCTTGCTGGCCTCAGCCGGCGCGTCGTCGGCCTTCGCGTCCGCCGCCGGCGCGCTGCCCTCGTCACCGTTGCTCTTACTGAGCGCGTCGGTCAGCGACTTGATCGCGTCCGTGACCGGCGTCAGCGCCGAGCTCAGGCTCGTGTCGATCATCTCCTGGACCTGTTTCTGATCCACTTCGTCAGCCTCCTTCTTGGAGTCCTTGCGCTCCTTTTCGGCTTCGTCCAGGAGCGCGGATAGCGCCTCGACCGCCGACTTGAGCTGGTTGTAGGTGGCGTTGCTAAACCGCCGCCCTTCCTTGTCCGCGCTCCCGTCCGCGCCGCCAGAGAACATCGCGCGGAGCTTGTCCCCCAGGCTCAACTGTGCGGACTTCGGGCTGCTCGGTTCCTGCGTCGCCTCCGCGGCCCGCTTCACCGCCACCCAGCGCGCCTTCGGCACCGCCGGGGTGTCGACGAGCGAGACGAAGGGCACAACCCAGTCATCCCCGAGATCGGCGAGCGTCGTCCGCTTCCACGCTGCCGTTATGTCAGCCTCTCCCTTCACCGCGAGCGCCAGGTCGTCGCCCTCGACGGCCATCAGGCTGAAGCCGGTCAGCTCGCCCTTCTCGACGTGGGACCAGAGTTCATCCGGTACTCGCGTCGCCAGGACCCACGAGCCTTCTGGGATCGTGCCGCCCGGGAACTCGAGGTCTGCTGGAGCGATGTAGCTCTCGACCGGCACTGAGACATTGTTGAGCGTGTGCTGGAGGTCGATGTTCTGGTACTTCTGCATCCAGAGATGGGCGACGCGCTCGATCTGCTCCTTGGAAACGACGTCGCCGTCGGTGTCCGGTTCATCCGGCACCAACACCGGGCCGATGACAACGCGCCGCTCTTCCTGTTTGCCGACAATCGGGCCGGCGAGCGCGAGATCCGGCATTGCCTTGATCACGTACTCGACGCCGACCTCCGCCGGCTCGCCCATCACCACCGCGCCATCCTCGATCTCGTAAGGGATCGAGAGCAGGTGGCCGTAGTCGTTACTGGCGATCACCTCATTCCGAGTCACCATCACGTCGCGAATCCAGGCGTAGACGCCCTCCTCGCGTAGCTGGCGCTGGATCTGATCGGCTACCCAGTCTGCGCTACCGGTCGCGTGGCGGTCCTTGGCGATGGTTGGGGGCATAGCATCATCCTCTCAATCTGGGCGCTGCGCCGGAGACACGCACTTCGCCGCGTCGCACCAAGACGAGCGGCCACGGACACTTGCAGCGCGGACAGGTCCCCGGCTCGTTTATGTCTTGCACGATCCATCCCGGCGCGCCGGCGTAGACCGCGAGCGTGTTGTCCAGGTCGACCGGTTGGCCGTCCAGCGTGACCGCGAAACGTTCCGGCAACGCCACTCCCGTGACATCGCCATAGCGTCCGTCAAAGTGCCCTTCGCTCGCATGCACGTCGCCGCGATAGGCCGCTGGGAGTCGATCCTCCTGACAGCGGGTACAGACCTGCTCTTCAGCCGGTCCAGCGGTTGCCGAACACGAGCCGTGCAACGCCGCCTCGACCCATGGAGCCGCCGGCGCGGTATCGGGTATGACCGTGCTCATGCCGCGCTCTCTTCTGAGGACTCCTCCGCAGGCGCTTCCGCTCCCGGCAGCTCGCGCTTGGGGTCGAGACCGAAGCGAGCCGCGAAATGCGCCCGCATCTCATCCGGCCAGGCAGCGCCCTTGTCGACCAGCACCCCCAGCAGGTCCATGTCCTGCTTGGCGTCGCTGTTGTCGATGTCGGCGAGCTTGAAGTGCCAGCCGGTGATCTCGAAGCCGCGCTGCAACACATGCAGGTCGATGATCGCTTCCAGGATCATCTGCCGCGGCTCAATGACCGAGCGCTTGTAAATCTCGGTCGCCTCCCGCGCCGTCGAGCCGCCCAGTGAGCCCGTCTCGGCAATGCCGGCGCGGTACGGCGGCACCCGGTGCGCCGCCAAAATCTCGTCGCGGTTGTCCTGCCGGAACAGGCGGAACGACGCCTCTTTGATGTCCACCGACAGCGGATGGAACTCGATATTGACCTCTTGGCCGTCGCTCCGTGTCGGCAGTGACAGCGTGATCACCGAGTGCGGATGCTTAGCCAGCTCGCGGAAGTGCTCTTCAATCGCCGCTTCCAGGTCGCTCTGGCCCGTGTCCTCGTCAATGTCGCCTTCGTCGAAGTCGCCGGTGATCGTGACCGCGTACGCCGGCACGCCGTAGTTATCAAAAAACGCGATGTTGAAGTCCCGCCGCGCCAGATCGCCGTGCAACGCCCCCAGGGCCGGCATGACGTCCGGCAGTCCGTAGTAGTCGGAGCGCGGCGTGTAGTTCTGCCACCAGGCAATCTCGGTGGCCCGCACTTCCGGGGCGAGCTGCCCCTGCCGGTAAACCTGGCCCGTCCCCTGGTGGACGTCGATCTCTTCCCCAGCCGCTTTGAACCAGCGCTTCTTCGTGCCGCGGATCTGGGCGTAGCGGTTGCCGTCGCGGTGCGCCCGCAGCGTATGCGCCGGCACATGGGCCAGCGTGGCGAGCGGTGCCTGCGGGTCGTAGCCCTCCCGGACCAGCTCGAGCGCGCCCCAGCCGATTGCTTCATAGTCGAGCTGAGCGCGGTCCAGCATGATCGCCAGCGGCATCGGCAATGAGCGAAAGAACCGCAGCAGCTCCTCCGGCGGCGCGCTCTCCTCCGGCTCGCTGCCGGCAACTGGGAGCAGCGACCAGCCCAGACCCGCTGTGTCGCGCGCCTTCGTCTTGCAGGCCCCGTAGTGGTAGGTGTTGATCTCCAGCAGTTGCGCCAGGAGCTCCGGGTTGTAGAGCGGCGGCAAGAGCCCGTCCGCGTTGTACCTCTCGTCGAAGCGGTCGGTCAGCTGCTTCGACTCATCTTTGTGCGCGTTTTTGTGCGCGTAGCGGTCGAGCACGTCGCCGCTGATGTACCGCCCCTGCTTCGTAATGAAGCCGAACTTGCGCTTCGTGGCGCGCGCCGTGCGTCCATTCGCGGTGACCGTCATGCCGCTCGCCTTCGCATTCCACTGACCCGTGCCCGGCCCCGCGGCCGCACTGCGCGCCGTACCAGGTAGCGCACCGCGTCCGGCCCGTGGTCGTCCCGCTTGACCGGTTTATCTTCGCCGCGCTTCTGCGCCGCTTCGTCCCAGCTGTAGCCCATCATCTCCTCTATCGTGCCCAGGTCCGAGGAACGGTGGAACCAGAGCCGGTCCTGCCCCAGCAGCGTCGAGACATCCCGGATGCCGTCGAGCACCGCGTTGTCGCCCGGCGTCACGCCCGGCACCCCGTCGTTGACGAGCTGCAATCTGAACGATGCCGCGCTTGGGTCGATGATCGTCGCCTTCGGCCACTCCGGCAGACCGCGCTGCTCGCCGACCTCGCCGCACCACGCCTGATACGCCGCGCTGTACTGGGCGTCGGTCATCTGCCGGCCCTTGTCGCGGCTATCCCAGCGCCATTCGTCGGAGATCAGCCAGCCGTCGCCCTCCTCATGCGTCGCTTCGGCAAGCGACAGGAAGACCGTCGGATTCGAAGTGCCGTAGTCGCCGCCGCCGTAGTGGGTGGTTCCCAGTTCCGGCACCTCGTCGACGACGTGGCGATCCGGGTCGAACATGTCGTAGACCGCGCCTGCTGCCAGCGCCCACTGCCCCAGGATGTACCGGCGGTACCAGAGCCCGACATACTCCCGCTTGAGTGAGGTGACATAGGCCGGGTCGAGCGCCGGGTTGTCGTCGAGGCTGAAGTGGAACACCCGCATGTCGAGCTCGTCGGCCCGGTCGATGAACCGCCGCTTGAGCCAGTGCGCTGGCGCGTCCGGGTTCGTCGTCCCGAAGAGCTTGGCCCCAGTCACCGACAGCCGGCTAAGGAGCGCCGTCCAAACCGACTCGGGCCACAATGTCACCTCGTCGCAATACGCGCCGGCGGCCGTCAGGCCCATGACCTTGTCTTTTGCGCCCTCGTTGTTCGCGCCATACAGGTAGACGCGCCGCCCGAAGATGAAGCACTCCCCAGTGCCGGACACGAGCCGAAACCGGCGCGGCCCCAGCAGCTCGGCCAGGGGATCGAGCACGTTGCGCTTCAATGTGCGCATCGTCTTCCCGATCATGACCAGGTTCCCGGCCGGCCCGCTGCGCACGTAGTCGAGCCAGCGCCAGAGCGAGCTGTAGGTCTTGCCGGAGCGCACCGCCCCCACCCACAGGTTGATCCGCGCCTGCGCCTCCCGCACCGACCATGCCTGCTTGCCGCGCGGGATGATCTGGTCAATCGTGGGGTTCCCGCTTGCGGGACTTGGCGTCACTGCCGTCGCCGGCGTCATAGGCGTCCGCCTCACGTCCGATAGCCGCGGCGATGTGGTCGAATACCGCGTCGTCGAGCGTGCCGGCGGTCCGCTTATCCATCTCCAGGACCACGCTCATCAGGTTCTTGTAGGTCTGCGAAATCTCGCGCTGCTCGCGTGGCGGCGGCTTGTCGACCTCGCGCTCGTTGTAGGTGTTGTCCCGACCGCCGAAGTTGAAGACGACCCCCGGCTCGAACAACTGCCCCAGGACCCGCTCAGCCTGCCCGACGGTTTCGATCAGCAGGTTGGCGCGGCGTTCGTCGTCGTAGGCCGCTTTCGCTTCCTGCGCGCGTACGAGATTCGAACGTCCGAATTCGTGGCCGACGTCCTTGGCAATCGCGCTGATCGTGCTCGGTGAGCGTTTGAAGTCGCTCGCTAGCTGCCGGCAGCTCTTCCCAGAGTCGAACGCGGCGATGATCCGGGCACGTTCGCTGTCGGTGACGCGGGTACGTTTGGCCACACTGACAGCACCTCGTTTAGCCCGTGAATATCACGAATTCGCTTGACACTTACTACCGTTATCGGTATAATATATACAGAGGTTGAGACAGAAAGGATAGCCCCAAATGACGACCGAGAACCGCTGGAACAACGCCATCTCCAAGGCCGCCGACATCAACGGCGAACAGTCCGCTCGCTACCTGGGCGAGGGCCGCTTCCTCATCATCAGCGCGTCCGATCCCGACAATGGCGCGTACGAAGTCCGCCTGACCGCCAGCGATGCCGCCACGCCGGCGACGACGTGCAGCTGCCCGGCCGGCGAGCATGGCTTCCCCTGCTGGCATCAAGCCACCGCGCTCCTCATGGCCGGCTACGCCGACGCCCCGGAGCCTGTTGTCGAGCCCGATGTCGCCGCTCGACCCGACGCCGCAGCTATCGGCGCATTCCTCAGCAACCCGCAGGCCATCTTCAACGCATAGCCAAATGCAACCGCCCCCAGTGCCGACATGGCGCTGGGGGACAGGGAAGGATCGCGAGATGACGACGGAAGAGAAGAACCCGATTCAGGTGACCTTCAAGATCCAGATTGACGGCTTCGGGGCCGACGTGACAGCCGAGTGCTTCATCGAGCACGTCCCCGGCATCGTCAAGAAGATGCGCGAGCATGGGATCGAGCCCGCCAATAGCCCCTACGTCTGGACCGGCCAGCCGCAGGATCGCGGGCAAGCCCAGGGTCAGCCACACAGCGCGCCGAGCGACCACAAAGGTCCGCTTTGCCCGGTCCACAACCGGCCGATGTCGCCGTCGAAGTTCCCGAACGGCGGCTGGTACTGCACGGCCAAACATCCTGACGGCTCATACTGCTCGGAGACGATCAAGGGAGAGGCGGCGTAGCGATGCCACATCTGGAGTGGTGCGACGCCGGCGCTCACGCTGTCCCGGCAGACCAGCTACTTACCTGCCCGTCGACAGGAGAGACGACCTGCCACGAGTGCCAGGATCGGCTCGCTGCGCAGGTCATGGCCGAGATCTATGCCGAACTCGACCAACTGCGCACCTGCGAACGTCACCCCGGCTACGATCCCACGCCCGCGCTCGGAGCCGACTACCCGCCGTTCTAGCAGCACCGCCGGACGCACAACAAAAATCCCCCGGTCGCGCAATGTGACCGGGGGACGATTCTATCCGAGCATGCCACGATCTTATATCAACTGACACAAGACCGCAACTGCCAGCTAGTTCCGATGGCTACTCTTCACCGCTATCACGCAGCCCATTGCTGTTGCGAAGCACTGGAGGGCGATTGGTTCGAGTCGCGACGCAAACTGCGGAGCCTGCAATGCGACCATGTGAAGCATGACCGTAGCTTCAAAGAGGATTTGTGCTAGCGCCTCCAATGAGAGGGACGATGGTGCCCCGTTCTCGGAGAGGCGGTCCAGTTCGTTTGCATCCTCTGGGTTCTGCCGCGTTGCCCCCGCAACATCGACGGCAGCAGACTCTTCCCGCATCCACGACTCTGACACCCTACGATCCTCGGAGAACACTGGGGTGCTCCCGACGAGACCAGAAGTGTCGAGCCGAGTGAGCTGATCCGCGAAAGTGCTCCAGTCGGGGATGGCATTGCCAGCGGCAATTACGTCGCTAATGCTACTTAGTGACGCTTCCAGGTTGCCGGGAAACTCTGACATGGCGGCAGAAAGATGAGAAAACGATGCGCCGAGGGCGGTCGGCAGTTCAGCCATTGTGTCAGCAATGTGCGAGAAGGTCAGACATGCCGCATCGAAACGCTCCGGAAACGCGGTCAACCCGTCGAGGTTCAGGCTGTGCGCGATCTCTTGTGCTGCGAGCCACTGCTCGCCAATAGCTTCACCGTAGGTTGCCGTCGATAACTCCGGTACCCTCTTCACCGGCTCGTAACTGTGAATTCCTGGTGCGTGACTCAGTGTTGCGCACAACTCGTTGTAGACACGACGTGTTTCGGCAAGTACGTGGTCATCCCACGAAGCGACTGCCTCGCCTATGTTCGCAGTTGCAGGGGGATCTTCGAACTGATCTAGATCCATCAGCCCCGTCATGATGTCCG
>JAUIIK010000057.1 GCA_030431755.1 Chloroflexia bacterium
GCGTCGTAGGCATGGATGCCGGCAGCCCGCGCCGCCGCGACAAGCAGGAAGCGCGGGACGTCGAATTCGGTTGCTTCCGGTGTGCGCTGCATCCCCATCCCGAATGCCAGATCCTCCCCGCCGAGACAGAGCCCGTCGACGAGCGGATGATCGGCGATCTCCTCCAGATGAAAGAAGGACCGCGGCGTTTCGACCGTCACGATCACCTGCCGATCCATCAGACCCAGCGGCTCACCGGCCACCTCGACTTCGAGCGAGCGGTCGATCTTCGGGACGACGATCCCTACTGCTGGGTAGTCAGCGACTACCGGAGCGTCATCGCGCACGACGCCGGCCCGGGGCGGGTTGATCCGCACGAACGGTCGCGGGGATGTATCTTCCCATTCGGCCAGGGCTGCCGCGACATGCTCCCGCGCGCTGATTTTCTCCGCAGGTGGGACGCTGTCTTCCAGGTCGAAGACAACGGCGTCGACATCGAGTGTGCGAGCTTTCGCAACCATGTTCTCACGGTGGCCCGGCACAAAGAGCAGGACCAGTGGGGCTTGGTACATGGCGCTCACATTCCCGGTGGTTCGCGCTCGAGAATGATCTTCTCGCTGCCGCACTTCGGGCAGAGAGTCAAACGCTCGAAGCCGCGTGTGTAGTAGCCGCAGGCTTCGCACGACCAGCGGGTGAGCGCGAAAAGCCGCACCAGATCGGAGCGCGAGATGATGCCAACAACCTCGCCGTCGCGCACGACCGGCAAGCGCCGGATCTGCTGCTCGATCAGCATCCGGGCAACGGTCTCGGGATCGGTATCCTCGCCGACGGTGATGACCGAGCGCGTCATGATGTCGCCGACCGAATCGCCGCCACGGGCCAGGACATCGAATTCGGACACCACGCCGATCAACCGCTTTTGCTCATCAACGACCGGGATTCCGGAGATCGACTGCTCGAACATGATCCGCGCCGCGGCCTCGACGGAGGTCGATGGCTCAACGGTACGAACGTTCGTCGTCATGATGTCGCGCGCATAGAGGGTTAGTGTCGCCGGCATTGCGCTTCCTTACTCGCTAACGCCGGGCGGCTTCGTTGACCCGCCCGGGCCGCAATCGTCGGCTTCGATTGTACTTGGCTGACCGGCGGCTATCCGCGTGCGTTCAGCTCAGCGTCGCCAGCTCGTCGAGCAGCTCCGGGCGCAGTTCGCGCGACGCGCTGCGAATGTCACGGATGATCTTCTTGACCGGGCGCGGATCATCGGAGTGAATCGGTCCCGTTGCGGCGAGTAGCTTCGAGCGGTAGACCCCGTCCAGGGTGCCACGCAACCGGCGGACGGCGGCGGTGGCCTTACGCGACTCGCTGTCGCCGACAGTAGCGCGGATCTCATCCATACCAACCGGCAGCGAAATAGCGTCGGAGACGGCCTTCCGGGCGCTGATGATGTCGCGCAGATCGCGGTGCCAGGCGACGAGCAGGCCGTAGGCGGACGAAGCCTGTGTCGCGCGGCGCGCCACTTCGGCGGCAACCATGCCGGGTTCAGCAGGCGTCGGAGTATCAGTGAGATCGAAATAGGGACGTGTCTGCTCGTCCCAGAGGTGAAAACAGGCGCAGCTCGTGCGGAGATAGTAGACAGCCGCCAGGAGATTCTCACGCGGGCTGACCGGCAAGCGGTCTATGCGCGCCATCGTCGGCATGAGCAGCGCTGGTTCGGCGGCATCGAACAAGCTACCGGGATCAACCGGCAACCTGACCAGCAGCTCGCCCGGCTCTGCGTGGCGCGGTCCACGCCGCGCGCGGTCCAGCAGCGCATCGGTGAAGGGCGAGTCCGGGCTGAGGAAAACCCCCGGCACGACGATGACATCGCCCTCCGAGAATCCGGCGATGGCCTGGCGCAGCAGATTACGGGTCGCGCCGCTTTCGGGAATCCGCAGCAGATCCTCAACCGCGCCGACGCTCACCTGACTCGCCTTGATCCGGTCCGCCGCGAACTTCGCGTCGGCGGCCTGGACGACGGTCTCGTCGCCCAGGCCCGTGCCGATCAGCAGGAAATCCGGATTTTCGAGCTGGTTCAGGTTTGCTTCCCGCTCGACCTCCGGGTTGTCGTCGAGACGCAGCACACGCCGTAGCTGAAAATGTTCGCTCTCGGGGATCGGCGTCTGCGTGCCAATGCGGGTGTCGAGATGCTGGCGACAGTGCTCGGCCCAGCAATCGCCGAGCAACATACTCGCGCCGCCCCGGTCGCTCCAGGACATCAGCCGCCGGTTGAAGATCGCTTCGACCAGCGAGTTGCCGGGCAGCTTGGCATCGCGCACATCGTAGGCCGGGGCATTCGACACTACGCCATGTCCTCAACTGGCGCGGCGGAGCCGATGACGGCGTCGGCGTCGATCTCGACCAGCATGCGGGGATCGGCCAGAGCAGCAACGGCCAGCAGGGTGTTGGCCGGGCGGATCGGCTGGAACGTTTCGGCCAGCGCCCGGCTTACTTCAGGCGTGTCCTCGATGCGCGTCAGGTAGACCCGGTAGCGCACGATGTCGTCCAGCGTCGCCCCCGCCTGGCCCAGGGCCCAGCCGATAGTCTCGAGGATCTGGCGTGTCTGAGCGTAGGGATCGCCTTCGCCGACGATCTCGCCATCCGCAGTCAACGCCGTCGTGCCGGCGACATAGACATGATCCTCGACACGCACCGCCCGAGAATAGCCGACCGTGATCTCATAATGGTTGCCGGTGGAGACACGGCTCCGTTGCTTCTTTGCGGTCATGCGCGCGACCAGCCTTTCGGTGGCGTCTTCCAGCAGAAACAGTTACGCCTGCATGGTACCGCAACGCCTATAGCCGGTTCTGTCTATAATGTACGTACACGTTGCTGTTGGTCCTGACAACATCCGTACTTTCGGGCGATGCCCTGAGCGAAAGGTCACAGGTAGGATTGCCCCCATCAATGTCTCGCCTGGACGTTCGACAATCACTCCCCATGAAGGACCATGCGGTGAGCGGCGAAATCTCTCAACATTCAGATTCAAACGCTGCATTGCTCGCTACCGAGGGCACTGACGCTGCCACGCCGCCGGACGACGGGCTCATGGCGGTGCTTGACGCCATCATCCAGAGCTACGGCTCCGACCTGGACGCCGACAGCTGCGCCCGCGCCATATGCGAAGCATTTGAGCTCTCTGCCGTCGCGATCGCCTACGTTACCGAACGACACGTGCGTTATCACGGCCTCTCCCACGGCGCGACCGACAGCGCCCGGGAAGCCTCGCTCGATACGTCGATCTTCCGGCGTCTCGATCCTGGCGCGGCAGCGCTGATCGAACCGCGAGCGGCGCTTGAACGCAAACTTCTGGGCATCGAGAGCGAAGACGAGTCGTGGGCCCACCTGCTGCCGGTCGTCGAACACCGCGCCGGGATGATCGCGATCGCCTCGTATGGCGCCCGCGACCGGCTGGCAGATCCGGCGCTGGATCACAAGCTAACTATCGTTGGGATGATCCTCGCAGCCAGCATGCGTACCGCGTCTCAGGTCGCCTCGGAGCGAACGCATCTGGACCGCCTGATCAGGCTCCAGAACCTGACGGCCCGGATCATCCGGCAAGATGGCTTCTCGGACACAGGACCGGATATCCTCGAAGACATCGCGCAGGTCTTCGAGTACGACGCCGTCCGCATCGCGCTCCAGAACGGCGCAGCGCTGGACTATTACGAGCACTACCGCAACGCAGTAACGCGCCGCGACCCGGTCATCTCGGTCACGCTCGAAGAAGATGTCGCCGCCGATGTAGTCCTGGGCGGTGTGCCGCAGTTCTTCAACGCGCCGGCGCTCCCAAACCACGCTGCCATCTATCCCTTCGACGTCCGGCAGCTCATCTGCGTGCCGCTGCGCGTCAACGGCGAAATCGCAGGCGTACTGAGCGCGGCAAGCGGCGGCTCGCGCGCGCTCGTCGTTGATGACCTGAGCATGCTGATGATGCTCGCGGAAAGTCTCGGGCTCGTGCTCGCGAACTCCCGCCGGCTCTACGAGGTCGAGCGCCGTAACCGCCAGCTACGGGTCGTCGACACACTCGTCACGCTGATCGCCGAGCGCCCGATGATCCAGGAGGCGATCCCCGAGGTAGCACGGGCCATTGCCCGGCGCTTTGCCTTCGACCAGGTCGGCATCGGCCTCCTTGAGAACGAGCGGCTCAAGGTGACGCTCGCATCCGTGCATGTGCCGATGCCGCCGGTCAAAGGCTTTTCCCAAAGCTTTGGCAGGAACCGCGGCATCTCGGGCCGGGTGCTGACAAGCGGCCGCGCGGAGATCATCCACGATGTCCGCAACGATCCCGACTTCGTCGACACGGGCTGGAATGCGCGCTCGGAGATCTGCGTGCCCATCTGGTCGGCCGGCGCCGTCATCGGCATCGTCAACGTCGAGACGAGCGCCGAGCGCCCGCTGGACAACGCCGACCTCGAGGTGTTGCAGATCATCGCCCGGCACCTGGGTATCGCCTTCGAGAACGAGGAGCTGCTGGCATCCGAGCGCTCGACCCGCCGGGCGATGGAAGCGCTCAACCAGGTCTCGACGATCGTCACCAGCACGCTCGATGTCGACGAGGCGCTACGCCGCATCGTCGATACGCTCGGTAGCTATTTCGACTACCGTTATGTCGTCGCCGGAATGACCGAGGGGCAGTTTGTCCAACCGAGCGCCGCCCACGGTGTCGCGCTCGAACGGCTCGTGCGGATCCCAACCGCTGCCTCCCCTATTGGCCGGGTTGCGGTGGACGGCAAGCCGCTGGAGATCAAACGTCTGACATCCCGCACCGATCTCGGCCTCGACGCCTTCCCGGATGGCCAATCGCTGATCGTCGTGCCGATTACCGGCGACGGCCACATCCTCGGTATCTTGATCGTCATTGGCTCGCGCACGCGGGAGTTGACCGAGCAGGACACCTCAATGCTCCAGATGTTCGCCCAGCACGCCGGCGTCGTCCTCGACAACGCCCGGATGTACGAGGAGGCCCGCCGCATGGCCTACCTCGATCCCATGACGCACCTGCCGAATCACCGGCACTTCCAGGAACGTTTCACCGAGGATTTCGAACGCGCATCCGAGGGCGGTAGCCCGCTTGCGGTGATGGTGATCGACCTGGATGGCTTCAAGCAGATCAACGACCGCTTCGGCCACCTCGAAGGCGATGCCGTCCTGATCGATGCGAGCCGCCGCCTCAGTAGCAAGCTACGCGAGCGGGACCTGCTAGCGCGCTATGCCGGCGACGAGTTCGTCGTCCTGCTGCCCGACACCGATATCGAGGCCGCGATGCTGATTGGCCAGCGGCTGCGTGACGCGATTGGCGGCGAATCATTCGAGATCTCGACCGGCGAACGGGCGACACTCACGATCTCAGTCGGCGTCGCAGTCAGCCCCGAGCATGGCAACTCGACGCGCGAACTCCTCAATTCGGCCGACAACGCGACCTACGCCGCGAAGCATGCCGGCCGCAACCGCGTCTGCCGCGCCACTCTACCTGACCGCCAATAATCAGTCGCCAGCGACCGCAGGAGACAACGGCTCTCCAGCCACGACCTGCTCTGTCTCACGGTCCGGCTCCTCGATGAAGAAGCTGGCGGCGGTGGCGCTGACCATCGAGAAGAAGGCGACGCCGAGCATCAGGTTGTAGCTCCCGAAGTTGTCGTAGACGAGACCGCCGGCGAACGCCCCGGCCGCCGCGAAGAACTGGTGGTACATGAAGAGGGTGCCGACCAGCGAGCCGACGGCGCGCCGCCCGAAATGGTCGATGATCGAGGCGGAGACGACCGGCGCGTTGGCGCGGGACAGGCCAAAGAGCAACGCAGCTGCATAGAGCATCCCGACACCTGAGACGTTGAAGAGCATCAGGATCGAGACGCCGCGCATCGCGTACAGCCCCACGAGAATGTACTTGCGGCTGACCCGGTCGACGAAGGTGGCGATAGCCAGGTTCGCCAGGATGCTGGTGCCGCCGGTCAGCCCCAGCGCGATGCCGGCCTGCTGGGCCGAGATGCCGGCGTCGGTTGCCAGCGGCACAAGGTGTGCGGTCAAAAAGAAGATCGTGAAGCCGCAGGCCATGAAGCCACTGGCGAGCATCCAGAACGAGCGCGAGCTCCAGGCGATGTTCATATCAGCCCGGATCATCTCGTTCGTGATGCAGTCCGGCGCGCTCTTGCTGGCGGCCGCAGCCTGTGACTCCGGAGTCTCAAGCTCATCGCCGTTGTCCGGCGCGGTCTTCTTGAGCAAGAAGAAGACGAGCGGGATCAGAACGGCTGAAGCGATGCCGACGGCGGCGAACGCTGTCTGCCACGAGAACTGGATGATCACCATCGTCGTCAACGGCGCGAGCAACAGCTGCCCGGCTCCGAGGCCAGTCGCGGCGATGCTGAGCGCCAGACCGCGCCGCCGGACGAACCAGCGCGAGATCAGCGCCGTCGTCGCGGCAATGCCAGTGAAGCCGAAGCCTGCGCCAATGAGGACGCCATAGAAGAGGTAGACCTCAACCAGCGTGTTGGCGGTCGCCATCAGGATCATCCCGAGCGCGTTGAGGGCCACGCCAACGGCCAGCACGACGCGCGGCCCATAGCGGTCTGAGATGCGCCCGGCGACCGGCGGGATGATGGCGGACATGATCGCGAAGATAGAGATCGACAACGAAATGTCGGCGCGCGACCAGCCAAAATCGTCGATCATCGGCTTGATGAAGATGCCGAAACCCTGGTTGATACCGGCGCTGAAGAAGCCGATCAGGAAGGCGATCGCCAGCACGATCCAACCGTAATAGAAATTCATTCCGCGACGAAGCGCCACACACATCCCCTGACCGCTTGCCCGTACCCGTCCCGCACCGTTCGGAGGTTTAGCACCTTCCAGCCCCGCTGTCGAGAAACGCGCGTCCTGCTTGCCGGAGACGGCGCTTGCACGCGGCTCCAGTGTCAGTAGATCGCCGGTGTCAGGGGGATGTAGGCGCGTGGATCACCGAATCGGGCAGCGTCCGACGAGCAGAAGAGATTCTGGTCGGCAATCCGCGCGCCGGCCTCCAGCAATGGCGCGAGCGCCGGGTGCGGCCCGGGTACATCGACCGTGATCGAATCGACCTCCTCCGACTCGGCGGCAAAGGCAACTACTGCCCGCACGGCCCCTGCCGCGTGAGCAGGGTCGTTGACCCCGACCGGTCCGATAGTGACGCGCCCACCGCCGCGCCGGGCAATGCCCGCGTAGCCGACACGCCGGCCTGCGTACTCGATCCAGAGGCAGAGGCCGTTCCAGCTGTCGATCAGGAAGTCGATATCTTCTGGGCGGTTGCGGCCGGAGATGGCGGCGTCCCAGGCGTTGAACGTGGGGGTTGACCCTGCCTCGCGCACGATGAACTCATCTGACGTTGGACGCCGCAACTGCGCCGGCTCGGCGCGCAGTTGGAACGACGGCCAGAGCGGCGTCAGCCCAAACCGGGCATAGAGCGCCTGCGCCCGGTAGTCGCTCGTCGCGACGGTTGCGCAGTGCCGGTGAGCCGGCATAGCCCGGTCGAGCAGAGCCTGGCCAATGCCGCCCGATTGCGTTTCCGGCAGCACGAAGAACTCGCCCAGGAACCAGGTCCCATCGCGCTCGTAGCCGACGGAAAAGCCAACCGGCGCACCGGCATCGAGCGCGACGAGGGTTTCGCCATGTTCGTAGCCGTGGCGGTAGAGCGCCGGAACCTCACCCGCCGGGAAAGTCTCCAGCAGATCGTCAAGCCCCAGCGCCAGCAGCTGGATCCTGAGCAACGCCGCGAGCTCACCCTCCCGCGCTGGTCGAATCTCCAATGCTAGCCTCCCACTCCCCGTGCGCCAGTACACGCGTGTCCATTCAAACACGCCGGCTGCACTACAATCTCGGCCAGAAGAGAACATCCGGCGAAGGGATACACAATGAGCAGTGACAGTCAGGTTTACGGAGCGCGCATCGGACGAGTGCAGCAGGAGATGGAGCAGCGCGACGTCGACTTCCTCTTCGTCACCCCGTCTTCCGATTTGATCTACCTTCTCGGGTACGGAGCGCATGCCTCCGAACGCCTGACCTTGCTCGGCATCCCGCGCGATGGGGAGCCGTTCATCGTCGCGCCGCAGCTGGAGTCGATGCGGCTCAACGAACGCAGCGACCTACTCGACATCCATGTCTGGACGGAAACAGAGTCGCCAATCGAGCTCGTTGGCAGAATCGTCGAGGGCGGCCAGGGCGCGACGATTGCGGTCAACGATCAGACCTGGTCGGGCTTTCTGCTCGGCCTGCAGGGCGAGATCGACGCCGACAAGTGGCAGTCGGCGACCGGCATCCTGCGCGAGCTACGGATGGTCAAGGACGAGCACGAGATCGCCCTGCTGCGGCACGCCTCCGAATCCACCGACGCCGCCTGGCAGGAGTTCGTCGAGACGACGACCTTCGCCGGCCGGACGGAGATCGAGGTCGGCAAGGACCTCAACCGCTTGATGACCGAGCGCGGGCTCCAGACATCGTTCCTGATCTCGGCGTCAGGCCCGAACAGCGCCTCGCCGCACTACATCACCGGCGAGCGCGTCATCCAGGAGGGCGAGCCGGTGCTCTTCGATTTCGGCGGACGCTGGCAGCACTACACGTCGGACGTCACCCGCATGGTGCACGTCGGCGAGCCGTCGGACGAGTACCACAAGGTCTACGACATCGTCCTTCAGGCGAATCGCGCCGTGCTGGCCGGGGTGCAGCCGGGCATGCCCTGCGAGGATGTCGACAAGCTCGCCCGCGACGTCATCACCGAGGCCGGCTACGGTGAGTACTTCATCCACCGCGTCGGCCACGGCCTGGGGCTCGACACCCACGAGGAACCCTACATGGTCGGCGGCAACGAGACGCCGCTCCAGGTTGGCGTCACTTTCTCTGACGAGCCGGGTATCTATCTCGACGGCAAATTCGGCGTCCGCATCGAGGACCTGCTCGTTGTGACAGACGACGGCGCGGAGAGCCTGAACCATGCTCCGCGCGACATCGTCATCGTGAAGTAATCCGGCAATGAGCGATCAACGCGTCACCTGGTCCGAGGAAGCTAGCGGGACATACCAGCGCATCGCCGCCATCGCCGTGCCATATCGCGCCGAGCAAATCGCGGCGTTATTGATGCTGCTGCCCTTCGACGTCAACGAGTCGTTCCATGCAGTCGAACTCGGCTCGGGCGAGGGGCGTCTGGCGGGTGCGCTGCTGGAGGCCTTTCCCAGGGCGACCGTGACGGGTCTCGACGGTTCCGAGGCGATGCGCGAGACGAGCCGGCACAGGCTGGCGAAACACGGCAATCGATTTCGCGTCAGCTCGTTCAATCTCCTCGATGATGCCTGGTGGCCGGAGCTGGATGGCGCGCAGGCGGTACTCTCGTCGCTCGTCGTCCACCACCTCGACGGAGCCGGTAAACAGACGCTCTTCCGGGAGGTACGGCAGCGCTGCGCGACACCCGCTACGCTGCTCATCGCCGATCTGGTGCTCCCGGCTCACCCACGCGCCCAAACGCTCTATGCCAACCTGTACGACCGGGCGGCACGAGCGCGCTCGCAAGAGCTGGTTGGTTCAGACGCGTATTTCCAGGCGTTCGTCGACGAGGAGTGGAACTTCTTCCGCTATCCAGACGAGGACGACTGGGACAAACCGTCAGGGCTCCACGAACAGCTACGCTGGCTGACTGCCGTCGGTTACCCAATTGCCGACTGTTTCTGGTTACAGGCGGGCCACGCCATCTATGGCGGCTATACAGATGCGGCCGCCCCGAACAACGGCTTGACCTGGGAACGAGCGATGGAGATCGCAACCGCCGCCGCCGAACTGACCGACGCGGAGGCGACAGATTGAGAGGCCCACGGCCATGACTGACCTACCCGCAAGCGCCGACGTCGTCATCATCGGCGCGGGCATCATGGGCTGCTCGATTGCCTACCACCTTGCGGAGCGCGGCCAGACCAATGTCGTTGTGCTTGAGAAGGACTTCATTGGACGTGGCTCGACCGCCGATGCTGCCGGCGGCATCCGCATGCAGTTCTCAACGCCTGCCAACATCGAGCTCATGCAGATCAGCTTCGACTACTGGGAGAATTTCGAGGAGCGCTTCGGGCAGTTCATCAATTTCCGCCAGCAGGGCTACCTCTTCCTGCTGACCGACGAAGCCAGTGTCGCGCCATTCGAAGCCAATCTGAAGCTACAGCAGTCAATGAACGTCCCGGCCCGCTGGGTGACGCCGGAGGATATCGCCGAACTGAACCCGGTCGTCAACCTCGACGGCGTCATCGGTGGGACGATCTGCCCGCGTGACGGTTGGGCCGACACCTCTACGAGCACGATGGGCTTTGCCCAGGCAGCCCGGCGCACGGGCGTCAAGATCATCGAGGAGACGGCCGTGACCGGCATCGAGGTCGTCGACGGCCGCGTCGTCGGCGTTCGGGCCGGCGACACGCGGATCGCCGCCGGTCAGGTCATCTGCGCCGCCGGAGCCTACACCGGTGAGATCGGCAAGCTCGCCGGCGTGGATCTGCCGGTCGAGCCGCTACGGCGGATGTCCTGGGTCACCGGCCCCTTCGACGAGATCGACCCGGCCGTGCCATTCACCATCGAGTTCGAGCGCTCACTCTACTTCCACCCGGAGAGCGGCGGCTTCCTCTTCGGCATGTCCGACCCCGACGAGCCGGTCTCCTGGAACAAGAGTGTCGACCAAGCCTGGCTCGTCAAGACCGTCGACGCCCTCGTCGAGCGCGCGCCGGTCTTCGCCAACGCAACCGTCCGCAACGGCTGGGCCGGCCCCTACGAGGTAACGCCCGACCACAACCCGCTCATCGGCCCGGCGCCCGGCATCGAGAATTTCTCGGTCGCCGCCGGCTTCTCCGGCCACGGCTTCATGCAGGGCCCGGCCATCGGCCTGCTCATGGCCGAACTCCTCGTCGACGGCGCGTTCAACTCCGTCGACCTCACCGACTTCCGCCTCTCCCGCTTCACCGAAGGCGACCTCAAGCCGGAACACAATGTCATTTGATAGGGGATAGGTTCTAGGTTACAGGGGACAGCAGCCGGGGAGTTTCCTCACCCCCCCGGCCCGCGACCCGCTGCGCGGGGAGAGGGGGAGTAAGAACAGCGAACTACCTCCGCAGCGGTGGGCACGCGAGAACTTCAGGAGTCGCTGGCTGTTGCACTGTTCCCTGTTACCTCTTCCCTGTTCCCTATACTTCCCCCATGTTTATCGGCGTTGGTTACGTGACAATTCAGGTGTTCGAGAGCCACTCGTTGAAGGAGAAGCGGCGGGTGGTCAAGTCGTTGCTGGAGCGCGCCCGGAACCGCTACAACGCCGGGATCGCCGAGGTGGATTACCAGGACACCTGGCAGATGTCGGGCATCGCCATCACCTGCGTCTCGTCGTCAGCCCAGCACGCAGACCAGATGGTCGCCGAGATCCTGCGCTTCATCGAGGCCAACGTCGCCTTCGGCGCCGTGACCGACCTCCACACCGAGATCATCCCGTTCGACTGATCGCGATGAGGCATCACAGACTGCCTGCCGTCATCTCATCTCAAAACAGCGCCAATGCGGCGCCGTCATCATCCCGAGGCGACGAGCGATGCCAGACCAGGAACGGGGCGTGCGTCGTGGCTATCAGCTGTAGGCACACGACAGAGAACACAGACGCAACCTTCATGTCCGTCGCCAACCCTGATGTATCACGCACGGACTCCACCTTCCACCGTACGTGACACGCAGCGCAATAGAGCAGACACCACAGCAACAACATGGTCATCCCGAGCACGGCTTTGCGCCCGAGGGATCTTGTCGCGAGCGTGCTACACGTGGGTGTAGAAGACGGTGATCGACCGCGCTGCAGCGTCCATGACCGTCTTCGCCGCAGCGCGGCGCTGCCAGTCGCAGATCCTTCGGGCGCAACCTTCCTACCCAATACCTAATGAAGAGTGCGATGAATTCCACCCCTACGATGTCGTCGGCGATCTCCTCGCGACCGGTGATCCGGCACTGTGCGATTGGGTTAGGCCGAGGCGGGCGCTCCCAGCGTGAGCAGGCGGCCCTCGCCTTCGTGGCGCTCGTAGTAGCTGAAGCCACCCGGGTAGTCGCGGACGCGGCCGTCGCGTAGCTCGACGATGCGCTCGACCAGCTTGTCGAGGAAGTAACGGTCGTGGGAAATGGTCAGGATCGTGCCCTCGAAGTCCTGCAGCGCCGCCTCAAGCTCCTCGCACGACGGGATGTCGAGGTTGTTCGTCGGCTCGTCGAGCAGCAGGAAGTTCGCGCCCTGGAGCATCAGCGCAGCGATCTGGAGCCGGGCCTTCTCACCGCCGCTGAGGTTGCCGACCTTGTTGTTGGCATCCTGGTATTCGAAGAGCAGTCCCGCCAGAAAGCCCAACGCCTGCGGCTCCGAGTAAGCCCGCAGGCTGCGGACAACCTCGACCGGCGTCTTCTCCGGGTCGAGCGTCTCCTGCTCCTGGCTGTAATAGCCGATCTTGCAAGATGGCCCGATCTTGACGACGCCCGAGGTCGGCTCCTCGTCACCGAGCAACAAACGAAAGAGCGTTGTCTTGCCCGCCCCGTTGGGTCCAACCAGCCCGACGCGCTCGCCGTGGGTCACGAGCAGATCAAAGGGCTCAAACACCTCGCGCTCTTCGGCCGCGTCCTGGAAGCTCTTGGAGACGCCATCGAGATTGGCGACGATCGTCGAACCACGGCGCGCATTGAATTCGATATCGACAGTCCGCCGGTCAAGCACCGGCCGTGGCTTGGCTTCCAGCTCCTTGCGCTTGATCTCCAGGATGCGCCAGCGGTTGCCGGCGCGCTTGGCGAACTTCGGGTTCTGCCGCGCCCATTCGGTCAGGCGTTCGGCTGAGCGCTTGATCTGCTTCATCTCCCGCTCGCGTAGCGCCCGCAGTTCCGCCTCGCGTTCGAGCCGCTCGCGCTTCTCCTTGAGGAACCCGGTGTAGGCAGTGTGGTAGACGTGAGCCACGCCATCTTCGAGTTCGATGATCTTGTTGACGGCCCGGTCGAGGAAGTAGCGATCATGGGAGATGATCGCGACCGCGCCGCGATGGGACTTCATGAACTCTTCCAGCCAGCGCTTGGCGTCATAGTCCAGGTGGTTGTCGGGCTCGTCGAGCAGGAGCACATCAGCGTCTTCCGACAGCAGCCGCGCCAAGCCGACGAGCTTCTTCTCGCCGCCAGAGAGCTGGCTATAGGGTTCGTCCCAGCGCTCGACGCCGAGACCGAGGCCAACCAGCGCATCCTCGATCCGAGTGCCGGAGGCAGCCTGCTCCGAGATTGTTAGCTGCTCCTGGAGATCGCCATACTCCTCCATCACCCGTTCGAACTCGTCCGGGTCCGAGGTACCCATCAGGCCCTCAAGCTCGCGCATGCGGGCCTCGATGGCGTCCGTCTCGTCCTGCGCGCCGCCGCCGGTGGCGACATCGAGCACCGTCGCTCCGGGCTCGGCCGTCGGCTCCTGTTCGAGAAAGCCGACGACGAGATTGCGACGCTGGGTGACCTCGCCCTCATGCGGCGTGAGATCGCGGGTGAGCAGCCGGAAGAGCGTCGACTTGCCGGCGCCGTTCTCGCCGATCAGCGCGACTCTGTCCCCTTCGACGATCTCGAAGTCGATGCCGGAGAAGACTTCGTTGCCGCCGTGGGCATAGGTAAGGTTCGCGGCTTGTATTAGCGTGGTCATCGCGCCCCGCGTTTCGTCAGATCGTGCGGCAAATGTGCCGGAATTGGCATTGAGGTATAGCACGCAGGCCCATCACTGGCGAGGCCGAGCGCCGCGCTTTGTTAGGGTTAATAGATAGTACGTTCCAAACCGCGAAGGGCGGCAGTTGATGTTCCAGGTTACCGATGCGGCAGTAGACCGCATGGCCGAGATGAAATCAGAGCGCGAAACTTCAGACGATCAGGGCATGATGCTGGTCATCGGCGAGAACAACCAGCTCGCGGTGGCCGTTGGCGAAGCCAGCGACAATGACCAGGTGTTCGAGAAGGACGGCGAACCAATTGTCATCGTCCCGGCCCAGCTCGAGCCGACGCTCGACGGCCTCGTTCTCGACCACACGACTGAGGGCTTCACGATCAACCGGGCTGGCGAGTAGCACGAGCTCCGAACCCGTCGACATTTCAAGAGCCGCCTACATCACAGTAGGCGGCTCTTTCATGTGCGCTGAGGTATTCAGGCTGTCTCGCTTGAGGGTCATATAGACCGGGTTCTTACTCGTAGAAGAGCTCTCCAGCTGTCGCAGCGTCGAATATGCCCTGGAGCAGCAATTCGGCGACTGGGCCTTCCGCCGTTAGCTGATCGACACGCTCCGCGGCCAGCGTATTGAGTTCCTCGTCCGTGCAACCGAGCTCATCCGAAATCTCCTCCAGTCGTTCCAGGTCAGTCTCAAATGCCTCCATCACCGGGGGCGCCTCATCGCCGGTGAACTCGTCGAGGCCAACATCGGCGAGGTCGTCGAGCAGCACCTGTATGCGGACGATGAAAAAGTCGGCGACATCCTCGCAGGTCGCAATATCCCATTCGAGCTCGGTCGGCACATATGGGGTCGCCGTCGCGGTGTCATCGGGCGGAGTCACGGGCGCGTCAGGGTCGAACGGCTCCTCGTTCGCCATCGCCTGGAGCATTTCGAGCACGACCTCCGCGTTCGGGTTGCGCGCTTCCAGCTGACCGATGCCGGCGAACATCAAGGTCTCCATCTGGGCATCGGTGCAGCCGAGAGCGTTCGCGCCAGACTCAATCTGCCCCATCTGGGAGTCCCATTCATCGATGAACGCCGCAAAGGGTTCCGGCATCAGTGATTCGTCCCAGATCGCCTCCTCGGGCACCAGCCCGATAGCATCGAGCCAGATCTGCAACCCTTCGATCGCGAGATCCGCTGCCTGCTCGCACGAGGTAATCTCGGGAAGCGGCGGGAAGTCCGGCAACGCAGCCGGGTCGAAATCGATCGTCGCGGTCGGGCTGGCCGTCGGAACTCCGGGAGCCAGCGTCGGTGTAGCGGTCGGGTTGGGGTAGGCCGAGTCGCGGGTCTGCGGATCCGCTTCGGTTGCGTCCGGGTTAAGCTCGGCCCTGCCATTATCGTCCGTCTCGCCCTCGCCGCCCGGCAGATCGGTGGCGGTAGCCGTGGGAGTGACGTCCATTGCCGTTGTCGTTGCAGTCGATGTCGCGCCGTCCGACGCGCCACCACCGGTCGACGCTCCCGTAGCGCCGTCGTCCTCGGCACTCCCGCAGGCAGCGACAACCAGGATCACAACGAATAGTAGGGCTGCCAGGCGTTTCATAGTCACTTCCTTCGTGCTGCTTTCGCCGTTTGCCGCGCTCCAGCTAGCGGGCTATCCGATCTCCATTTGTGAGACGCCGGCAGAGGCGACAAGGTTCCCAGCCCCGCATCACCATCCTTGCACCTCGTCCGCTGGAGTGAGTTAGCCAATCAGTCCTATAGAGAAATGTCTGCCTCGTTGGCAGCATCTGACTATGGCCATGGCCGGTTGCCGACGTATCGTTCTACCAATGGCTTGTGGCACGTGATTTGATCGTTGATCTGAGGCCTCCGAGATGGCTCAACAGGCATCAAGCTTGTCAATTCGAGCGAGGCCCCACGGAGTGGGTACGAGCAATCGCAGTGCAGTGCCTTGCTGGAGATGAGATGTCTCCGCGGCCAAAACGAATGCCCTGCTGCTTGCTGGGACCCCTGCGCGGCCCCAGACGACCGAACGATACACATGTCGCCGACCGCACGTGCCCAGCGACACTGACCAAGCCGAGGATCACGCGCATGGACATCCAAAAGAGACTGCGAAACTGGCGACAACCGCCACCGGACATCGAAATCCTCTCGCCTATGAGCCCGGCCGAATGTCACTATGCTCTGACGGGCAAGAGACCGGCGCGCTGGTCTGGCGACACGTTCCTGTCCGCTCTGCAACTCAATGGAACGATGTCTGCCGGGCACATATCAGTGCGCTTGCCGGGTAGCTCGGTCGCGGGAGACATCGTTCAACACGACCACGGCTCTCGCATCCAGCTCTGGGGCAGACATGAGTCGCGTAGAGCAACGCTCCGTGGCGACATACTGATGATCGCCGCTATCGCGTTGCCGTTCGTAGTGTATAGCCTCTTGACAGGCTCCACCCCGATCATCGCGTTCCTGCTTGCGCTGGCGCTAGTGTTCGGGCGGCTCTGGTATCGACAACTACGGCTCACCTGGCCTACCTACCCGGCGGACGCCGACGAACTCGCGGAGATGCTCGCGGCGCACACCAGAGGCAGCGTCCGTGAGCCAACGCCGCGCGCGACGTAGCGCCTGTGTCTAGCTCGCGCGTTGTCGCTACTCATTCTCGACTCGTTCACCACGCCGATACGTTGCCACGACCTCGATCCTGCCAACGATGTTGGCGTTGAACTCATCGAGATCCTCGGCCGGAATCCAGTATTCGAGCAGCTCGCTGCTCCCGGCCGTCTGCGCCTCGTAGCGGCTCAGATAGTCGCTCCGCACCTCGAACCGGGTTACATAGCCGACATGGTTTGGTTCGCTGGTGCTGTTCCAGTCGCGAGCGATCTTCTCGGCATATTCGAAGCTCAGGACCGGGTAGAAGATCGGCTGCCAATAGAGGCGTGGAGGCCAGGCACGCCAATCGCTCTCGCCAACGAGCGCAAGCTCGTTCGCTCCAGTTGGTCGATACAACGTAGTCGTCTCTACCTGCGTCATCTACGTTACCCAATCAACACTCTGTAGCATCTGCTCATCTGAGCATACGTGGTGGAACCCGATCCTGAACGAGTTTGCGTTGCTACACTCTCGCCGGCAATGGTGAGTAGGATTGGAGGTTCAACGTGCCAGAAGTGGCGGACCTTCCGCTCGACGACGCGGCGCTGCTGGTGATCGACGTGCAGGTAGGCATGGACGATCCGGCGCGGCCGCCACGGAACAACCTCGATGCCGAGGAGAAGATCGCGGCGTTGTTGCGGGCGTTTCGTGGAGCGGGGCTCGCATGTATCCACGTTCGACAGGACGACCTCGACCCAGCGTCGCCCTTTGCGCCCGGCCAGCCGGGACATCCCATCAAAGACCTGGTCGCGCCGCTGGCAGGTGAAGTGCTCGTCACGAAGCACGTCAATAGCGCGTTCATCGGCACTGGCCTCGGGGCCATGCTGCGCGAGCAGGAGCTAGGCACGCTCTACGTCACCGGGCTGGCCGCGAACTACTGCGTCGAGTCAACCGCGAGGAGTGCCGGCAACCTCGGCTTCGACACCTACCTCGTTGAGGACGCCACGGCCGCTTGGGATCATACCGACCTCCACGGCAACCACATTCCAGCCGAAACCGTCCACGCAGTGTCGATGGCAACCCTGCATCAGGACTTCGCGACGATCGTGTCGAGCAAGGCGCTGCTGTCAGCCATCGAGCGGCGCAAGCAGGTAGCCGGCAGTCAGGAGCACTAGCCCGACCGGCGGCTGCTATACTCCGGCCATCTTCGCGATCAATAATGGAGGGCTACTGTGCAGCAGGATAACCCGATGTCGCTGGACCACGCCGCGCTACTGGTGATCGACGTGCAGTTGGGGATGGATGATCCGTCGCGGCCCGGGCGCAACAACCCGGATGCCGAAGCCAACATCAGCCGGCTGCTTGCGGCCTGGCGAGCGAGCGGCAAGTATCTCGTCCATGTTCAGCACGATAGCCTGAACCCGGAGTCCGTCTTCGTCAATGGCAAGCCCGGCTTCCCGATCAAGGCCGAGGTTGCGCCGCTGCCGGGCGAGCCGTGGATCGTCAAGAACCATCACAGCGCCTTTGCCGGGACCGCGCTGGAGCAGATGTTACGAGCCGAGGGTATCGACACCGTCGTCGTCACCGGGCTCGTCGCCAACCACTGTGTCGAGACGACGGCGCGGGTAGCCAACAACCTCGGTTTCACCGTCCTCTTCCCGCGCGACGCGACAGCGTCCTGGGACGACACCAGCTTCGATGGCACGACCTTCGACGCCGAGACGATCTATCAGATCACGCTTATGAACATCCACGTCGAGTTCGGCACGGTCACAACGGTCGACGAGGTCATCGCGGCGCTACGACAGCCGGCAACCGTCTAGAACAGGTCGCTCTTCGCGAGCTGCCGTGCAACCCAGCGCAGGCGATTGCCCGCTTTGTCCAGGCCGGGCGTGCCGGTGTAGGCGACGACGAGATCGCGGGCGGGCGAGACGTAGAGTCCCTGGCCGCCGTAGCCGCCCTTGTAGAAATCGCCATCTTCGGTCACGGCGTCCCATTGGTAGGTGCTGTGGCGCGGCAGCTCGTCGCCGAAGCCGAAGCCCGGCGGTTCGCCGACGCCGGATTGGCTGACGATCTCACGGCGGCCTCCAGTCTGGATCTTTGCCAGGTGGGCGTCGCTGATGACCTGCTCGCTCGCAACCACCTGCCAGCTTGGAGTGAAGAGTAGTCCCAGCCGGGCGACATCGCGCACCGTGGCCGAGATGCCGCCGTGGCTAGCCGGCGCACCCGCGCTGGACATCGATAGCAGCGCGTCCGACTCCGCGCCGAGCTTGCTCCAGAGTAGCTCGGTCACGACCTCGTTGAATGGCTTGCCGGTGATGCGCTCGGCCAACCAGCTCAACACAAAGGTGTTCGGAGAGGTGTACTCGTAGAGCTCGCCTGGGGCGATACCACGCTCCATCGACGCGACGTAGTCGTAGGTCGAGCTCCAGGTGTCTGGCGTCTTCACCAGCCAATCTAGGCTGGCCTCATACTGGTAGTAGCCAGTCGCAGGGTCTGAATACGCGCCGGGCTCGTCTATCTCCAGCACGGCGATGCCCGACGCCATGTCGAGCACATCCTGGACGCTGACGCCCTCCCAGCCCGACCCGGATACCTCCGGCAAATACCGATCAACCGGCGCCTGTACATCGAGCGCGCCACGATCCTCCAGGATCCCGATGACGGCTGAGGCGAAGACTTTCGAGACGGACATCAGCAGGTGCTTATCGAACGGCCGCATCCGGGGATAGCGCTCGTAGACGATCCGGCCAGCTTTGACGATGACGACGCCATTGACCGGCGCGGCCGCGACATAGTCGTCGAGCGTCATGCGTCCCCAGTCGGTCTCGAACTCCTGCTGGGCCAGCTCTGGGAGCGGCTCGGCCACGAGCTCAGAGATCGCGCCGGAGCGATGAATGAGCGCCTGAGTGAAGAACTCGGACATGTGGAGGAAGGTGTAGTGCATGATCTCGCCGCCATCCGACCAGTTCCGATGGCTGAACGCGCGATGATTTCTGAAGACGCCGTCTGCGTCATATTCCGTCGGGTACATTTCAACGAACCTTCGCAATGACTGCCGCGACGACGCGCTGCCGTCGCTCGCAGGTGACAGGATGCAGCGCCGCGCGGGATCTGTCCAGGCCGGCGGCTGCCAACGCTGAACGGAGCGCCGGATGACTATCGACGAGCTACTCTCGCAATTCCGCAAGAGTCACTTCGCCGTCTACAAGTTCGTCGAACAGTGCCCCGACGAGCATTGGACGCAGACGCTACCCGACGGCGAGAGGACGGTCGCGGCCGTGGCGATGCACATTGCGCGCGGGTATGATTTGCAAATCAACGTGATCGCACGGCTCGCCGCCGGCCAACTACCGCCGGAGTCGCTAGAGCGGTTGGATGAGACAAATGCGCGCCATGCCCGGCGCGACGCGCAGGCAACGCGCGAGCAGGCCATCGCCCTGCTCAACGCCGCCGCGTATCGCATGGAGTTTGCGCTGGGCAAGCTCACACCCGAGCAGCTGACGCAGCCGGTCGCGACGCCGGGCGACGACGAAGCAACGCTGGCGCAGGTCATCGAAGCGACGGTGCTAGGGCATCCACGCGGTCATCTGGAAGAATTACAGGCAGCAACAACCCCGGACGATGCGGGCTAGAGACAAGCGTCCGGATTGGCCTGAACCGTGGATCAGTACGGTCAATGGAAAGTTGTGACGTACGGACCGTGTACTCCGCGGTGAATCTCCCGTAGGCTGAAATAAGCGACAGGCGAGCGGGAGCAACGTGAACTAATGCGAACTGAGATGGCTCTCTACGCCGTGCCGCTATTCATATCGGCCGGCATACTCTTGGCTATTACCTTCTACTCCCTGTTCCGACGGCGAGCGTCGGGAGCGGCGAGCTTGAGCCTGCTCGGTTTCTTCGCTGCCTGGTGGGCGTTTTGCGACGCCATGCTGGTGCTGAGCGGCGACTGGGATACCTATGTCTTCTGGTGGAAGATCGGCTACATCGGTATCTACGGCCTCCCACTGGCGCTCATCATCTTCGCGCTCGATTACGCCGGTCATCAGGAATACCTGACACGGGGCAGAATCGCGGCCCTCGCCGCGCCCTTGGTGGTCGCGTTCGCGCTCATCCTGACTGAGCCGAATCATGGGCTCATGTGGACCGTTGAAGCAATCGATTGGTCGCAACCCTACGCGCCGGTCTTGGAGCGCGGCGTCGCATTCTGGCTGACAAGCCTGTACGTCTACGGGCTGATGTTCGCCGCGGCGGCCATCCTCTTCCGGCTCTTCAAGCGCTCGCTGCGCGTCTACCGCAGCCAGACCTACATCATGCTCTTCGCCATCGTCGTGCCCTTTCTGCCGAGCATGGTCCACGTGCTCGGGATCAACCCGATTCAGGAGTTCGACGTCACGCCCATCGCTCTGGCCTTCGCCGCGCCGGCGTTGGCCTTCGGCGTCTTTCACTCCCGGCTGCGTGACTTCGTGCCTGTCGCGCGCCGGGCGGTCTTCGACGAGCTCGATGACGGCGTTATCATCATCTCGCTCGACGACCGCGTCATTGACATCAACCGGGCCGCAATTGCCGCGCTCGGTCTGCCGGCTGCGAGCGACTGGTCCCGGCCACTCGCCGAGCTCCACCCGCAGTTTGCCGGGCAGCTTGGGGACGCCGCCCTCATCGACTTCGAGTTCACCACCGGCGTGCCGCCGCGGCACTACGATGTCTCAGCAAATACCATTGACGACGACCGGGGCGTTGTCGCCGCGCGCGTGGCGGTCTTCCGCGACGTCACCGACCGCCGCGTGCTCGAACGACAGCTGGCGTACAATGCCGAGCGCGATGCTCTGACCGGCCTGCTCAACCGGGCGCGCTTCGATGCGCGGCTGCATGAACGCTGGCTCGCCGAGCCGGCGGATATCGCCGTAATGTTCGTCGACCTCGATAACTTCAAACCTGTCAACGACGAGCACGGCCACCACGCCGGCGATGAAGTGCTGCGCGCAATCGGCGATCGCATCGTCGCCAGCTTCCCGGAAGAGGCCGACATCGCGCGCTGGGGCGGCGATGAGTTCGCCGTCGCCATGTGCTTCACATCACGGACTGCCATTCGCGAGATCGTCCAAACGCTCCGGACCGAAATCGAGCGACCGATTACGCTGGCCAGTGGGCGCAACGCCAGCGTCTCGGCCAGCATTGGGCTAGCCTTCGGGCGCGACATGGCGACGGCCGGCAACCTGCTCCAGGAAGCCGATGCTCGCATGTACGTCGACAAAGCCCGCCGCCGCATCCCCAGCAGCGGGATGCGCGGCAGCGTCTTTGACAACGACCCCGCCCGGGTTACGAAGATATGACCTGGGACTTCACGCCTTTCGCCGTGCCGCTGCTGATCTCCGCGCTCGTCAGCGCCGGCGTCGCAATCTACACCTGGCGCAGGCGCGAGACGGCCGGCGGTCTGTCGCTTGTTGTGCTGTCAAGCGGCGCGGCTATCTGGGCACTGGCGGACGCGCTGACCATCATGAGCCCCACGCTCGACCAGTACATGTTCTGGTGGGATTTCAGCTACATCGGCATCGCCACCGTGCCAACCGCCTGGCTCGCATTCGCCCTCGAGTACTCCGGCAACTCGCGCTGGACGACCAAGCCGCGGATCGGCGCGCTGGCCGTCATCCCGGTAGTTTCGCTGGCGCTCGTCTGGACCGAACCGCTGCATGGCCTGATGTGGACGGTGGAGGGCATTGCCACCCGCGATCCGTTCATCTTCGTCAATATCGAGCGGGGCCCCTGGTTCTGGATCTTTATCGTCCAGGTCTATTGCTGCGTCATCATCGGCGCGATGTTGCTCACCTGGCTCCTCAGCCGCTCGTATCGCCGCCATCGCAACCGAGCGCTGGCGCTCATCTTGCTGACTGTTGCGCTACCGACCGGCGTCAACATCATCCACGCGCTCGCGCGCAGCTACGATTACACCGGCTTCCGGGTGCTGGATCTGACCCCTTACACTTTTGCAATCAGCACGCCGGCAATTGCCGTTGCCATCTTCCGCTACCGCGTACAGGATTTCGCCACGGTTGCCCGCGACCGGGTTATCGAGCGTATTCAGGACGGCATTGTGCTTCTGGACCCTCAGCTCGTCATCCTTGACATCAACGCCGCCGGCGCACGCTTCCTCCACAGTGACAAAGGCGCAATCATCGGGATGCGGCTGCATCAGGTCGCGCCGGCGCTCTCACACCGTATCGAAACGGCAGACTATGAGGCGAGCCACTATGAGGTCGCGCTCAATGGACGCGGCAGCGCCGAGCGCTGGTTCGACGTCAGGCTGTCAACGATCGTCAACTCCAAGGGCATCCAGGGCGGTTACTCGCTCGTCCTCCGCGACAGCACCGACCGCAAGCAGCTTGAGCAACAGCTCGAGTTCCAGGCCCGGCATGATTTCCTGACCGGGCTAGCCAATCGCACCCTGCTTGAAGAGGAGCTTGAGCGCCGGCTGGGACCGGCCAACCAGCGCGGCCTGGTAGCGCTCGCCTTCATTGACCTCGACGGCTTCAAGGAGATCAACGACCGGCTAGGCCACCAGGCCGGGGATGAGACGTTGCAAGAGGTCGCTCGCCGGCTCGAGGATGCCGCCACTGGCACGGATGTCGTCGCGCGCTGGGGTGGCGATGAGTTCGCAGTGTTGACCCAGCTGCCATCGGCCGAGGCGGCGCAGGTATGGGGGACGCGCTTGCTGGCGGCCTGTGACGATCAAGCAAGCGAGCATCAAGTCACGGCCAGTATCGGCATCGCGCTTGCCACCCCGGCCTGCACGTCCACGGGGATAATCCGTCAGGCCGACGACGGCATGTACCAGGCCAAGCGCGCTGGCAAGAGCCGCCACGTCATCGTCGATATGAGCCAGTTGGAGCCGGCCGAGGATGACCAGCTAGCGAGCTAGGCGGACGCCCGGGCAGGAACCTCCAAGGACACTGGGTTGCGGCCGCCATTCCGGGACTCGCGCAGCAACCGCAGCGCGATGTCGCGCGGACCAACCGGGTGGCTGAAGTAGTAGCCCTGTGCATAGTCCGCGCCAAACGCGGCCACCGCGCGCGCCTGCTCCTCGGATTCCACGCCCTCGGCGACGACAGTCAGCCCAAGCGCGTGCGAGAGATCGATCATGCCCTCTACGATGACCTGATCTTCGTGGCGCTTACAGATCTCTGCGGTGAACTGCCGGTCGATCTTGATGTACTCAATCGGCAGGCTGCGAATCTGAGCCAGCGACGAGTAGCCCATGCCGAAATCATCGAGCGCCATCCGGACACCGCGCGCATTCAGGCGGTCGAGCGTATCGCGGGCATGGTCGATGTTTTGCAGCATCGCCGTCTCGGTCAGCTCGAGCACGAGCCGCAGGGCCGGCATGGGCGCGCAAGCGGACAGCGCCTCATCGACGTACATGTCGAAGTCCGGGTGATCCAGCTGCCGGGCCGATATGTTCACGCTGAGACAGAAGCCGGAGCCAAACGCCTCCGCAGGCCAACAACAGACCTGCTCCAGCGCATTGCGAACCATCCAGCGATCGAGCGCGACGATCAGGCCCGACTCTTCGGCGATCGGGATGAATTCACCGGGCATTAGCCGACCACGCTGCGGATGGTTCCAGCGCACCAGGGACTCCGCGCCAACCGTACGGCCGGTTTGCAGGTCGACAACCGGCTGGTAGACGATCGAGAGCTCGTCACGTTCGAGCGCGCGCCGCAGATCGGCTTCGAGCTCGAGCCGGTCGAGCGCGACCTGGTCCATCTCCGGGCTGTGGAACACGTAGCGATTGCGGCCGCTCGCCTTGCTCCGGTACATCGCAAGATCCGCCCGCCGAAGCAGCTCGTCTGGACGCTCCATAGCGTCGGAGAGCAGCGCAATGCCGAAGCTGGCGGTCACGTTGATCTCGCGGCCGGCCACGAGCAGCGGTTCATCAAACAGCTTGAGGAGCCGGTTGGCGACACGCTCGGCCGCGGCCGCGCCGGAGGCAGCGCTCAGCAAGACGACAAACTCGTCGCCGCCAAAGCGTGCGATGAAATCATCGGGGTCTAGCGCCCGGCGGATCTTCGCGCCGACCGCCACAAGCGCTTGATCACCGACGTCGTGGCCCAGGCTGTCATTGATAACTTTGAAATTGTCGAGATCCAGGAATATCAGCGCCTGCGCTTCGATCTCCGACCGCGGGCGATCCTCCCAGGCCTGCAACCGTTCGAGCAGCATGGCGCGATTGGGCAGTCCGGTCAAGTCGTCATGAAATGCCTGAAACGCCAGCCGCTCTTCCAGCTCGACACGCTCGGTGACATCACGCACGATCGCCTGGAAGCCGAGCACCCGGTCGCCCTCACTCAGCAGGCTCACGCTGGCCTCGGTCACGATGACGTCGCCGCGCTTCGTGTGCGCGTTGAACGTCGTCCGTGCCGTCGGCAGGTAGTCGCCATCGAGCAAACTGTCGGCCAGCTGAATCGCGGTATCCAGCGACGACTCTTCGAGGACGTCCGTCAGCCGCATCGCCCTCAGCTCCGCCTGGTCATAGCCAAGCATGCGTTCGAAGGCGGGGTTGGAGAAGAGGATGTTGGAGTCGAGATCGACAGCGACAATCGCGTCGCTGGCGTTGTCAGCGAAGTGGCGGTAGCGATCCCGCAGCACGGCGTAGGCATCTTCGATCTTCCGCCGCTCGGAGATATCGGTCATGATGCCCTGCCAGTAGAGCGGCTCGCCCGCATCGCAGTGGATCAGATCCACAGTGATGCTGATCCAGACAAAGTCACCGGTGGGGGTGCCCTGACGGTACTCGAGGTTGATCGGCTTGCCGGTCGCAACGGATTCGCGGTGCGCGGAGGCGACGCTCTCGTAGTCGTCTGCGTGAATGCGGTCAAGTAGGAGATCGGGATCAGCGATCCAATCCTCGGGCGCGTAGCCCAGGATCGTCTTCAGCTGCGGGCTGGCATAGCTTATGTGCTCGAAGGCGCTCGTCTTCGTCCGAAATGTAATTGCCGGCGTATGTTCGACCAGCGAGCGATAGCGCGTCTCGGCTTCGCGGGCGCGGTCAGCGTCGCGCTTCCGTTCGGTTATGTCGATGAATATGCCCTGGGAGTAGAGCGGCTCGCCATCGTCGCCAAAGATCGTCACCGTCTCTTCCCGCACCCAGACGACACTGCCGTCCTTGTGCAGCAGGCGATACTCAAGCACGAAGTCCGTGCCGTAAGGCGTATCGACGACCGCCTGGAGGACAAAGCCTTTGTCGTCCGGATGCAACCGGCTCTCCCACACGTCGGTATCGTGTAGCCATTCCTCCGGGGTGTACCCGAGGAGCACCTCGATCTGGGGACTGACGTAGAGCGGCGTCAGGTGCGCGTCGGCGGCGTCGGTAAAGACGACGACCGGCAGTTGCTCCACCAGCGCCTTGAAACGCCGGTGAACCTCGCGGCGCTCGACCTCGGATTGCCAGCGTGTCATGTCGCGCATCGAGCCGAGGAACATTGGCTCGCCCGCGCCCGGCAAGCGTGAAACGGTCAAGACGATGTTAATGCGCTTGCCATCCTTACGGATGGCTTCGACTTCGAGTGTCTGGTCGAGGACCTGCGCTTCTCCAGTTGCGAGATAGCCGGCCAGTCCACGCGCATGGTGCGCGCGCTGCTCCGGCGGCACGATGAGATCGACAATGCGGCGGCCGCGGACCTCATGGCCGGCGTAGAAGAAGAGGTCGGTTGCGGCGCGGTTCCAGTCCAGCACGACACCGCGCGCGTCGATCACGATCTGCGCGTCGAGCGAGACGTCAAAGAGGGGGTTGGGAAAGCCGCAGGGGGCCGGCGCAGCCTCAGCTAACCCAGGGCCGTCTGGAGCCGGGGCATCGCGAGGCGCGGCGTGGAGCTTAGCCGTATCAGGCACGACGGACATCTAGACACTTTCCGACCTTGCCGGGTGACACTAGGCTAATAGTAGTTAACGGAATCGCAATTGATCAGCATCCTAAAAGTCACAGAATCAACGCCCCAATTGTCCCGACCCGCGCTACGCCGCTTCTTGCAAAGCCCGGTCCAGCCCGTAGAGCGAGCGGAACTGCTCGCGTGCCCGAAAGAGCAAGCTCTTGGTCGCTGACTCGGTACGGCCCAGCGCCTGGGCGACTTCCCGCACCGGCAACCCGTGGTACTCATGCAGCAGCAACGCCGCGCGGTAGTTCGGCGACATCTGGTCGAGGATCTCCTGAATCAACGTCTCGCGCTCGCGGTCGAGCGCGAACGCTTCGGGATAGACCGCCGCATCGGGCGTGGCCGGCGCAGTCGCCATGAACGTGTCCCAGTCGACGCCGGCGCGCCGTTTGCGTTGGCGCAGGGCGTCGATACATTTGTTGGTCACGATGCGGTGCAGCCAGGCCGAGAGGTAGACGCCCTCCCGGCCGGCGCCGGAGTCGCGACGCGGCGCGAGCTTGTGGAGGTTCTGGTAGGCGCTGATGAAGGCGTCCTGGGTCACGTCGAGCGCCTCATCGGCGTTGCCCATCATGCGATAGGCCAGCCCGTACAAGCGTCCGTGGTAGGCGTCATAGATCGCCTCGAAGCCATCATCCACGGTCACCGCATCGCGGCGGCGGTTGACAATCGCGCTCTTCCGGTGTGTCGTCGCAACGCTCATGGTTCTGTCCCCTAATCCACGCGTCGTGCATGTCCGTCGGTGGTAAGACCGGCCAGGGCGAGGTTTCTTACACTTTCGCCATGCGGTCGCGTTGTGGGCTCTACCCCGGCAATACTCACCCTAGGTGAGCGGCAGTCGACCGGCATCGTCAGACCTACCGATTCAGATGTACGTATCTCTCGCGAGCTTGAGGACCGGAGTGGGCAGCACAATGGACGAGACACGCCGCAGCGACCACGCGGATGTATCAACCGGCAACGCAGCCAACATCCGCGCCTGGTCCACCGTCAGCCAGGAGGAACTTGATGCGTTCGGTGACGAGGGCGACTTCGCCCGGCAGCATCTGCTGACGCCGGCGCTGCTCGACTTCCTTGGCCCAGTCGCCGGCAGAGCAGTGCTCGACGCCGGCGCGGGCAACGGCTATCTCTCGCGCAAGCTGGCCCGCATGGGCGCCGCGGTGACAGCGCTGGAGCCGTCCGACGGTCCCTACGAGTACATCACCACCAGAGAAGCCGATGAGCCGCTGGGCATCACCTGCATCAAGCAGGATCTGTCGACGCTACGCGGCTTCGAAAGCCGCTTCGACACCGTTGTCGCGAACATGGTGTTGCTCGATATCGCCGACTACCAGCCGGCCATCGCCAACTGCCTCGCGGCCCTGAAGCTCGACGGGCGCTTCATCTTCTCGCTGGAGCATCCCTTTACCGACGTGGCAGATCGCACTGCACTGCCCATCAAGCTCCATGATTACTTCTCAGAGCGGCAACTCCCACGAGCACATGGCTACAACTTCCATCGCACGCTGCAGACCTATGTCGATGCCGTCGCAGATTGTGGAGGCTTGGTCGTGCGGATCAAGGAGCCGCGTCTGGCCAGAGGGATAGCACAACGGCACCCCGAGCGTGCCTGGTCTGGATCGGTACCTGCCTTCATTCTCATCAAGGCCATGAAACCCGATTCAGCAAGCGTGACCTAAGACCCGGCAGTTGGTTGCTACCTGCGTAGTCCGAAGCGTATGGATCGAGCAAACGTCACAGGCATCTCACTGCTAGGAGCTTCATGTCATCGGAGTTCAGCCCTCAGGCCCCACCACCTGCTGCATTGCATACGAGCAGCCGGTCGAGAACTCGCATGCTGTGGCTGGTGCCAATCGCACCATTCGCCGCGCTCGCCGTACTTGCCATATGCTGTGTCGGAGTTGCCTTGACCTTCGGCGCACTCTTTCACCTCGTCTGGGACGCGCCGGATAGTCTCAGTACGGGAGCGCTCTACGACCCCGAGACCAACCAGTGGACTGTGATGGCATCGGAGAATGCTCCAAGCGGACGCTACAACCCGTACGCCTTTTGGACGGGTGATGAGATGTTGGTCTGGGGAGGATTCATCGAACGTGCCGACTTCCCGGTGAATGATACGGTCGCAATCGGTGGTGGCGGGCTGTACAACCCGGAAAAAGACGCCTGGCGAAAGATGTCATCCGACGGCGACCCGGGTGGCCGTCGCGACGCGGTTGTCGTCTGGACCGGTT
>JAUIIK010000058.1 GCA_030431755.1 Chloroflexia bacterium
TTCTTCCTTGCCAATACTGCCGACATCGCCGGGCGGGGTGGAGCGATCTTCAACGACGGAGGAACCGTACAGGCGACGGGATTCGTTGTTTTCAGCCGTAACTCCAGCGCCAGCGGCGGAGCAATCGCCAATAGCTCCGGCGGCACTGTGACAATGGAGGGCACGGGTTTTACACGGAACAGCTCCCCACTCGATGGAGGGGCGATCTCCAACTTGAACGGCGCCATATCGATCACAGGCGGAAACTTCATCGACAATGAGGCTTCGAACGGAAATGGCGGCGCAATCTACAACGCCAACGGCGCAGGCACTGTCACCATCGAGGGCGACATTGCGTTCGTCAGGAATATCGCGGGCGACAATGGCGGCGGTGTCTGGAGCGGCGGAAGCTTGATAGTCAGCGACGCCGAGTTCGACGACAACGACGCGACCAATGGTTCCGGCGGCGGCATCTTCAACGCCAATGCGGGGACGATGACGATCACTCGTACTTCCATGTACACAAACAGCGCTGGCGACCGGGGCGGAGGACTGCGCAACGGTGGCGTCGCGATGGTTGAGACAAGTACCTTCACGATGAATTCGGCGGATCGTCAGGGCGGCGCAATCGTTAATCACGAGGATATGACGATCAACAACAGCACCATTGCCTTCAACGATGCTGGCCTGGGCGGCGGCGGTATCCGCAACGCCTCGCAAGGCATGCTCGATATTGCGAACAGCATCGTGTCCGACAATACCGCCGGCTTGCCGGGCGGTGACTGCTCCGATGACGGCGTCTTCAACTCGCTAGACTACAACCTCGACTCCGACGGCACCTGCCCCTTCGGCATGGCCAACGACATCAGCAGCGGCAACGCCAATCTCGGTCCGCTTATATTCAACGGTGGCACCACATTGACGCATCTCCCTGGTCCCGGCAGCGACGCCATCGACGCTGGTCCGCTGACCTGCGCCTCGCCCGATCAACGCGGCGAGATGCGGCCGCGCAACGGTGTCTGCGACATCGGCGCGGTCGAGATCGTCCCGCCGCCCGACGTCTGCTACAACCTCTATACCGGCCAATTGCGACGCGTCACCGGTGGCGCATGTCAGTCGCCCTACTACCTGCCAGTCATCTTCGAGGAAGGGCCGCACTACCTCTGTGCAAATCTCCATACCGGCAGCCTGTCGTATAGCTACGGGCCGACCTGCACGTCCTACCACATCCCGATCGTGATGCCGGACGCCGCGCCGCTGGATGTCTGCTTGAACCTCTACACCAGTGCCTACCGGCTCAAGCAGGCCAACCAAACCTGCTCGACTGGTGAAGTCGCAACGGTCTTGCAGTAGGAGGCCGACCCTCCAGTCGACGCAAGATTTCGAACAGGCAGCGAGCCTCCCAGCGTGTGGAGAGGCTCGCTTCTTCACTACCGCCGGCTGCAAGGCCGCATCGCATCAGCGAGCTAGCAGGCGTGTGATTGCGTGTTCGGAATTCATGCCTTAAACTGCTCACGGAGAGTTTGGTAGCGCGTATGTACGCGCATGATCGTCCGGCTCGGGTATGCGGGAAGCCGGGGATCGGAAAAGGGGTCATGGTGCGACGTCGATTCTTACGGGTTTCACTGATCTTTGGAGTGCTCGTGGCATTCTTGCCTGCGATCCCACTCCAACCGGCGCTAGCCGCCGGGGTCGTCGGCAACGGCAACCCACTCAGCTGTGACGAAGCCGCCTTCGACGCGGCGCTAGCTGGTGGCGGACTTGTGACATTCAATTGTGGAGTACCGCTACATACCATCGGGCTTACGACCGAGAAAGTCATCACCAACGACACGGAGATCGACGGCGCGGGCATGATTGTCCTGGACATGGCGAACAATGACCGCCATTTCTACGTGCCACCCGTCTCGACGCTCACCCTCAAGAACATCCGGTTGGACAACGGTGATCCGGGCTCAGATGGCGGTCTGATCTACAACGATGGAACCGTCAACGCAACCAACGTTGTCTTTAGCGCGGGCGACGCCAACGGCGACGGCGGTGGGATCTACAACAACGGTGGCACGGTCATAGCAACGACCAGTACATTCACGACCAATCTTTCGGACGGTGACGGTGGAGCGGTCTATAACGATGGTGGCACAGTCACGGCAACCGGCACGACGTTTGTCGTCAATCTCGCCAACCTCGGTGGCAACGGCGGCGCGATCTTCAATAACGGCGGTATCGTCAACATCTCAGATGAATCGCTCTTCAACAACAACGGCGGCGTACAGGGTGGAGCCATCGCAAACTGGTTCGGCGGCACTCTCACCGTCACAGACAGCACATTCCAGAGCAATGACGCTGCCGACCGGGGCGGCGTGCTCTCCAACCGCAGCTCGACGGCGTCCTTCACGAACAGCGAGCTGATCGAGAATACGACGTTGACTGAGAGTGGCGGCGCAATCGACAACCCGGAGGCGGGCGGCATCGTCAACATCACCTCCAGCGACGTTGTCGATAACAGCACCGGCAACCGCGGTGGAGCGATCTCGAATGACGGTACCGTCAACATCACCGATTCGTTGTTCCAGGGGAATTCAGCCCCGAACAACGAGGGCGGCGCGATCAACCATCGTTCGGGCGCGACGCTGAACATCACGCGGAGCACCTTCGTCGGTAACACGACGAACGACCAGGGTGGCGCGATCTACAGCCAGGGCACGGCGACGATTGAAACGAGCACCTTCTCCGGGAACACGGCAAGCTTGCGCGGTGGCGCGATTCTGAACCGTGATCAGATGACGATCGACAACAGCACCATCGCCTTCAACGCGGCCGGCCTCAATGGCGGCGGCATTCGCAACTCGAATGCCGGCAATCTAACGGTAACGAACACGATCATCGCGAACAACACCGGCGACGACTGCGCCAACACCGCGACTTTCACCTCCGGTGATTACAACCTCGACTCCGACGGCAGCTGCCCCTTCGGTATGGCCAACGACATCAGCGGCGGCAACGCCAATCTCCAGCCGCTGGCAGACAATGGCGGCAATACGGAGACACACCTCCTCGGAGCCGGCAGCGATGCCATCGACGCTGGCCCGCTGACCTGTGCCTCGCCCGATCAACGCGGCGAGATGCGGCCCCGCAACGGCGTCTGCGACATCGGCGCCGTCGAGATCGTCCCGCCACCGGACGTCTGCTACAACGTCTATACCGGCCAGTTGCGGCGCGTCACCGGTGGCTCCTGCCAGCCGCCCTACTACCTGCCGGTCATCTTCGAGGAAGGGCCGCACTACCTCTGCGCGAATCTCTACACCGGCGGCCTGTCCTATAGCTATGGACCGACCTGCCCGTCGTACCACATCCCGATCGTGATGCCGGACGCCGCGCCACTGAATGTCTGCCTGAACTTCTACACCGGCGCGTACCGGCTCAAGCAGGGCGCGCAGGCCTGCTCGGCCGGCGAGGTCGCGACGACGCTGCAATAGCGATGTAGTCCGCGACCCCGAGCATATCCATGAACCGCCCCTCCCGGAATCCGGGAGGGGCGGTTCCAGTTACCGTGCCGACAATCAGCCCCAACGAATATCGCAACGTCATCATCAGGAGGGACGTTGTCAATATGTAGCTGGCCGGTGGCGCGTGATGGAGAGCAGCTTCACCGCGTTGTTCATCCTCCGGTGGACTGGCTAGCGTTGATAGGCAACGCGCAAGTACGCGCATGGACCATCAGCCCAAAGCTGGCGGTCGGAAAGGGGCTCATCGTGCAACGCCGTCTTGTTCGACTCTTGGCCGTCGTCGGCTTCCTCGCGACGCTGATGCCGGTCATCACCATCCAACCCACACTGGCCGCCGGTGTCGTCGGCAATGGAGACCCGCTTAGCTGTGACGAGGCCGCCTTCGACGCCGCATTGGCGGGTGGTGGGCTTGTCACCTTCGATTGCGGTCCCGGCGCGTTTACGATCAATCTGACGACGACGAAAGTCATCGCCAACAACACGCAGATTGATGGCGCGGGAGTGATCACGCTCGACATGAATGGCAACGACCGGCACTTCTATGTCCCGCCGGTCGCTACCCTCAATCTATCCAACATCCGGCTGGAGAACGGCTCGACTGCCGGAGACGCCGGAATACTCTGGAACGACGGCACGGTCATCGTCAACGACGTCTTCTTTGGCGGTGGGATTGTGCCGGGTCTCGGCGGGGCCATCCGCAATGAAGGCACGCTGACCGCGACCGACATCTTTCTGTCGGCGAACCTCGCCGACCAGTGCGGCGGAGCGGTTTACAATGGTCTCAGTGCCGCGATGACGATCACGGGCGACAGCACCTTCATCGCCAATCTATCGGACTTTTCAGCTGGCGGCGCAATCTGCAACAATGGCGGCACGTTGAACATCAGCGGAGCCACGCTCTTTGACAACAACAGCGCCGACGACGGCGGCGCGATCGCCAACCTCGTGACCGGCAGCGTGACGATTGCTGGCGCAACCTTCGACGGAAACACTTCAACCGGCGATGGTGGCGCGATCTGGAACATCGATGGCGCGGTGTCGGTCCAGCATTCATCGTTCGAGATGAATACCGCGAGTAATAGCGGCGGCGCGATTTTCAACAGCGGCAACCCGTTCAACACCTTCAGCATTGCCGACAGCGACTTCCAGTCGAACGAAGCCGGGTTCCAGGGCGGAGCCGTGCACAACGAGTCGTCCGGCGGCATGAGCGTCACGAACACCCAGTTCTCGTCCAACTTCTCTGTCAACTCTGGTGGCGCGATCAACAACGCGGTTGCCGCCTTCATGACGGTCACGCGCAGTTCGATGTACCTGAACACCGCGAACTTCCGTGGCGGTGGCATTCGCAACGGCGGCAACATGACGGTCGAAACGAGCACGATCTCCGACAATCTAGCCGCCAGCCAGGGCGGTGGCATCGTCAATCAGGATCTGATCACCATCAACAACAGCACGGTTGCGTTCAATAACTCCGGCGCGGCCGGTGGTGGTATTCGCAACTCCGCCGCCGGAACGCTGAACATCGGCAACTCGATCATCACCGACAACACCGGCGGCGCTGACTGCTCGAATGCCGGCGGAGGCACGTTCAATTCGCTCGACCACAACCTCGATTCCGACAGCAGCTGCCCGATCGGGATGGCCAACGACATCAGCGGGGGTGATGCCAATCTCCAGCCGATCGCGGACAACGGCGGCGCTACCCTGAACCACTTGCCCGGCCCTGGCAGCGACGCCATCGACGCCGGCCCGGCCACCTGCGCCTCGCCCGATCAGCGTGGCGAGATGCGGCCGCGCAACGGTGTCTGCGACATTGGCGCGGTCGAGATCGTCCCGCCACCGGACGTCTGCTACAACCTTTACACTGGCCAGCTGCGGCGCGTCACCGGCGGCGCATGCCAGCTCCCCTACTACCTGCCGGTCATCTTCGAGGAAGGGCCGCACTACCTCTGCGCCAATCCCTATACCAGCATCCTGTCGTACAGCTACGCGCCAACCTGCCAGCCCGGCAACTTCCCGGCGATCGTCATGCCGGATGCCGCGCCGCTGGATGTCTGCCTAAACTTCTATACCGGCGCCTATCGGATTAAACAAGGCGCGCAGACCTGCTCGGCCGGCGAGGTCGCGACAACCCTGCAATAGACGCTCGATAACTCAGACCGGACGGCAAGAGAGCGGGAAACAAAAGTTACCCGCTCTCTTGCACTGTTTCACGGTAAGGGCGTCCGGTCGCATACAGGGGCGTGGCTCCCGGGGGTGCCCCTGCCGATGCCACTGGTTTCCTACCGTCGACTACCTGAATCAGTAGTACTTCATCCGCCTCGATTTCGCGGGCGTACGCTGGGCCAAACAGGTCACGACAAAGCTTCGCCAGCTCCGTTGGATGCGACGCTGTTCTCCCTTGACTTCGACTGGCGAGGCTAGCGGCGAGATAGCCACGTCGTGCAGATTCCGCAACCAATCCGAGGGGAGTGCCGTTTGTCCACCCGGAGGGCAGCGTCCGGCGAAGAGCTCCGCCAGGCCGAGTTCTCAACTTGATTCACACTCAATCGCGCCTGTTGGCGCTGCTTGCCGTCATACGAAGGCGGCGGTCAGGAAGGATGTCTCATGCGATTACAACTGCAAACTCACTGGCTCAGGCTCGTCTGCCTGTTTGGATTGGTGGCGGCGTTACTGCCGGCGTTCTCGCAGCAACCGGCAGCGGCAGCCGGAGTCGTCGGCGACGGTGATCCCGCGAGCTGTACCGAAGCGGCATTTGACGACGCCCTCGCGGGAGGCGGACTCGAGACCTTCAACTGCGGCCCTGCGGTCACGGTCATCCCACTCACGACGACTAAATTCATCGTTACCGATACCGAGATTGACGGCGCTGATGTGATCGTCCTCGATATGAACGACAACAACCGCCATTTCTTCGTCCCGGCCGGTTCAACGCTGCGTTTGAGCGACATCCGACTGGAGGATGGTTTGGCCGTCGACGATGGCGGCGCGATCAGCAGCAACGGCATGGTGATCGCCGACAATGTCGAGTTTTCCGGCAACGAAGCCCCGCAGCACGGCGGCGCGATCTACAACGCCGGCACCCTCACCGTTCGTGGCGGGACGATGAACATCAATGTCTCGCATGCCGATGGCGGGACGATCTACAACGCGCCGACGGGCAGTGTCGAGCTAACCGCCGAAGCTGAGATTATTGGCAGCCTGGCCGACAACCCGGGACGCGGTGGCGGCATCTTCAACGATGGCGGTGTCGTGGATATCAACGGCTCGACCAGCTTTAGCCTCACACGCGCGCTCGACGGCGGAGCGTTGTTCAACACCAACGGCGGCACCGTGACCGTCAGCGATGCGATTTTCAATGGCACAGTCGCGGCAGCCGATGGCGGGACGATCTACAACGATGCCACCGGAGGTCTCATCACAATCGAACGCAGCTCAATCCTCCTCACCGAAGCCAATGCCACAGGTGGGGCGATATGGAATGCCGCGGATATGCTCATCTCCACCACATCGATTGCCGGCAGCGAGGCAATGGCCGGAGCAGGCGGCGCGATCTTCAATTCCGCAGGCGGCACACTCACCATCACGCGAAGCACGTTCGCCGGCAACACTGCCGCTACGCACGGCGGAGCCCTGGCCAATGAGGGCGAGGCCACGCTCGAAACCTCCACGCTCTTCAACAATTCGGCGCTGAGCATGGGGGGGCGGCATCGTCAATCAGGCGTTGTTGACTGTTCTCAATAGCACCATCACTGACAACACCTCCGGCGCTGCCGGCGGCGGGATCAACAATGGACCGGCCGGCACGCTCATGCTTAGCAACACGATCATCGCCGAGAACCCGACCGGCGATTGCTCCAACATCGGCTTGGTCATCTCGAACGGCCACAATCTCGACAGTGACGGCAGCTGCCCGCTCGGCATGGCCAACGACATCAGCAGCGGCAACGCCAACCTCGGGACACCCTTCCTGAATGGCGGTCCGACATCGAACCTCATGCCGCAGCCAGGCAGCGACGCCATCGACGCCGGCCCGGCCAGCTGCACGTCGCCGGATCAACGCGGCGAAGTGCGTCCACAGAACGGCGCTTGCGACATTGGCGCGGTCGAGATCGTGCCCCCGGCGGATGTCTGCTTCAATCTCTGGACGGGCTTCCTGCAGACGCCGAGCGGCGGCGAGTGTAACGGCGTGCACGTGCACAAGGTGGTGTTTGAGGACAACGGGCCGCACTATCTCTGTGCGAATCCGTACACCGGCATCCTCTCCTATAGCTTCGGACCGACCTGCCAGCCAGGGAATGCCCCGGCAATTGTGATGCCGGATGCTGCGCCGCTGGACGTCTGCGTGAGCGTCTACACCGGCCGGTACCGGATCAACCCCCTCGCGCAGCCGTGCTCGAACGGTGAGTTCGCGACCATGCTGCAATAGCTGACGAGCGTCCGTCTGCTGCCGCATAGGCTGAAGCCAATCAGGTTCAACAGCTATCCGGCAGTAGGCGGGTGCGAGGGCTCTTGGCCCATCACTCATAGCGCAGCGCGTCGGCGACCGGGACGGAGGCGGCTGAGCGGGCCGGGATGAAAGTCATCACGACTGCCGCGCCGAGCGTCAGGCCGACGAAGAAGAGGATCTGGTCCCAGGGGATCAGGAAACCGTCCAGCTCGGCCGATGTGCCGGAGAAACCGGCCGCATTGAGCAGGTTGTAGGAGAGCACCAACGCCAGCGCCGTCCCGGTCAGCGCGCCCAGCCCGGCCAGCACCAGCGACTCGATCACGAACGAGGCGGCGACCATCGTCCGCTGATAACCTATGGCTCGCAACATGCCGATCTGCTGGCGGCGCTCGACGACGGCCCGGAAGGAGATCACACCCAGCGCGGCGATGCCGACGACCAACCCCAAGCCCATGAAGCCCTGGATCAGCGCCAACACCTGGTCGTTCTCCCGCCGGTCTTCTTCCAGCTCCGCATGGATCGAGAAGGCCTGGACGCCGTTGGAGATCAGCGCCGCCTCGATCGTCGTCGCCAGCTCGGCGGCCGCGTCGTGACTGGGCGTCTGAAGGTAGAAGGCCTCGAAGTCCGGCTCCCCGCCGTAGATATTCGCAAATGTCTGCTGCGGCAGATAGATGCCGAAGACGATATCCACGATCTCGTCCATGAACCCGATGATGGTCACCTCCGCCGTCTGGCCCGTGCGCGTGTTTTCGACGGTTAGCGTGAACGGCTCGAAGACGCCGCTCGGCTCGTCGAGCACCTCATCCGGGAGGAACAGATCGTCCGCGAAACCGTCGAGGACGGCGACGCCCGGATCGTCGCGCAATGCCTGCCAGATGGCCTCGTCGCTTGCGTAGCCTGTGGCGCGATAGGCGAAGGGGATCGCGGCGTGGTCGGCGTAGCCGGCATCGATGCCCCGCACCGTGCGCTGTTCGGTCAGGTCGCCATAGTGGAGATAGCTATTGCGGAAGCTGGCCGCGACGACCCGTCCGACGGCAACGTCGTCGCCGAGCGTCACGCCCTCGCGAGCGAGCGCTGCGCCGAGGTCGCTGACCTGGTTGTTGTCACCCGAAAAGACGCTGACGTCCCAGCCGCCGGCGGCCTCTTCGGATGAGAAGAGCGCGTCGAGGTTGACGATCAGCGTGCCCATGACGACGAGCGAGAAGATGATCAGCGAAAACATCGCGATCGTCAGCCCGGAGCGGGTGCGTGATGCCAGCGGATAGGCCACAGCCGTCTTGACCGCCGGCAGCCAGCGGCTGAATACCCGACCCGGCAGGGCAACGACCCGGACGATCAGATCGGCGTTCCAGACGAGGATCAGCGTCGAGAAGGTGACCATCAGGACACCGGAGAGGAAGAACATCTCGAAGTCGCCTTCGAGGCCACCCGGCACGGCGAAATCAACCCAGCCCTCCGGCGCCAGCCAGTAGAAGAGCATGATGCCTGACAGCCCGGTGTAAACGAGCCGCTCCGGAAGCCAGCGTCGCAGCAGGAGCATCAAGCCGACGGCCAGTAACGACGCGCCCAGCGAATAAAGCGCCAGGCTCCAGCTCTCATCCCGGCGGCTGACGCCCCAGACGAGCACCAGCGCGCCGCCCGGGATCAACAGCGTCTCCCAACCGACGTAGTAGGCGGCAAGCCGCACCAGCCAGAGCGCGAGCCGGAATGGGTAGAGCAGCGCGTTCCAGGGCAGCTCGAGCGGTAGCCAGATCAGGGTAGACAGGCTGACCGGCCCAAGGGTTGGCCCGAAGCGCGGCAGCCGCTTCCACCAGCGCCAGCGTGGCCGGCCACCGCGTAGCACGCCAGTATCCGGAAGATCCCGAATGGCACTGACAATGTTGAGCCGCGACGCCCTGACGGAGGCGAAGATAACGGTCACGAAGGTGACGGAGACACCAAGCGCGTAGGCGATGGCCAGCGACTTCCAGGTGAAGATGGGGATGATCTCGAACTCCGCGCCGACGATGTTCGCCAGGATCTCGATAATGATGTAGGCGACGCCGATGCCGGCCAGCGCCCCGACCGCCGCCGCGCCGAGATCGTAGGCGGCGCCTTCGGCCAGGAACTGCTGGATCAGATGGCCCTGACGTAGCCCGACCGCCCGGGAGACGCCCATCTCGGCCCGGCGCTCGGCAGCCAGCATCGTGAAGATGAGGAAGATCAGGAGAATGCCGGCGGCTACCGAGAAGAGACCGAGCACGAGAAAGAGGCCGACGAAAGCCGAGCCCTGCTGCTCGCCGCTGGTGAGCGCCCGGTCTTTGACCTCGGCCACGCCCAGGCCCAGCGCCGACAGCTCGGACTCAAGCGCCGCCGTCGCCGCCGGCGAGCGCTCCCGGCCCTCGTCGACGCCACCGTGGTTGGTCACCGCAATGTATCGCGCGAGACCGTCGAGACCGGTGAGCGCCTGGAGCCGCGCGAGTGGCATCACCAGACCGTGCTGCGACGGTGGATTACTGCCATCGAACTGCATCCCGCTCAAGAGCGTATCCTCGGCGACCGCGGCAACCCGCAGCTGCGCTGGCGTGTTCTCGTAGTAGATGGTCAGCGTGTCGCCCAGGCTCGCGTCGATCTCCCCGGCGAGCGTCTCCGAAACGATCACCTCATCATCTGCCAGCCGGTCGAGGTCGAGCAGTTCGCCATCGACAGAGCGCACCCCGCCAAATGGCGCAACCCGCGCCGGGTCGAGGCCGGTCAACGTGACATCCGGCTCGCTCAAGCGCGTGGTCTCGTCGACAACCGGGACGGTAACGGTCAGCACCGGCAGGAAGGCGTCGATGTCTGGATCATCGGCGAAGGTAGCCTCAAGCTCCGGAACAACGGCTTCATCCAGCGGCTCGAGCACCGAAGACACAAAGAGTTCGTCGTCATTGTCCCGCTGCGTCGCGATGAGCAGGTCAACCTCGCCAAGGCTGCTGCGCGAGACATTGGTGATCGAATAGTGAACGGTGTCGCCGGTCGTCAGGGCAGAGGAGATAATCAACGTCGCCAGCATCAGGCCGATGACGATGAGTAGCGACTGCGTCTTCCGGCGTGGGATGTTGCGGAGCGCCAGCCGCATCAGCACCCGGTTGCGCAGCGCAACGTAGGCGACCGACGCGAGGCATGTAGACATTATGACAAGCAGGACAATCAGAATGGTATCGACCGGCAAACCGAATATATCGGTCATCGCGTTCCCCCATTTTCGCGATCAAACGTTGATCACATTGGTTGGGCGCCCCGGCGCGCCTTTGCGCCGGGGCAGTGGTGGTTACAGGTTATAGGAGATAGGTGACAGCAAAAAGCTGGACTGCCCCATCTGCTATCCCCTGTAACCTATAACCTATCCCCTACTCGTACCGTAGCGCGTCCGCGACCGGGACGGAGGCGGCGTTGCGCGACGGAATGATTGTCATCAGAACAGCGGCGACGAGGGCGATCCCGAGGAAGATGCCAATCTGCCCCCATGGCACCACGAAACCATCGAACTCAGCCCCAACATCGGCCGAAGTTATCAGGTTGCGCGAGAGAATCAGTCCGAGGATAAGCCCGGAGAGGATCCCCAGGAAAGCAACGACAAGCGCCTCGATCAGGAAGGTCGCCGCAACCATGTTCTTCTGGAAGCCGATCGCCCGCAACATCCCGATCTGTTGGCGGCGCTCGACGACTGCCCGGAAGGAGATGACTCCGAGCGCGGCGATACCGACCAGTAGGCCGAGCGCCATGAAGCCCTGGATCAGGTCAATGAATCCGGTCTGGACCTGGGCTTGCTCTTCAAGCTGCGCTTCCATCGACTCGGCCTGGACGCCACTTTCGACCAGCGCCGACTCGATGGAGCGGGCAACGTCCCGCGACTGATCGAGACTATCATTCATCAGCTGGACGTATATCTGGGTCGAGTCCGGCGTGCCGTAGAGATCATCGATGATCTGCTCGCTCATATAGAGCCCGAAGACCGTGCTGATCTCGCTGTCGATCACACCGATAATCGTCACCGTCCTCTCCTGTCCGGAGCCGGGGTTGACAATCTCGACATCAATCGGATCGAGACTCCCCGTCTCCGAGTCCGTCGCACTGAGCGGGATAAAGAACTGCTCGTCTGGCGTTCCAAATCCGCCACCGACCGAGAAGGTATCGATCACAGCAACGCTCGGATCGGTTCGGATTGCCTCCCAGACAGCTTCATCGCTATCGTAGCCGGGCGCGCGGAACTCGATCGGCATCACGGTATTCGCGGCATACCCGTCGTCGACGCCGTTGAGCGGCGCGCGTTTCCAATCTTCCTCACCGACCCGGCGCAGCTGGCTGTTGTCGGAGACGATCAGCCCAACCGTGCCAACAGCCTCGAACTGGCTGGTATCTACATCTGAGCCTGCCAGCGCCTCGTCCAGATCTCCGACCGGATTCGATGGATTGGTGACGACCTGGACATCCCAGCCGCCGGTCGCATTCTCGGTCGTGAAGAGCTCGACGAAGTTGGCGTTGAGCGTCGACATCGTGACGAGCGAAAAGACGATCAGCGAGAACATCGCCAGGGTCAGACCGGTCTTCGTCTTCGATGCCAGCGGGTACGCAACCGCCGTCTTGACAGCCGGTACCCAGCGCGAGAAGGCGCGGCCAAGCAGCCCGGCAAACCAGACGGCAATATCGGCGTTCCAGAGCACCAGCAGGGTTGCGAAGGTGACCATCATGATGCCGGAGATGAAGAACATCTCGAAATCACCTTCGAGGTTGTTCGGCGTGATCGGATCGAAGATGAAGCTGATACCGCCATCCTCGGGACTCAACCACCAGCCCAGCATCAGCAGCGAGATGGCTGTGAAGACAAGCCGCTCCGGAAGCCAGCGGCGCAAGATCAGCATGAGTCCGATGGCAGCGAGCGACAGGCCGGTCGAATAAAGGGCAAGGCTCCACGACTCCCCGCCACGCCAGCCCCAGCCGAGCAGCATCAGGATCGCTCCGACCGGGGTAAGCAGCGGTCCCCAGCCAATATAGAAGCCGATCACACGCGTGATCCAGATCAGGAGCCGCGGGAAGTAGATCAGGAGATTGGGAATCAGCTCGATTGGGAAGAAGAGGAGGCTCACCAGATACATGCCGATCCCCGGAACCTGTGGTCCAGTCCGGGGGATCTTCTTCCACCAGATCCAGCGTGGCCGCCGGCCGCCGACGCGCTCCGGTTCCGGGATATCCCGGATCGCGGAGACGATGTTGAGCCGCGCGGCGCGCGCTGAGGCGAAGACGATCGTAATGAAGGTCACGGTTACACCAAGACAGTAGGCGACGGCGAGCGAGCGCAGCGTGAAGTGCGGCTCGATCGAGAAGAACTCGCCGACGAGGCTGTCGAGAATACCAACCATGATGAAGGCGACGCCGACTCCGGCAAGCGCGCCGACGAGCGCCGACCCGAGGTCGTAGAGCGTGCCTTCAGCGACGAATTGCTGTACGAGCTGCCCCTGGCGCATACCGACGGCTCGGGCCATCCCCATCTCCGGGCGGCGCTCGGATGCCAGCATCGTGAAGATCAGGAAGATCAGCAGAACGCCGGCGGCGATCGAGAAGAGGCCAAGGACGAGGAAGAGACTCAGGAAGATGCTACCGGCGAGCTCTGCCTGCTGGACTGCCGTCGCCTTGACAGGGTTTACACCGTACGGCGTCCCATCGAGATAGTCGTCGAGCTTCTGCTCGGCGGCATCTGAATAGGAAACGCTGCCCTCGACGCCACCCGGCAGGGTCACGGCGATGTAGCGCGCCTGGTCTTCCAGCCCTGTCAGCTCCTGGACTCGGTCGAGCGACATGGTGAGCCCGTTGCTTGTCGGACCAGCCTGGGTGCCAAAGCTAATACCGGTAAGGATCGAATCCTCGCCGATGGCGTAGATCTCGACATCGACCGGCTCATTGTTGATCACCATCCGTATGGTGTCGCCCTCCTGGGCTTCGAGATCGCGGGCCAGGGTCTCGGAGACGATGGCCTGATCCGGGCCAAGCTGGCTGAGGTCGATCGAGCTGCCGCCCGGTGTCTCGATGCCACCGATTGACGCAACTTGCTCAAGATCGAGTCCGGTTAAGATCGCGGATGGTTCGCTGAGCCTGGCCTCCTGATTGATGATCGGCACGTCCGCGGTGAGAACTGGTAAGAAACTCTCGAAATCGGGGTCGCCCGCGAACTGCGCGGAGAGCTCATCGGCCAGATCGGCCGAGATTGGCTGGTTGTTGACCGAGAGACTACCGTTACCGCCAGCCTCACCGACGAAACCCACACTTATGTCGACTCGATTGAGGCTGCTATAGGTGATGTCCTTAATGCTGTGGTCAAGCGTGTCGCCGGTCGTCAGCGCCGACGAGATGATCAACGTCGCCAGCATCAAGCCGAGGATGATGAGGATCGTCTGGGCCTTGCGGCGCGGCGGGTTGCGAAGAGCCATCTTGAAAACCACCGGGCGGAAGATGGCGATGGCGGCAATCGAGATCAGGCAGATCCCGACGATGACAGCCAAAACGATGAGGATCCAGTTCATCGAGAGGCCGAAAATGTTATCCATGGGTGAACGTCCTTAGGCTAGCGCGCACGAACAGACAGCACCGGACTCTCAAGCGACAGCGTGAGCATCCGGAATGCGGTGAATACCTGGAGTTATTCGGCGAATTGGGCAGCGAAGCCATCTTCATCGAAGGCCGACTCCACCGGTTCGTCGGAGATGATTTCGCCATCGCTCATCCGCACCAACCGCCGGCAAACACTGGCAACGCGCGGATCGTGTGTCACGATTACAAAGGTCAGGCCATTCTTCTCGTTGAGCCGGCGCATCAGATGCATGATTTCAGCGGCGTTTTCCGAGTCCAGTGAGCCAGTCGGCTCATCGGCCCAGATGATTGCCGGCTCATTGACGAGCGAGCGCGCAACGGTGACGCGCTGGCGCTGGCCGCCGGAGAGTTCGGCGGGCTTGTGTCCAGCCCAGTCTCGCAACCCGACGCGATCGAGCATCTCAAGCGCCTTTTCGCGCGCATCGGATGGTTTGACACCGCTCACGACGAGCGGGAGCTCGACATTTTCAACAGAACTGAGGACTGGCAAGAGGTTGAAGGTCTGGAAGATGAAGCCCATGTTCGATGCGCGGTAGTCGGTGCGTTCATTGTCGGTCATGTCGGCCAGGTCGGTGCCGTTGATTTTGACGACGCCCTCGGTGACGGTGTCGAGACCGGAGAGACAGTTGAGCAGGGTCGTCTTGCCGGAGCCAGAGGCACCCATGACGGCGACCATTTCGCCCGGCTTGACCTCGAAATTGATGCCTCGGAGGGCGTGGACCCGTACGGCGCCTGTGTCATAGACCTTGTGTACACCGTTCGCCTCGATCGCGGCAGGCTTGTTGGATTGCCCAGCCTCCGTTGTATGGCGCTTGGTGGTTTCAACGGACATGGTCGAGGTCCCTTCGTTCCGACCCTGGGCCGATCAGCGTTGATCGACTCCTTACCTCTGTAATGAGACGCAAGTTATGCCGCGCACGCCGCGGCACGCTAACCCGTCCCCGATTGTGCCACAGGGTCAGAGTTCTTTATAGAAGTCAGCGCAAAAAGTAGGGTTAGCCCCCAAGCGATGCGGCTTCTTCGTTATGTCCACTTAAGACCAGGTAGCGGTGTTTCACGTGAAACACCGCTACCTGGTCACATGCACATCGAGGGCCGTTGATCATCGTAACGCGTGGGGTGGAGTTCATCCCCACCCGGCCGCGGGGTCGAAGCGAAATCCGTGCGGAGATGAACTCCCCCCACTGTTCTGGAGCCACCGTCTCGCGGCCCCGGTCCATCACCGCGCAAACGAACTACGGGGCGAGCGGCAAGCGGGCCGGCACCTCGCCCAGGAGCGAACAGTAGGCCGGATCAGTCGCAGCCCGCAGCCTGCCGGTGTAGAGACTCCAGCAGAGCGTCAACGGGCCGTCGTCCGGATAGACATGCGCCGTTCGCGGCGGTGTGCAGTCGCCACGGAACGCAAGGGTTAACTGGCCAGTATAGGGGTTGAGGCAAAACGTCAATGACCATGGGCTCGGCAACGAAAGCAGCATCTGCCCCGCTCCGCACTGACCACCGGCGGCCACGCTCACCGCGCCGGTGTAATAGCTCGCGCACAGCTCGGTTAGCTCCACCGACTCCCGCGCCTCGACGCTGCCACGGTCGCAATCCACATTCTGTGGCCGGGAGACGCCGCGCTGATCTGCCGCAACCGCGCAGGTGCTCGAATCGATGGCCGCCGAGCTCTCCAGCGGGTGGTGCGTCTGCGTCGGGCCGCCGAAATCCCCAAGTGCGGTGACTCCGGGCGGCGTATTCGGGAGGTCGTTGCCTTGCGCGAGATTGCACGTGGCATCGTCGCTGAGGTTGTAGTCGAGGGAGCTGATCGTGCTCCCGGCGCAGTTCCCGCCGGCCGGGTTGTCGGCGATGATCGAGTGATCGAGCCGGATGGTAACGCCGGAGCCCAGGAGGCCGCCGCCATCACCAGCGCCATTGTCGACAATCGTGCTGCTGGAAATATCGACCATTGCGGACGCGGCAGCCCATATCCCTCCTCCACTCGTGGCAGCGGTGTTGCCGCTCACTGTGCTGTTCTCTATCTCCATTGTGCCGGCGAATCTGGTGATGCCACCGCCACTCGTTGCATTGTTGCCGCTTATGGTGCTCTGAAGGAGTGAGACTGTGCCCCCGCTGAGATTCGCGCCACCACCAGTACCCGATGTCGTATTGCCGGAGATCGTGGTTGTCTCGATGGTGACGACGCCATTACTCGCAGATAGCCCACCGCCCAAGTTCTCGCCGACGTTATCGACAATCTCGCTTGCCGTGATCGACACATTCGCGCCTGAAGCACGAATGCCGCCGCCCTGGAAGGCGATGTTGCCGCTAACTGTGCTGTCGTGAATCGTCAGTGAGCGGCCAGAGCGTATGGCGCCACCTTCGCCAGCGGCGCTGTTGCCGCTGAGAGTGCTGCTCATAATCGTGACAAAGCCAGTGCTCTCGTGGATCGCGCCGCCATCGGTCTCGGTAGCGGCGTTGCCATTCAGCGTGCTATTCGTGATCGTCACCGTGCCGACGCTACTGCTGCGGATTGCGCCACCGCGCAGCGCAGTATTGCTATTGATGACGCTATCGGTGATCGTCACGGTCCCGGAAACGACGCGGATCGCGCCGCCGGAGATCGCCGCGCTGTTGTTGCTAATCGTGCTGTCGTGAATGTTGATCGTGCCGAACATCGTAAAGAGGGAGCCGCCACGGCCGTCGTCGCTGGCGCCAGCACCGTTGCCGCCGGTCAGCGTCAACCCACTGATGTTGAGGCTTGTGTTGTCCGCTACCCAGAAGTGCCGCGATTGATTCTGGCCGTCGAGAGTGATCGACCCGTTGCCGTTCACCTGGGTATCGACCGTGATGATCTTCTCGCTGCTGAGCGGAATGGTGGTCGCTCCAGCCCCACAATTGAATGTAACCAGGCCACCGCCGGCTAACGCGGCGTCGAGCGCCGCTTCCGTGCAGCTGGCCGCCGTGCCGGTCCCGACGACGCCAGCGGCGGATACCGGGCTAGCCGGCGTAAACGCGATAAGTCCTACAAATACCGTGCAGGCGCTGATGAGGCGCACAAGCGTCGGCATGTCTCCCCCTCTATCTCGGCAAGGTGTTCCTTCACGAACGTCGTGTCAGTATAGCCAGAAGCTGGAACGTTTCACGTGAAACAATCCGGCGCATGTTCCACGTGAAACATCTCCCGTAATTGCCGCGTGCGAGCGTGCCGCAAATGAAGTGCGGGCCCTCGCAGGAGCGGATGTTCGCTTATGCGCCGATTGCCAGTGTCCGGCGGCCGGTTAGCCCGACGAATCGCCGTGGACGTGGGTTTGCGTCGCGTCGGCGAACTGGCGCAAGCGGCGCGCTACCCGGCCAAAGACGGTCGCATCCTCGACATCTCCCGCTTCAGCGGGATCGCCTGGTGGTCGACCAGTAAAGAGCGCCACCGCCTGTTCGACCGTCGCGACCGGGTAGAGCTGGAACCGGCCGTCGGCGACCGCCCGCACGACATCGGGCCGCAACATCAGATTGACGGCATTCGCCTCCGGAAAGACGACGCCCTGGGTTCCGGTGAGGCCGCGCTCGACACACAGATCGAAGAAGCCTTCGACCTTCTCATTCAGGCCACCGATCGCCTGCACCTCGCCCCGCTGATTGACCGATCCAGTGACAGCCAGGTCCTGCCGCAGCGGATAGCCGGATAGGCTGGAGAGCAATGCACATAGCTCGGCGAGCGACGCGCTGTCGCCCTCGACCGGAGAGTAGGTCTGTTCGAAGACGAGGCTGGCCGTCAATGACAGCTGCTGCTCGCGGCCGAAGAGTTCGCCGAGGAATCCCGCCAGGATGTAGACGCCCTTGCTCTGAATTGGACCGCCGAGCTCGACCTCACGGTCAATGTTGACGATGCCCTGTCGTCCTGCGAAGGTGCGCGCGGTAATCCGCACCGGCGTCCCGAACGCGTGCCCCGATTGCGACATCACCGTCAAGCCGTTGATCTGCCCGACAACCTCGCCGTCAGTGTCGACCATGATCGTGCGGTCCACCAGCATCTCCCGCAGCCGCTCGGCACTGTAGAGTGCGCGCGCACGCCGCGCCTCAATTGCCTCCTGGACCACCTCGCCGGTTGTAGATCGCAGCCCGTTAGTCCAGGCAATCTGCATCGCCTCGCGGGCGAGGTCCGATAGCGGCTCAAGCTCAACGCTCAAGCGGCGCTGGTCACCGGCCAGACGCGCCGCGTACTCGAGGATACGGGCGACACCCGACGGCGCAAGCGGCGGCCGCGTACCATCGCGGATCGCAACCAGGAACGAGGCCAGTGCCTGGACCAACTCGTCATCGCGCCTTGCTGTAGCATGGAACTCGGCCCGCACCTTGAAGAGACTCCCGAACTCGGGATCGACCGCTGCGATCTGTGCCGCCAGCATAGCGTCGGCCATCAGGATCACTTTTATGTCCAGCGGGATCGGCTCCGGCTCCAGCGATGTCGTCGCCACCGTGCCGGCCAGCTGGCTCATCTCCTCGATCCGCACGACCCCTCGCTGGAGCGCGTGCTTCAGCGCTTCCCAGGCAAACGGCGCGCTGACGAGATCGCGCAAGTCGAGGATCAGGAAACCCTGATTCGCCTTGAGCAACGCGCCGGCGCGGATCATCGTGAAATCGGTCACCAACGTGCCGAGGACACCCCGCCGCTCGATCCGGCCGACGAGATTGCCGTAGGTCGGGTTCTCCTCGAAGAGCACAACCGGCGAGGTTTCGCCGTGGTGGTCGACGATGACGTTCACCCGGTAGCGCCGGAAGAACTCGGCCACCTGGACCGCCTCTGGCCGCACCATCGCGGCGGCTTGGTCATCGTCATGACTCTGCCGGAACGCCGGGAGATTGTCGATGATGTCGGCCGCCATCTCTTCAAGATAGCTGATAACAGGCGGGTTCTCCCGGTAGCGCTCCCGCAGCGGGGCTAGCTGGTGTTCGACAATCTCACTGGCGATACTCTGGTCGAGTTCACGCAAGACGCCCCGCGCTTCACTCTCGAGCTCGCGGACGGTCCGAAGCGTGCGCTCCAGGTCAGCGTTCAACTCGCTGCGCGCCGCATTCAGCCGTTCTTGTTCTTCCTTTGGAAGCTGCGCGAAATCCTGCGGCTGCATCGGCTGGCCGTCGGCAACCGGCACGAGCCCGAGCCCGTTCGGAGTCTGGATCAACGCAAAGCCGACCGCGGTTGCGCGCTGCTGCAATTCCTCGAACGCCCCATCCCGGCGGTTCGAGAACTCTTCGAGCAACATGCGGCGGCGCTCTTCGTAGGGCTCGGCTTCGAAGGCGTCCGGAATCGCCGCCTGGAGATCGTCGATAGCCTGTTCGACCGCTTGCTTGAAGGCCCGCGCCTCGCCGCTCGGCAGCCGCACCGCCCGTGGCAGATTCGGCTGCTGGAAGTTCATGACATAACACCAGTCGCAGCAGGGTTCAAGGTGTTCGATCGTCGAGTGGAGCAGCCAGTTGATGTAGCGGTCTGTCTCAACCCGGCTGCTGCCGACGGCGATCATATGGAAGTCCGCGCCGGCATCGACACCGAAGCGCAGCGCCTCGATTGCCCGCTTTTGCAACTCCTCCGGCACCGGATCGGCAATCATCTGGAAGCAGTCGCTGGAACAGGTCCAACGTGCCTGGTCGGCATTCAGCGCAAGCACCGGCGCCTGGGACATCCTGACGCCTCCGCCTAACTGCCGCGCGACGAGCGATAGCGCGAGTGTGGCGAGTCCGGGTCGCTGTCGAACTGCTCGGGGCGCATCGAATGGGATTCGCCGGGACGCTCGACCAACGGATCGCGCACGGCCTCGACATCCTGGTGCATCTGCGTACCCCAGAAGCCCATCAACGCCACTTCGTACTCCTCGCTAAACGGAACCGAGTGGTCGTGGCCCGGCATCTTCTCCATCTCGGAGGTGGTCATGCCGACGGCGATGGGGTCGGCCTCGAGGTCCACTGCCCCGACTGGCGCGAGGAAGTGCTTGTGGCGAATCTCGAAGCGGCCATCGGACTCAATCTCCAGAAAAGCGCGCTCGACATGGTAGCTGTCGAAGACGATATCGGTCACATGTCCGAGATGATGCCCGGTGCTATCGACGACATCACGGCCGGCAGCGTTCTCGTATTGCGCCGGCAGCTGCGTCGTCGCACGGCTGGCCCTGGTATACCCCTTCATCGGCTCCTGCTCCATTCCGGCCCGCCCGTTGCCGCGCGGGCTCATCGCATTCGCAAGCCTGACATTGCTCATTCTTGCCCATCGTACACTGGACGGGGTGGGAGCTAGCCGAACCAAGGATAGAATCGCCCTCCCGTTTCACACACCAGAACCTGGACAGGAAGGTTTCTTGATGGACTCATTGACGGAAATGGAGTGCGTCGCCTGCCGGCCCGGCGCGCCGGCTGCGACTGACGACGAGGTCGAGCGCTGGCAACAGGAGATCCCGGACTGGAAGCTCGTGACCGTGCGCGATATCCCGCGCCTGCGGCGCGTCTTCCGTTTCTCCAACTTCGCCAGGGCTCTCGCGTTCACCAACATCGTCGGCGAGCTGGCCGAGGAGGAGGGGCATCACCCCCGGATCACCACCGAGTGGGGCAAGGTCACGGTAACGATCTGGACCCACGCGATCAAGAATCTCCACCGCAACGACTTCATCCTGGCCGCGAAGATCGACGCGGGCTTGGCAGCCAGCAACCTCACAGAATAGCCCATCGACCCCAGGACAGGCACAGGGCTAGAATCTAGCGACGACGCCGGGCGCAGCGGGCGCGGGCGCGACGAGAGGATGCTGGCTGTGGCGCTATCGCAAGGACTGCTCAAGAACATTCGTGAAGCAAGCGCCAGCAGGCTCGACGAGGTCTGCCAGCTTACCGTCGACATCTGCAACGTGCCCGCCCCGACCGATGCCGAGCAGGAGCGCGCCGAGTTCGTCGCCGAACTGCTCCGTCAGCGCGGCTACGAGCCGGAGATCGACAGCGTCAGCAACGTCTATGCCCGGCGTGGCAACAAGGGTGGCCCAGTACTCTTACTCGATGCCCACCTCGACACCGTATTCCCGGCCGGCACCGAGATCAACGCCCGGCGCGAGGGTGACTGGCTCTACGGCCCCGGCGTCGGCGACAACAGCCTGAGCCTGGCGGCAATGCTCGCAACCTTCGACATCCTCGACGCGCTGGAGATTGAAACCGATATCGACCTCGTTGCCGCGGCGACGGTTGGGGAAGAGGGTCTCGGCAATCTGAAGGGCGCGCGCGCCGCGGTCGACCGCGACGAGGAGCGCGGCGAGCTGGCCGGCCACCTCGTCATCGACGGGCACCTCGGCCGGGTCGTCCACGTCGCCGTCGGCTCCAACCGCTGGCTGGTGACGGTCAACGGCCCCGGTGGCCACTCCTTCGGCGCGTTCGGCACGCCGAGCGCCATCCACGACATGGGCCGGATCATCGCCGCCATCGCCGATATCAAAGTGCCAACCAACCCGAAGACGACCTTTAACGTCGGCACCGTCAGCGGCGGCACCTCGGTCAATACCATCGCCCCGAGCGCCTCGGCGCTGGTCGATATGCGCTCGACCGATCCCGGCGAATTGGAGAAGCTCAGCGCGAAGGTCCGCAAGATCATCGAGTCGAAGCCCGGCAAGGGGCTGGAGAGCGTCGTTGAAATCGTCGGCGAGCGCCCGGCCGGAGGGATGCCGGAAGACGCCCCAATGGCGCTCCTGGCAGCCGACGCCATCCGCTGGGTCGGGCTTACACCTGAGTACCAGGCTTCCAGCACCAACATGAACATCCCCGTCAGCCGCGGCGTCCCGACCATCTGCATCGGCATCTCCCACGGCGAACGGACCCACACGATCCACGAACAAGTCCCGGTCGCCCCGATCCCGGCCGGCCTCGCCCAGCTGGTCCGGCTGACGGTCGAAGCGGCAGAGCTGCTGGGGCGGGAGTAGGATGAGCTAAGAGCCCTCACCCCCGGCCCCTCTCCCAATCCTGGGAGAGGGGAGAAAGACATAAGCGCAACGACACTGGCGGCGGGGTCGGTGCCCCTTCTCCCAGGATTGGGAGAAGGGGTTAGGGGATGAGGGCCGATGGCTGCTAACTACCCACTACAAACTCACCAACCTACCAACCCCAACTCTCCATTAGCTCCGCTCCCAGGCGGCGCAGCAGGACCTGGCTCGATGCGGGGTTGTCGGGGTGGTACTCGAAGACGGCCCGCTCGAAGTACTGCGTCAGGACGGTGTCGCCATCGGCGTTGGTCTCCAGCATCGATTCTGACAGCGGGTAGCCGAAGAGCGCTACCGACTCCTCGAAGCTGACCCCGCCATAACCGAGATCGAGACCGTGGCTGGCCCAATAGTCATAAAACTCGGGCGCTATAGCGTGGCCAGTGGCTTCGAAGTAGTGGTCTGCGGACGGGTCGGCCTTCTCGAAGGTTGTCCAATCCCGGCCCTGCGCCTCGAGGATTGCCTCGCCGAGGCGGCCAAGGAGCACGGCGTAGGGCGTGCCCGCATTCTCCGGATGCCACTCGAAACGCTGCCGCTCGGTCATCTGGGCCGCATGGGCGCTGCCCGTCTCCGGGCTGAGGTAGTCGAACTCTTCGGTCAGCGGGTAGCCGAATACGGACAGACCACCGTTGTTCTCCCAGTAGTTCCGGAAGTCGTTGGCCAGGTAGTGGCCTGATTCGGAGTAGTAGGTCCAGTTGGGATTCGTCGTGCCCGGATCCACGCGGCGGGCGGAGGGTAGGTGATTGGCTAGCCGCGCCGCATGTGTTGAGGACATCCAGGTGTTGTAGCCACCGTGTACCCAGACGAGCGTACCGTCCTGAATGTCGATGTCGCGAACGGTCCCCGCGTCGTCAGCGTCCGAATCGGAGCGTGCGTCCCAGAGAATGAAGCGCGAATTGGTGAGCCAGTCGTAGCCAATGAGTTGAACCCTGCGGTCTTCGCCCTCAGTCCAGAATACATAGCGGCCATCCGTCGCGATGTCCGACGCCGAGTTATCACTAAGCCAGCGCGACTCCCCGGACGATAGATCGTGCAATTGTGGACGGTCATCGGTGATGGTCACGATAAGCTCGCCGGCGATTGCAAGCTCAGCCAGTCCTCCATCAAATGACGCGATAAGATCTGGGACTTGCCCAGCCTGAGCTGCCATGACCTCGACCAGATCACCTTGGCCAAAGGTGTCAATCGTATTTGCACCGAACCAGCGTACCCAGAACACCCGCTGGCCATCTACGTGCAAGAGCTGAACCCCACCATCCTCGATTTCATAGCGTTCGATTTCAGTGGCCGGCTCATCAGTTGCCAGATCTTGCACCCATAGCGAACGCACATCGGGTTCGATTGCCGGATTTACGAAGTCATTTTCGAGCCAGGCGATGACGTCGCCGTCGATATCGACCGCCTGGACCGCCGCGCCGGTGATTGGCGTAACAGCGCCGGTTTCGAGGTCAATCAGGCGAACCCCGCCGGGAATGCCGTTGGACTGCCCGGCGACACAGCCTGACACCTCATGGCTACCAAGAATGGCTTTGCCATCGTCAATGGCTGCAACTGCTCCGTTGTGAACCCGTCCCAGCTGGATGACGTCCTCACGATCACCTAGCCGGACTGCTTCGACGTTCGAGCACCTAATGCTGTTGGAGCGTGTTAGATCGTGCCAGAGCGCATATTCACCGTCTGTGTGCGGATCTCTGAATGTGGAAGTGGATGTCGTCTCATTAGCGTGAATCTTCGTCTGATCAGCGACCGATCCGGCATGCGCGGTTTGCAAGGGCGGGAGCAGCATGACAACTGTCGCAAGGATGGCAATCCACATCAAAAGCTGTGTTATCGGCCTCTGGACCGTATGGTAGTGACTATGCATGTCGTCCCCTTATGCACTCTTCGCCGGGATCTGCCGGATTCGTTGAACGATGATGTCAATCTAAATCGAAGGTGCTGGGGTTTCTATCGCGTAGACTGAGGTGCTGGATATCGTAGTTTCTCGATGGCACGACAGCGTACAGCCAAGTGAACCTCGCCACGCCAGTGATTGGCGCGACGAGGCTCTTCGAGATCCAATTGCAGTGATAGCGTGCTTGCGACGCGCTAACCGCTAGTAGCCCATTCCCAACTATCCATTAGCTCCGCACCCAGGCGGCGTAGCAAGACCTGGCTCGGCTCGGGGTTGTCGGGGTGATACTCGAAGACGGCACGCTCGAAGTACTGCGTCAGCACCGTGTCGCCGTCGGCGTTGGTTTCCATCATTGGTTCCGAGAGCGGGTAGCCGAAGAGCGCCAGCGACTCGTCGAAGCTGACCCCGCTGTGACCCAGGTCAAGGCCATGGCTGGACCAGTAGCCGTAGAACTCCGGCGTAATCGCGTGGCCGGTGGCGTCGAAGTAGTGGTCTGCTGACGGGTCGGCCTTCTCAAACGTCTCCCAGTCGCGACCCTGGTCATGGAGAATCGTCTCTCCGAGGCGTCCGAGCAGGACAGCATAAGGTGTGCCGATGTTCTCCGGGTGCCACTCGAAGCGCTGCCGCTCGGTCATCTGGGCTGCGTGGGCGTTGCCGGTTTCGGGACTCAGGTAGTCGAACTCCTCAGTCAACGGGTAGCCGAAGACCGGCAGGCCGCCGTTGTCGGTCCAGAAATCTCGGAAGTCGTTGGCCAGGTAGTGGCCTGACTCGGGATAGTAAGTCCAGTCCGGGCTCGTCATGCCGGGAGCCGGCTGGGCCGCGGAAGGGAGCGCCACGGTCAACGACATCGCGTAGATTGCGGAGAGATAGCTATCGAACCCGTAGTGAGTCCAGACGACAGCGTCTGCGCCAGCCGAGATGTTCCCGACGAGACCCGCCGCTGTGTCGGCAGTGCCACGCACTTCCCAGAGGGTGAAGCGGGCGTTTGTCTCAAGGTCGAGTCCAACGATCGTGAGTGTTGATTCCGTTGGCTCGGACCAATAGACGTAGCGACCGTCCGTGGCGACATCGGAGCCGCTATCGGCGAGCCAACGAACTTCGGCGCTGGAGAGATCGTAGAGAAGTGGTCGACCTTCGGTGACAGTTACCATAACATTGCCAGTGATGGCGACCTCGGTCGTATCGTGGAGCGACCGGAAGAAGCTGGCGTCGTCGCCTATCTGGGCGATACCCGTCTCGGCAGAATCCGAGAAACGCTCGCCAATCGTCCAATAGACGGTGTCGTTCACCAGAAACAGCTCAAGCACGTCCTGCGCGTCGCGCTCAAACGTATAGACCGCCGTCGGGGGTGTGTCCTGCTGGGTGTCCAACGCCCAGATCGTGGCAAGGGAGCTCCCATCATCATCATCGGTGTATGCGACCCAGGCAACGTAGGGTAGATCCAGGGCTACCAGGCCGGGCGCGGCAGCCGCACTCAGCGGGCGGGAAGCGTCACCGGCGATATCGAAGAGCGTGACGCCACCGGAGACTGGCTCGCTACCGGCGTCGCACGGCGCTTCGAGCGAGCTGACGACCGCCATGCCATCCTCGACGGCGTAGTAGCCATTGCCGCCGACGGTAGCGAGCACCTCGGGCTCAGACTGGGCCAGCGTGCTGACCATGATGTCCGCGCAATCCTGGTGAACCGATGGTGAGCGGACACGCCAGAGCGCGTACTGGCCGTCGGTCCGGACATCAGTGACCGAGTCTGTGGATTCGTGGAAGTAGACGAGATCCGGATCAGCTGCCGTTGCGATCTGTAGCGGGGCCGAGATCGTCAGCACGGCAAGCACGACGCCGATTCCCGGCACGGTCAGGGGAAATCGCGCGGACCATGATCGCCAAGTACCCATCGTTGCGGTCCTCCGGTTGTGGTGTCGACAAACGGTATATCCGCTAGAACGATGGGTTCGCCCATCTGGTTGCGAAACTCGTTAGAGGTCCACGCGCCGAACTCGCTGGATCGTCACCGGCGGGGTCAGGCGCTGGCCCTCGTAGGGCTGCTGCTGGATCGTGTGGACGACATCCATGCCGTCGAGCACCCGGCCAAAGGCGGCGAAGCCCTGGCCGTCGGGGTTGCGCATCCCGCCGAAGTCGAGCACCGGCTGGTCGCCGATACAGAAGAAGATGTCCGACACGGCGCTGTCCGGCGCGAAGCGGGCCATCGAGATCGTGCCGTCGACGTGCTTCAGGCCGGTGGCGGTTGTCCGCTCAAGCGGGATCGGGTCGTTGCGCTCGTCATCGCGTTCAGGATCGGTCCCGCCCTGGATGACCTCGATCCGAATCTCATCATTCGGCTGGTTGTCCGGCGTCACCGTCCGGTGGAAGCGCCCACCGTCGTAGAAGCCGTTATCAACATAATGCAGGAAATTTGCCGCCGTCCTGGGGGCGCTCCCGGTATCGATCTCGACCGTGATCGAGCCGTGCTCGGTTTCGATGACGACCTGCGGCAGACTGGATGATGCGTCCATATACACCCCTCATACCTCGGTTAACGAATAATGAACCCCATAGATGACGAATGAAGAACATCGTAGGGGTGGAGCTTGTCTCCACCCAGCGAACGCCCTTGATGAGCATCATTGGACGTAATGGCCAACTCAACTCAAGATCGGCGCTCGCATGTTGTCGTGACCGACAACCGGGTGGAGATGAACTCCACCCCTACAGTTGCACTTGTCTCTTCCTACCCAACCGGCGGCAGGTTGCTGGCCTCGACCTGCTCGTTGAAGGCCGGGACGTCGTTGCGGAAGAGCGTCGAGACGCCCTCCAGGCTGCCGGCGGTCTCCTCCGATACCTCGTGGAAGACGTTGTGCATCTGCTGGGTCGGGGCGCTGTCGCCCTCGTCGATCATCGCCGCCAGGGTCTTGAGCTTCTCGACCACCGCGTTCGCGCCGCGCTTGCGGCCGTGCGGGTCGAGGTTCACAAGCTGACCTTCGAGCTCGGTCAGATCATCTATCAGCTTCTGGCCCTGCTCCTTGAGCTCGTTGGAGACGCCGTCACGCCCGATGACCGACTCGATCTGATCCTTGGTGCGCCGGATGCGGTTGGCGGACTCGTGGATTTCACTGATCTTGGCGCGCATCGCCAGCTTGAGATCGCGCTGCTCGACGAGGTCCTCCTCTGACCACGGCAGACGCGGGTCCGCGACGATCGTCACGGACTGGCTGGATTCCACCCCGCCCGCCGAAAGTGTCAGGTTGTAGGTACCTGGCACAGCCTTTGGCAGCAGATTCGCGGGCAAATCGTCGCCATCTTCGAGGGTCACCGGCTGATCGTAGCGGTAATCCCAGACGAAGCGGTTCATCCCGGCAGCCGTCGACAGATGCGGGACGGTGTCGGCATCGCTGGTGTACGACGCAACCTCGTTACCCGCCTCGTCGGTGATCGTCAGCTTGATTTCGTCATCGGGCTTCGAACCCAGCCAGTAGTGCAGGATCACACCTTCGGGCGGATTCTGGCCGGCGTCGAGGAATTTCGGCTTATAGACGCCGGTCGGCGACTCTTCCATGTCGAGTCCGACCGTCACGGGGCCGGTCATCAGAAAGTTCATATCCGGCTTCGGGTTCTGGAAGTCAACCATGCGGCCG